>JAKLKD010000176.1:0-12577 GCA_023150845.1 Myxococcota bacterium | reverse complement strand
GGCGATGGTGTGGTCCCCCGACGAGGATCTGCCCGTCGCGCTCTATGAGCTGCGGGCGCTGTTGGAGGAGGCGCGCAGCTACGGCAAGAGCCGCGCCGCCTGGGAGCAGAACCGCGCCCGGCCCTACGACAGCTCGCCCCGAGACCTGGACGCCTTACAGCCCGTGCTGCGGGGTGAGCTCCCCCTCGTGGTCACCGCCGACCGCGCCGCCGACATCGAGGCCTTGTTGCGCTTCGCCCAAGAGGAGCGCCTTCGCCTCGTCATCCTCGGCGGGGCCGAGGCCTGGCGCGTGGCGGAGGCCCTCGCCGCGGCGAAGGTGCCGGTCATCCTCGATCCCCTGGACTACGGCCCGTCGTCGTTCACGAGCCGAGAGGCCCGCCCCGACAACGCCGCGCTCCTGCACGCCGCCGGGGTCGAGGTGATGATCTCCAGCCGCCAGCTCCACAACGCCCGGGTGCTCGGCCAGAACGCCGGGAACGCCGTCCGGGAGGGCCTCCCCCACGACGCCGCCATCACCGCACTCACCGCCACCCCGGCGCGGGTCTTCGGCCTCACGGACGTCGGCGTCATCACGCCGGGTTCCCGCGCCAACCTCGTGCTCTGGAGCGGCGACCCCTTGGAGCTCTCGACGACGGTGAAGGGGCTATGGATCGGCGGCGAGGCCATCCCCCTCGTCAGCCGCCAGACCCTGCTCCGCGACCGCTACCTCCAGACGCCCGCGCCCATGCCCACCCCCTCCCTCTGAGCCGCCCGCCGCGCGCCGCGCGGGCCGCCCCTCAAGACGAGCATGCCCGACGATCAGGACACCCTCATCCAGCGCAGGCCCAAGCTGACGACGAGCCAGAGCGCCCGCCGACAGCCCGCCTTGGTCATGTTGCTCGGGCCCCAGGTGGGGCGGGTGTACCGCCTGAAGCCCGGGCGGCACACCGTCGGCCGGTCGTACAGCCGGGACATCACCGTCGATGAGGACGGCGTCTCCCGCACCCACGCCATCCTCAACGTCGACGACGAGGGCGGGGTGAGCGTCTGCGACGCGGGCAGCACGAACGGCACGACGCTCAACCGTGAGCTGCTCACCCGCTTCCCCCGGCAGCTCAAGGACGGCGACCGCCTGTCGCTCGGCGGCTCGGTCACCTTCAAGTTCGTCTGGCTCGACGCCTTGGAGGAGAAGATCACCGTCGAGCTCTACGACTCGGCGGTGCGTGACCCGCTCACCGGGGCCTGGAACCGCCGTTACCTCGACGTGCAGCTCCACGCCGAGCTGAGCGCGGCCCGGCGCCGCGGCCTCGACCTGTCGATGTTGGCCTTGGACCTCGACCACTTCAAGCAGATCAACGACCAGCACGGCCACGCCGTCGGCGATCAGACCCTCCGGGCCGTCTCCGAGGCCGTGCTCACGACCTGCGGCGAGAACGCCACCGTGGCCCGCATCGGCGGCGAAGAGTTCGCCGTGCTCCTGCCGGGCCTGGACCTAGCGCGGGCCACCGCCCTCGCCGAGCAGGTCCGCGCCGCCGTCAGCGCCTTGGAGATCCCCACAGACAAAGAGATCGTGCGCGTCACGGTGTCCTTGGGGGTCGCGAGCCTCACCCCGGAGATGAGCGCCCAGGGCCTCTTCACCCTGGCCGACGCCCGGCTGTACCAGGCGAAGGCCGAGGGGCGCGACCGGGTGGTGAACGGCGAGGGCGCCGGTCAGCCCGTCTGACTCAGCTCAGGCGTAAGGAGTTCGCCCCGGCGAGCTCCCACTTCACCATGAAGTCGACGACGGGCATGCTGGTCTCCTCGTCGACGTCATCCCAGGGGTAAGGGTCCATGATGGTCACCACGTCGGTGACCTGCTCGACCATGACCCAATGCGCGCCGACCTGGCCGTCGGGGAAACGGTCGATGATGCAGGCGATCCAGGGGAGGTTGTGGGAGAACTGGTAACGCCGGGCGTTGCGGGCGCGCAGATCGCGGCTGCCCGCGCCCAAGGAGGAGTCCACGCGGTCCTCGCCGTAGAGGGACAAGGCCAGGCGGTGCACGGCCTCAAACGAGGTGTCCTCGCCGACCTTGAGCGCCACGGCGCCGACGAGCTGCTGACCGAGGCCCTCCAGGTCGGAGGTCTCGCGCTGCACTCCGTTCGAGAGGGACTCTAAGGCGGCCCGCAGCTCGGGGTCCTGGGGCTGGTGGCCCCGCTCGGAGAGGAGATACATCCAGGTGGCCAGCGTGATGGGCAGGTTTCCCGACTTCGGCGCGGTCTTCGTCATGTTGGCTCCAGGGTGGTGCCCCGCGGTCCGCCAGGGCCTCAAACCCCGGCGCAGGAGGGCGCGGGAGGAGTTATACCTTGCGGCGACCCCCGATGGCGCGTCGCGGATCGCGGCGATGGAGCGCACGGCGTGCTGATCCTCTGGCCCTTGCTCATCTCATGCGGCCCCGACCCCCTCCCGGAGGCCTCGCCGACCCTCTCGGCCTCAACGCTCCACACCCTCGGCGCTGGGGCGCCGCTGCGGCTCACGGAGCTCCTCGGCAGCTCGACCCTCACCTTGCCCGCGAAGACCGTCCCCGACGGCGCCGCGCGCCTCGGTGACCAGCCGCTCACCGGCTGGACCGAGGTCTCCGACAACCCGGGCGTCTGGGTGACCGACTCCCCGGTCAAGCTCCAGGGCAATCGCCACAGCACCCAGCCCGCGGGCCTAGAGATCGTCTGGGACGGCAAGGCCTTGCCTTACCGCTGTATGCCCCGCCCCGGCGTGCGGGTGTGGTGCGCTGATGACGACCAGCTCTACCTCTCCAGCAAACGTGACCCCGACGAGCTGAGCGCCGGGCCCTCGCTCCGCGCGGACCGCATCGGCGACCTCGTGAAGCGCCTGGACGTCACCCAGGCCGGGCTGAGCCCCGCGGACTTCGTGCGTTACGAGCTGACCCTCGGCCCCGAGAGCCGCCCGGGCCTGCTCTTGCCCGCGCCGACGACCTTGTCCTACAACCTGACCTTGCCCGAAGGCGCCACCCTCGACCTCGCCCTTGCGCTCGTGCCGCTTGGGCTCTCCGACGGCCCGGAGAGCGACGGCGCGGGCCTGCGTGTGCTCATCGACGGCGACGAGATCACCTCCTTCTCTCTGCCGGAGACGGGCTTTCGCGACGCCCAGATCGACCTCAAACGTTTCGGCGGCAAGACCGTCACCCTCACCTTAGAGACCCTGAGCACCGGGGACTCCGACTGGGACATGGTCTTCGTCGCCGAGCCCCGGATCTTCGGCGCGCCCACGCGCCCGCCCCGCCGGGTGCTCGTCGTCGGCATCGACACCGCGCGCTACGCCAGCTTCACCCAGCACGGATATGGCCGGGACACCACGACGCCCCTGGACGAGTTCGCCGCCCAGTCGGTGATCTTTGACCGCGCCTGGACCCCGGCCCCGCGCACCCGGCCCAGCTTCCGCACGGCGACGACGGGCTACTTCCCCTTTGAGGCCATGGAGGCCCCGACCATGGGGCAGGTGCTCAAGGACGCGGGCTTCACCACGGCGGGGGTCACCGCGAACATCCACCTCGTGCCCCGCTTCGGGTTTAACGACGGCTTCGACTGGTGGATCTTCGAGAACTCCGTCGGGGCCGACGTGCAGATCGAGCGCGCCAAAGGTTGGCTGCACACCAACCGTGAGCGCGACAGCTTCATGTTTTTGCACATCATGGACCCCCACGCCTTCTACGACGCCCCGGCGTTCTACGAGAACCGCTACGTCGAGACGGAGCCCGGCCCGCTGGTCGATGAGATGAACCGTTGGCAGATCGTGTCGATGGGGGACACGCTCACCGACGGCAACAAGGCCTGGCTCCAGGCGCGTTACGACGGGGAGCTGCGTTACACCGCGGAGCAGCTCGCCGACTTCTTCTCTTGGGTGCTCACCTTGCCCGGCGAGACCCTCATCGTGCTGCACTCCGACCACGGCGAAGAGTTCTGGGAGCACGGCAGCTACGAGCACAACCACACGCTCTACAGCGAGCTCACCCACGCCGTCCTGTGGGTGCGCCCGCCGACGGGCTGGGGCGGCGGCCCGCACCGCGTCGAGGAGCCCGTGGGCCTCGTCGACATCGCCGCGACGGTCTACGACCTCGCCGGGGTCCCCGAGGACATTCGCCCCAAGACCAACGGCGTCTCCTTGCGCCCCTACCTCGACGCCGGTCAGGCTGAGGCCCTCCCCGAGCTGCGCGCCTCGCTCACGGCCCGGGCCCTGCCCATCGGCCACCTGATGTACGACACCGAGCGCTGGGCCGTCGTCGCCGATGACCAGATGTACATCCTGCACACCTGGAGCGGTGAGGAGGAGCTCTTTGACCTCCGCGCCGACCCGCTCCAGCAGCAGAACCTCGCCGCCACCTCCAGCCGGGCCACCCTCGACGCCCGCCTCGCCCGCCTCGGCGACGCGACGGGCTGGCCGACGGGGCCGGGGCTGCGCATCGAGGTCGGCGCGGGCACGCCGAGCTTCACGATGACCTTCACCGAGCCCGTGAAGGCCCAGATCATCGACCCCGAGGCCGACAGCCGCCGCCGCGCCAACGTCGAGTGGGGCCAGCGCCCGAAGCACCTGCCGACAGACGTCGGCACCGTCGAGATCTCCCCCGACGGCCTCACCCTCACCTTTAAGCCCGGCCCCTACGGGCGCGGCGTCATCGGCGTCGTGACCGGCTCTTGGGAGAACCTGGGCGCCTTGGTGCTCGACGAGCCGACGCCGATCCCCGCCCAAGGCGGCACCCTCAAGGTGGGCCTGGGCACCATCACCGCCACGCCGGGCGCGGTGATCTTGGTGCAGGACGGCGAGCTGCAGCGCCTCATGAGCGCCATGGAGCTCGGCGGCAGCGAGCAGCTCGAGGCCCTCAAGCTCCTGGGCTACATCGACTGAGCGAGCGCGAAGGGCCTCGCCAACGGGCCTTGCCCTCGGGCCTCGGCGTGCGCAACCCTTGGCATGCCTGAGCAGCGCCGCGCCGACGAGACCTCTGAGAAGAACGCCGCCAAGCCCCGCTCCTTTCGTGAGCGCCTCGACGCGGCCCGGCCCTCGCTCCGCGCCTTGGCCTTGGTGTACGAGACGAGCCCCGCGTCGTTGTGGACGCTCACCGGGCTCACGCTCCTCGCCGGGCTGTCCCCCGGCGCCATCGCCTGGGTGAGCCAGCACATCGTCGACGGGGTCGTCGCCGCGGCGGCGGCCGGGGGCGGCGCCTTGGTCACCCAGAGCGCGCTCTGGTGGGTGCTCGCTGAAGGCGCCCTGGTGCTCGGCACCTCCGCCGTGCAGCGGGGGCTCGGCGTCAACGAGCAGCTCCTCCGGGCCCGCCTCGGCCAGCGGGTGAACACCCTCATCCTCGCCCGCGCCGTCGAGATGCCGCTTGCCTCCTTCGAGGACGCCCGGCTCTACGACAAGATGACCCGGGCCCGCCGGGAGGCGAGCTCTCGCCCCTTGGCCTTGGTCACGCGGCTGTTTGGCCTCGCCCAGAGCTTCGTGAGCCTCATCACCTTCGGCGGCCTCTTGTGGGGCCTCGCGCCCTTGGCCGTGCTCGCGCTGTTTATCGCCGCCTTGCCCGCGTTTATCGCCGAGACCCGCTTCTCTCAGGCGGCGTTCCGCTTGCTCTCTTGGCGCACCCCAGAGGTCCGCCAGCAGGCCTGGTTAGAGACGGTGCTCGCCCGGGACGACTACGCCAAAGAGGTGAAGCTCTTTCAGCTCGGGCCGCTGCTCTTGGGGCGTTACCAGGCCATCTTCGACAAGCTCTTCGCTGAAGACCGCGCGCTGACCATCCGCCGAGCGACCTGGGCCGGGGGCCTCTCGGCGCTCTCGGTGCTCGCGCTCTACCTCACCTACGCCTGGCTCGTCACCCAGGCGATCCTGGGGCGCTTCACCCTCGGTGAGATGACCATGGGGCTCCTGGTGTTTAAGCAGGGGCAGTCGGCGATCACGAGCGCCTTGTCGTCCATCGGCAAGCTCGTCGAGGACAACCTCTACCTCACGAACCTCTTCGAGTTTCTGGACGAGGCCCCGCGGGAGCGTGAGGGCGGCGCCACGACCGGGCCCGCCCCGGCGGACGGCCTGCGCCTCGACGACGTGACCTTCACCTACCCTGGCTCCACGGAACCCGCGATTCAGGGCCTCAGCCTGCACGTCCGCCCCGGCGAGACCTTGGCCCTGGTCGGCGAGAACGGCGCCGGGAAGACCACGCTCATCAAGCTCCTCGCCGGGTTCTACACCCCGACCTCGGGCCGAGTGCTCGTGGACGGCCTCGACGTGCGGGAGTGGGACCTGCACGCCCTGCGGGACCGGCTCGGGGTCATCTTTCAGGACTTTGTGCGTTACCAGCTCGTCGCCGGGGAGAACATCGGCGTCGGCGACGTGAACCACCTGGAGGACGAGGGCCGCTGGCGGGAGGCCGCCGAGGCCGGCATGGCCGACGAGGTGATCACCAAGCTCCCCCAGGGTTACCAGACCCAGCTCGGCCGCTGGTTCAACGAGGGCCGGGAGCTCTCCGGCGGGCAGTGGCAGAAGGTGGCGCTCTCGCGGGCCTTCATGCGTCGTGACGCCGACGTGCTCGTGCTCGATGAGCCCACCGCGGCCGTAGACGCCGAGGCCGAGACCCTGCTCTTTGAGCGCCTCCGGGAGCGCGCCCAAGGCCGCATCTGCCTGCTCATCTCCCACCGCTTCTCCACGGTGCGCATGGCCGACCGCGTCGCCGTGCTGCACGGCGGGCGGCTCATCGAGCTCGGCGACCACGACACCCTGATGGCCTTGGGCGGACGGTACGCCCACCTGTTCACGCTCCAGGCCCGCGGCTACCGTTAGCTTGGCCTCGCCCCGTAGCGAGCCCCCGGGAGCCCAGGTATACTCCCGACGCTGACGCCGTTCCTCATGACGCTGACGTAGGAGGTTGACATCTGGTCGTTACGACCACGCCCCTGGCTGCTCCTCGTCGGCGTCGCGCTCGGCGCGCCGGGCTGCGTCTACGTCTACCAGCCCCTCGTCGGCCTCCAGCAGCCCGTCATCGTGGACCCCTACGCCCAGAACCTCGTCGGCGTTGGCCTCACGGTGCGCTGCTTCTCTGGCGAGCTGTTGAGCATCCAAGAGGCCGGGTCCCTCTGCAGCAAGGTCGGGGCGCTCTTTGAGCTCCAGGGCGCCCAGGTGAGCCTCGTGCTCGGCGCCCAGCCCCCCTCGGAGCCACCCTCCGCGGAGCTGCGCACCCACCTCACCGTAGAGCTGCGGGCGCGGGAGCTCAGCGCCTCGAACGACCCTCTGCGCTGGGCGGCCTGTTACGCCTCCTACTCCCTCATCCCCGCGATGACCGAGCAGTCCTTCGCCCAAGACGTCGTGGTGCGGGACGCCGACGGCTTCTTGCTCGCCGAGGCCTCACTCCAGGGCCGGGTCGTGCGTTACGTCGGCCTCGGCGCCTGGGCCGGCAACACGGCGATGAACTACATCGTCCGTGAGGAGGAGGATCGGGTCTTGCCAGAGACGGCCTCGGAGCACCTCTCTGAAGACCTCTACCGCCAGCTCAGCCAGCTCGTCTACAACGCCAAGGTGCAGTCTGAGCTCTTGCGCTCGTCCCAGGCGGGGCGATGAACCTCACCCTGCTCTTGGCGATCTGGGCCTCGCCCTTTATCCGCCCCCAGCCGGGGTCTTGGCGGGATCCCGACGAGGCCGCCAACTACACCTGCACCCGGCTGAGCCTGGAGGAGGCCGAGCGCGCCCGCCCCGGCGCCGTCCGCCCGCGCGGGCCCCGAGGGGACCTCTACGACCGGGACGTCATGCTCTGCCAGGAGCGGATCTTGCCGCTGGGCCTGCGACTCGACGGCGACGAGGCCGTGCTCTCGTCTCTGGAGTCCCGGGTGACCGAGCTCGCCGGGGCCGCCCGGGGGTATCGCCCCGACCTCTTGGGCGCGACCTGGCTCGTCGAGGTGTTCTACCCGAGCCCAGCGGTGTCCGCGAAGATCAGCTTCGCCGCCAAGAACGCGCTCATGGCCGAGGGCCTGCGCGTCTCCGACCGCGCCCCGACCTTGGCCGCCGGGGACGTGCAGGTCATCACCCGGATGCCCCCTGAGGACGCCTACCCCACCGCCTGCCGACGTTACGCCGACAACGGCAGCCTCCGGGCCGGGGAGGTGCTGCTCGCCGTGGTGCAGCTCGACCGCCTCGAGACGACGCTTCACGCCGGGCTCTGCGCCGCGGGGAGCTGGACGTGGCTGCGATGATGTCTTGGCTCCTCGGCCTGAGCCTCGCCTTCGCCGCGGATCCCGCCGAGGAGGCCCAGCGCATTGAGCTGGAGCGCGCCCGCGCCCAGGTCGCCGATCAGGTGCACCTCGCGGCCTTTGACCTCATCGACGAGCTGGTCTACCAGCTCCGCGAAGAGCCCATCTTCGCCCAGCCCACCCCCGTCGTGCTCGCCGGGGTGAGCGTGCCCGTCGGCCTCGGCACGGGCATGCAGGCGCTGCTGGAGAACCACCTCGCCGGGGTCCTGATCGCGAACCCCGAGGCGAACCTCCAGCTCGTGCACTGCCCCCAGTGCACCGCCGTCGTGGTGCGCTCTTCCGCCAAGGGCACCGTCGTCTCCCGGGGTGTAGACGACCCGGCGCTCCTCGCCGAGCTCGGCGTCGAGGCGGGCCGCCACGCCTTGTTCATCGACGTCGAGGCCGAGGGCGCCTTCCTCGTGCTCCGAGCCCGGCTCACCGAGCTGAGCCCGAGCCTGCCCATCGTCTGGAGCCACACCCTCTCGTCCTCGACGAGCTCCCCGGCGCTCTTGCGCGACTCGACGGCGCTCAAGTCCGCTGAAGAGGCCCGGGCCGAGTACCTCAACCTGCTGAACGGCCAAGGCAGCGTCGTGATCCCCGCCCGGGTGAGCGTGCGCACCTACGCCTTGCCTGAAGGGGACAACGCCGGGACGGCGCCGCCGCCCTTCATCTGGCTCCAGGCCGGCGTCGAGCTGAGCCCCACCGTCGCCCGCCGCTGGACCTCGGGCATGACGCTTGGCTACGCCCTCATCCCCGAGGCTTACCAGGGCCTCATGGCCCAGGCCCGGCTCTCCCGCCTCGTCTCCGGCCAGGCCCGGAGCCTCACCCACCCCGACCTCTACCTCTTCGGGGGCCTCTCGCTCTCGACGGTCTGGGGCCCGGCGACGGCGTCGTTCCGAAACCAGGCCCTCACCCTGGACGAGATCCTCACCGACACGGCCTTAGACGAGCCCCGGGCGACCTTCGGGGCCCTACAGCTCGGCGCCGAGGTGCGCCTGGGCAACCGGGTGGGCTTCGGGGTGTTCTTAGAGACGATGCCGCAGTTTAAGACCTCGCGGAACTTCGGCCGCTACGCCACCTTGGGCCCCGTCGAGGCCCACGCCTTCGGGGCGGAGGTGGCGCTGTGTTTCTGAGCCTCGCCCTCGCCGCGCTGTTGCAGGGCGCCCCGGCCGCCTGGGCCGGCCCCGACGACACCCGCGACGCCTTGGACCGCCTCGGCGAGATCCTGGAGCTGCGTGTCGAGGACGGCACCTTGCCCAAAGACAAGGTCTCCCCTGCCATCCTCGTGAGCGCGGCGCCGCGCTACGAAGAGACGGCGGCCTGGTTCGGAACCGGCGCCGTCGAGGTGCTGCAGGCCGCCTTTGGCGCCGAGGGCCTGCGGGTCTGTGAGGCCTGCGCGGCGCCCCGGGTCATCGCGATTGACGGGGCCTTGAGCTACACGACGGGCCCGGCGGGCCTCGATGAGCTCCAGCGCCTCGACGCGCTCACCCGGGGCGACGCGGCTCCGGCCAAGAGCGCGGTCTGGCTCGACGAGCACAAAGGCGGCGTGTCCATCCGCATCGTCGAGCTGGCCACGGGCCAGGTGCTCTTCGCCCAGAACGTCGATCCCACCCTCGTCGAGGTGCGCAACACCCAGCGCGTCTACACGCTCAGCGAAGAGCTTGAGCGCCGCGCCCGGGGCGACAGCCTCACGCACAGCTTCGCCGACTTCGCCGTCTACCCCGGCCAGCACCTCTCTTGGGACATCTCCGACCAGTTCGGCGCGACGAACCGGAACCTCTCCGGGGTGACCCTCTCGGTGTTTGACCCCGTGGTCGGCGTCGGCGGGCATTACCACCGCGTCACGCCGCTCTACAACGTCAGCGTCGGCGCCAAGGTCATCTTCAGCCTGCCGACCGCCGCGGTGCAGGCCGTGAGCCAAGACGGCGAGCAGGTGGAGGTCCTCGACCCCTTGCTCACCGCCGCCGCCGTGGTGCGTGTGCCCTTCGGGCGCTCCAACTACGGCGTCGTGCTCGTGGCCTCAACAAACGGCCAGGTCGGCATCGGCATCTCTTTGCTCAACATGCGCCTGCTCCCGGTGATCCCATGAACCAGGCCGTCCTCTCCCGGCACCTCCTGCTCACGCTGCTCCTCGCCGGGGGCTGCGCCACGCGCAACTACACGCATTACCTCATCGAGCCCGCGCCGGAGACCAACCCGGCGCTCATCGAGGAGGAGGGCACCCAGCTCCGCCCCTTCGGCTTCGGCTCGACGACGGCGATGACCGTGCGCTGGAACGACGGCGACGTGATCACCGAGGTGCAGATCCCGATGCTCGCCAGCGGCCAGCGCATCCTGATTGAGCACAGCGCCTCGACGGGCGCCATCGACACCATCCCCACCACCCGCCTCGTGCCGCCGCCGCCCACCGTCGCCGACGGCACCCTCGACGCGGCCTACCGCTCCCGGGGCCTCCGGGTGAACCCCGACGCCCCAGAGGTGAGCATCGCCACCTCCCGCACCCGGATGCAGGAGGCCATCGCCGCGGGGAACTACGCCATGGCCTTGGAGTGGGCCGAGCTCATCCTCGCCCGCTACCCCTCCCACCCCGAGACCTTACGCGCGAAGGGCTCGATCCTGCTCATGCTCGGCGAGCGTGAGAAGGCCATCGAGATCTACGAGCAGGTCGAAGAGATCGAGTCCGACCCCGGCGTGCGTCGCCAGCTCGACGCCTTGCAGCGTCAAGAGTAGCCAGCCGAAGGAAACAACGTGCAGATTCTTGGTCTCATCATCCTCGCGTTTGTGGTGCGGTACGGCTTCGCCGAGCGCCCCGACGCCACCATCTCGGCCTTTGACGGCCACGCCGCGGTCATGGTCCTCGTGGGCTCACTCTCCGCGGTGATGATCTCGTCCACCGCCGCGACCTCCCTGCGCACCTTCGCTTGCCTCCGTGAGCTCGTGCCCGGACTCGGCACCTTAGGCAAAGGCACCGACGCCTTAGAGGTTGACCGCCAGGCGATCACCGCCCTGTGGCGGGAGGGCAAACGTGCCCAGGCCGTCGAGGTCGCCGAGCGCAGCGCCCACCCCGCGATCCGCCGGATGCTCGACCTCGTGCTCAGCCGGGCGCCCGACGAGGCGACGACGGCGGCCTTCACCGAGCTCAAACACGCCGAGCTCACCCGCTGGCAGCCCGCCGTCGGCAACTGGGAGCTCCTCGCCAAGCTCGCGCCGTCCTTCGGCATGGTCGGCACCATCACCGGCATGATCCAGCTCTTCAAGAGCATGGGCGAGACGACCAACCTCGGCGCCTCGCTCTCCTTGGCGCTCTTGGCGACGCTCTACGGCGTGGCCTTCGGCGCGGGCGTCGCGGGCCCCGTGGGGCACTTCTTGCGTGGCCTGCTCGACGAGCGCCTCGGCGCCTTGGAGCGCTGCGAGCAGAGCGTCGCCGAGCTCATCGCCCGCTCCGCCCGCGAGAGCGCGATGGCGAGGGGGTAGACCATGCAGCGACGAAGCTACACGAGCGACGAGGGCTGGCTGCTCTCCTACGCCGACCTCATCACGAACCTCTTGATCTTCTTCGTGATGTTGCTCGCCGCGTCCGACATCAGCCGCACCCGGATGCAGCAGATCACCGAGTCGCTCTCAGGCAAAGAGCAGCCGGAGAGCCTCTCGTCGATTCAAGAGAAGATCGAGCAGAAGATCGCCGCCGAGGGCCTGCAGGAGCTCATCTCGACGGAGCTCGACGACGACGGCCTGCGCCTGTCCTTGAACTCCGGCCTCGTCTTTGACTCGGGCAGCGCCGTGATCCGCGTCGACCAGATCGACACCCTCGATCGAATGCTCAGCACCTTCGTGCCTTACATGGAGAAGTACGGCTTCGCCGTCGAGGGCCACACCGACAGCCAGCCCGTCACCGCCGGGTCGCCGTACCGGTCCAACTGGGAGCTCTCGGCGGATCGGGCCAACGCCGTGCGCACCCGCATGGAGACCGTCGGCGTCGCCCGCGGCCGGGTGCGGGTCGAGGGCTACGCCGACACCGTGCCGCTGCCCGAAGAGGAGCTCGCCGGGCTCAACGAGGCCGAGCGCCTCGCTCGCCACCGCCGCGTCGTCGTGAGGATCTACTGATGGGCGTCTTCTCGCCGTCGCTCTTGCTCTTGTGGTCGCTCCAGCACGCCGCCGAGGCCGCCGACCCGCCGAACTCCCAGATCCCGGCGACGGTGCTCGCCGAGCTGCGCACCCTGGAGTCCGACTTTGAGCTCGCGCTCAGCCAGGACTGTGACGCGGCGCGCTGCTTCTCGAAGGGCTGCACCTACGTCAGCCACAGCGTCGCCGACCGCCCCCGCGCGGCGTCGATGCCCGGCC
>JAKLKD010000175.1 GCA_023150845.1 Myxococcota bacterium | reverse complement strand
CCCCGAGCGCCGCGCCGCGCCCCACCGCCGCCGACCCCGCCCGGTCTCGGGCCATGCGCGCCTGGCTGCGGGGGCAGCTCGCCGCGGTGCTTCGCGCCAAGCCGGAGTCCATCCGCCCCGACCAGGGCTTTGATGAGCTCGGCCTGGACTCGATCCTCGCCCAAGACCTCGTCGCCGCCTTGACCCCGGTCGTCGGGGAGGTCGTCCCGGCGCGGGTGGTGTTTGAGCGGCCCTCCTTGGGAGAGCTCGCGGACTGGCTCGTCTCCCGCTACCCCGGCGCGCGCCTCGGCGATGAGCCCCCCGCCGCCGAGGCGCCTTTAGCCCCGGCCGCCCCGGCGCCGCTCCCCCGGGCCGCGGAGCCCAACGACGACCCCGTGGTGCTCGTCGGCTACGCCCTGCGCGCGCCCGGGGCCTCCGACGGCGCGGCGCTCTGGGAGCGGCTCCTTCAGTGGCGCCCGCGGTTCGTCGCTGGCCCGCCCCGGGCGGGGGGCGCGTCGGGCGCCTGGCTCGACGAGATCGACGCCTTTGACGCGGCGTTCTTCCGGATCTCCCCCGCCGAGGCCGCCACGATGGACCCGCGGCAGCGCCTCTTGCTGGAGGTCGCCTGGGAGGCCCTGGAGCGCGCCGGGGTCGCCGGGCCTCAGCTCGCCGGGAGCGACGCCGGGGTGTTCGTGGGCCTCAGCCGGGAGGAGCTGCGCGCCCGGCTCGGCCAAGGCAGCGCCGCGATGGGCGCGAGCGTCGCGGCCACAGCAAACCGGATCTCCTACGCCTTGGACCTGCGCGGGCCGAGCCTCGTCGTCGACACCCTCTGCTCCTCGGGCCTCTTCGCTCTGGATCTCGCGGCGCGGGCGCTGCGGGACGGCTCCACGAGCCTCGCCCTCGTCGCCGCGGCGAACCTCGTGCTCGACCCGGCCTACCCCGGCGCCTTGGCTGAGCTCGGCGTGATCTCGCCCAGCGGAGCGCTGCGGTCCTTCGGGGCGGGGCGGGACGGCTTTGTGCTCGGCGAGGGCGTCGCCGCCGTCGTGCTCACCCGGCGGGCCCAGGCCCAGCGCCTCGGCCTGCGGGAGCTCGCCGTGGTGCGGGCGACGGCCACCCACCACGGGGGCCGGGGCATGGGCCTCGGCGCGCCGAACCCCGGGGCGCAGGCGACGCTCTACCGCGAGACCTGGGCCGCCGCCGGGGTGCGCCCGAGCGAGCTCCAGACGATTGAGGGCCACGGCACGGGCACGCCGATGGGCGACGCCTTGGAGCTCGACGGCCTCGTCGAGGCCCTCGGCGACGCCACGGTCGGCCTGGGCTCGGTGAAGGGCCTGCTCGGGCACCAGGAGGCCGTCAGCGGCCTGTTCAGCCTGCTGCGCCTCGTGCTCGGCCTGGAGCGGCGCACGATCCCGCCGGGGCTGCCGTCCTTGGACCCCGAGCTGGCCCGGCCTCAGCTCCGCCCGGAGGCCCAGGCGCGGCCCTGGGAGCCCGGCCCGGCGGGGCGTGTGGCGGCGCTCAGCTCCTTCGGCATGGGCGGCGCCGGGGCGACGGCGGTGATCAGCGAGGGCGCCCCGCCGAGCCGGGGGCCCGCGCCGCGCTGGGACCTGCTCCTGCTCTCCGGGGCCGAGGCCCAGGCCCACCTCGACGGGGCGCGGGCCGCGGCCACGGCGGAAGACCGCGCCGATCTCTGCTACGCCTCGCGGGTGGCGCGCTCCCACCGGGGCGCCCGGGCCGCCCTCGTCTTCGGCGACGGCGGGCCTCCGCCCCGGGCCTCTCTGACGGCGCCGCCCGAGGATCCGCCCGCGGCGCGGCTCTCCCCGGGCAAGCTCGGCGCGCCGCCTGGGGCCCTCCTTCAGCTCTTCCAGCGTGTCCCGCTCTTGGAGGAGCGCCTGGGCGCCGCGCTGGAGCGGGCCGACGCCACGACCCAAGCCGAGGTGCTCGACGCCTTGGGCTCGGGCGGGGAGCACCCCCGGCTCACGGAGGCGCTCCTCGACGGGCTCCGCTTGATGGGCCTGCCCCTGGAGCGGGCGCCCCTCGGCGGCGGCGACGGCCTCGCCCAGGTCTGGATCGGCGACACCGCATACCCCCTCTGCGGCGCCGAGCCGGAGCGGGCCTGGCTTGAGCTCCTCGGCGCGGCCTTCACCTCGGGGATCTCCCTCGATCTGCGGCGGCTGGACCCACCCGGCGCGCGCCTCGTCGGCCCCCTGCCGCCCCGCCGTTTCGCGGGCCCGTCCCAGGCCCTGCCGAGCCTCCCCCCCAGCGCGGCGCCCCAGGCCGCGGGCTCCCCCGAGGACACCCGGCGTAGCGTCCAGCGGCGGCTGCGGGAGGAGCTCGCGCGGCTCTTGGGCGTAGACCCGGCGGAGATCGGCGCCCAGGACGGCTTCCGCGACATCGGCCTCGACTCCGTGCTGGTCACCCAGCTCTCCGAGCGCCTGGGTCAGCTCGTCGGAGAGCCGCTCTCCCCCGTCGCGCTGTTCCGTTTCCCGAACCTCGACGCCCTCTCCCGGCACCTCTGCGAGCGCTGGCCGGGGGCGATGGCGGCGTGGACGGGGGTGAGCCCGGCGTCGCCGACCCTGCCCGCCCCGGTGCGACCGACGGCCCCGGCCGCCGAAACGAATGTGCCCATCGGGATCATCGGCTACGCCTGCCGCCTGCCCGGCGCCCCGGACCCCGACGCCCTCTGGCGCCTGCTCGCCGAGGGCCGCGACGCCACCGGCCCCGCCCCCGAGGGTCGCTTCGACGGGCGCTGGCGCGGCGGCTTCGTCGAGGACATCACCTGCTTCGACGCCGACCTCTTCGCCGTCTCCCGCCGGGAGGCCCGGCAGACCGACCCGCAGCAGCGCCTCACCCTGGAGCTCGCCTGGGAGGCCCTGGAGCACGCCGGGTACGCCGGGGAGCGGCCGACCCGGGTGGGCGTGTACGTTGGCGCCTCGACCCACGACCACGCCGAGCGGGAGCTTTTGGCGGGGGGCCCCGGGCTCGCCACGGGCAGCATCCAGGCCCTCGTCGCCAACCGGGTCTCCTTCGCCTTGGGCCTGCGCGGCCCGAGCGTCGTCATCGACACGGCCTGCTCCTCGTCCCTTGTTGCGTTGCAGCAAGCATGTCAGGCCCTCCGCGACGGCGTCGTCGAGCTGGCGCTTGTCGGCGGGGTGAACGCCCTGCTCTCCCCGCGGCTCTTTGAGACCCTGACCGCCGCGGGCGCGCTCTCCCCCACCGGGCGCTGCCACACCTTCTCCGCCAAGGCCGACGGTTACGCCCGGGCCGAGGGCGGCGTCGTGCTGGTCCTGCGGCGCCTGGACCGGGCTCTCGCCGCGGGGGACAGCGTACACGCCGTCGTCCGTGGCGTCGCCGTCAACCACGACGGGCGCACCAACGGCCTCACCGCGCCGAACCCCCTCGCCCAAGAGGAGGTGATCCGCGAGGCGCTGCTGGCCGCCGGGGTCAGCGCCGAGAGCGTCTCCTACGTCGAGGCCCACGGCACCGGCACACGCCTGGGCGACCCCATCGAGCTGGAGGGCCTCACCGCGGCGCACCAGCGGGCGACGCCCTGCGCCATCGGCTCGGTCAAGTCGAACCTCGGGCACACCGAGGCCGCCGCGGGCCTCGTCGGCGCGCTCAAGGTCACCCTGAGCCTGAGCCGCCGCCAGCTCCCGGCGACCCTGCACTGCGACCCACCGAACCCCCTCATCCCTTGGGCAAACACGCCGTTTCAGCCCCAGCGCGCCCTTGGGGCCTGGGCGGGCCCGCGGCCTCTGCGCGCCGGGGTGAGCAGCTTCGGCTTCGGCGGCGCCAACGCCCACGCCATCCTGGAGGAGGCCCCGACCCCGCCGAGCCCGCCGGACGAGGAGGGCCCCTGGCCGCTGCCCCTCTCCGCCCCCGACGAGGCCAGCCTCGACCGGCTCCTGCTGCGCTGGCAGCGACGGCTGGCCGAGGACGACCCCACGCCCCTCGCGGACCTCTGCTACACCGCCGCCGTCGGCCGCCGCGCCTGGCCCTGCCGGTTTGTGCTCGTCGTGTCGGACCGCGCCGAGGCCGCCCGGGCGCTGGGTGAGGCACGCTTGGGCCGGGCTGGCTGGCGAGGCCAGGTCGAAGAAGACGCCGAGGCCAGCACGCCAGGGCGGAGCGAGGGCCTTGAGGCCTGGGCGCGGGCCTGGGTGCGCGGCGCCCCGGTGCCTTGGGCCGAGCGGTTTGGGCCCGGTCGGCGGCGTGTGCCCGCCCCTCAGACCCCACGCCAGCCCCTCGACTTCAGCGCCTCACCGCGCCAGCGCTTCGCCGAGGACGGCTCGCCCCCCGTCGCGGACCACCGCGTGCGTGGCCAGGCCGTGGTGCCCGCGGCCGCGCTCCTCGTGGCGCTCCTCGATCCGCCCGGCGCCCTGACGGACCTCCGCTTCCTCCGCCCGGTCTCTTTGGCGGGGGGCCCGGCCTCCCTCCTCCTGAAGGTCGACGGGGATCGTGTCGAGCTGATTGGCCCGGCGGGGGCCCACGTCCAGGCGCGGCGCGGCCCCGCCCAGGCCCAGGCCCCGGTGGACCTCCTGGCGCTCCGTTCACGGCTCCACCGCGCCGTCGACCTCGACGCCTTCTACGAGGGCGCCGCGGCGGCGGGGCTGTCCTTCGGCCCGGCGTTCCGGACCCTACGCGGCCTGCAGGTGGGCGCGGGGGAGGCCCTCGCGGAGCTAGAGGCTCTGCCCAGCGCCGTCGCCGCGGGCCTCCTCGACGGCGCGCTCCAGGCCGGGGTGGCGGCCTTTGGTGGCGCCCGGCTCACCCTGCCGCTGAGCGCGGAGCGTGTTGAGCTGCTCAGCGCTCTGCCTCGGCGGGCCCTCGCCTGGGTGCGCGCCCGGGCCGGGGGTGACGCCGCGGGCCTCGTCCTCGACGTCGTGCTCCTCGACCCCTCCGGGGCGCCCCTCGCGCGCCTCGACGGCTTCTGCCTGCGCGCCCCTCGGGAGGACGCCCCGGCGGAGGCCACCCCCGCGGCGGCGAAGGAGCCGCAGCTCCTCTGGCGGGTCGGCTGGGAGCCCCTCGACGCGGCGCCGTCTCGCGCCTTGCCCGCCGGGGAGCTGTGGGCGGTCGGTGGTGACCCTGAGCTGGCCCTCGGCCTCGCCGCCCGCCTCGACCGCCGCCTCGCTTGGGTGGAGCCCGAGGCCCTCCTGGCCCGACTCGCCGACGGCGAGCGCCCGGCCCTGATCCTGGACCTCACCTGCGTCGCCGCTCAGGGCTGGCCCGCCGATTTTGCTGCAATGCAGCAATCCCTTGACGACGGCCCCCGCGCCCTCCGGGCCCGGCTAGAGGGCTTACTGACCAGCGGTCATTTACCAGAGCTGCTGGTCGTGCATGGGGATCCCGCCAGCACCCCGGCCTGGGGTGGGCTCTTTGGGCTCGTCCGCGCCGCGGCCTTAGAGACGCCAGGGCTGCGCGCCCGCGTCGTCGAGCTCGCCGAGGGGCAAGACCCCGTCCTGGCCATCGCCGAGGAGCTCCGCCACGAGGCCCCGGCGCGGGTGCGCTGGTCCGGGGACCGCCGCTACGTCCGTGGGCTCGCGCCGCTGCCCCCCGTCACACCGAGCGCCCTGCCCGGCGACGGCGTGGTGTGGATCGTCGGCGGCGCCCGGGGCGTCGGCTTAGAGACGGCGCGCTGGTTCTTGGCGAACACCACGCTCAAGCTCTTGATCACCGGCCGCGACCCCTCCGGCGCGCCGCTCCCCGCCGACCGGGCCCTCGTCGTGGCCGCCGACACCACGGACGAGGCCGCCATGTCCCGGGCCGCCGCCTTGGCCCGGGCGCGCTTCGGGCGGATCCGCGGCGTCGTCCACAGCGCGGGCGTGCTGCAAGATCGGCTCATCCGCCAAGGGGGCGCCGAGCGGTTTGACGCGGTGCTGGGCCCCAAGGCCGTCGGCGCCTGGATCCTCGACCGGGTGACCGAGCCCGACGACCCCGACTTCTTCTGGCTCTACTCGTCGATGGCCGCGCTCTTCGGGAACGCGGGCCAAGGCGCCCACGCCGCCGCGAACGGCGTCGAGGACGCCTTCGCCGCCGCCCGCACCGCCCGCCGTGGCCGACCGACCTTGGCCTTGGCCTGGGGGGTCTGGGCGGAGACGGGCTCCGTGGCGCACCCCCGCTATCAGGAGGCGCTGCGGGCCCGGGGCATCCTCACCATGCCGACGGCGCGGGCGCTTCAGGCCCTCCCCGCGGCGTTTTCGGTCGGCGCGGGCCAGCTGCTCGCCGCCACCTTCGCCCAAGAGTCCGACCCCAGCGCGACCTTGCCCCTTCGGTTCACCGGGCCACGCCTCGATCCGGCGCTCCGAGACGCCGCCGCCGCCGCGCTGGGCGCCTTGCCCCCCGCCGACCAGGCCACCCGGTTTGAGGCCGCCGCCCGCCGCGTCGCGACGGCGGGCCTCGCCGCGGTGCGCCCCGCCGAGGTGCTCCCGCGCTTCCAGCGCCTCTGGTCCCTCGCCCAGACCTTCCAGAGCCCCGGAGCCCCGGAGCCCCTAGAGGCCGCGGTCAAGGGGGCCTGCGCCGACCACCCCGAGGGCGCCGAGCCCCTGCGCTTCTTCGGCGACGTCTTGGCCGGTTACCCCGAGATCTTGAGCGGCCGCCGCCCCGCCCTCGGCTTCTTGTTCCCCGATGGGCAGACCGACCGCCTGCGGGACATCTACCAGTCGAGCGGCCTCTTCGGCCCGTTCTACGCCCTCATCGCCACCCTCGGTCAGGCGGCGCTGACCCGCTTCGCCCGGCGGGGTCGCCGCCCGCGGGTGCTGGAGGTCGGCGCGGGCACCGGGGCGCTCACCGCCGCCCTGCAGCCGGCCTTTGAGGGCCGCGTCGAACGTTACGTCTACACCGACCTCTCCCCGCACTTCTTACGCGCCGGTCGGCGGGCCTTCGGGGCCGATCCTGCCTTTGAGTTCAAGACCTTAGACCTCAACGCCGAGCCTGAACCTCAAGGGGTCTCCGGCGGCTTCGACCTCGTGCTCGCCGCGAACGTACTCCACGCCACGCGGGACCTCCGGGAGACCCTGGGGCGGCTGCGGCGGCTCCTGGCGCCAGGAGGCCTGCTCCTGTTCTTGGAGGTCTCCCACCCGGGGGCCTGGGGTGAGCTCATCTTCGGCCTCACCGACGAGTGGTGGGGCTACGCCGACCCCGAGCTGCGTGAGCGTGGCCCGGCGCTCTCCCCGGAGTCTTGGCGGCGCCTCCTGGCCGAGGCCGGCTTCGTGGCGTCGGAGTCTTGGCCCGGCGGTGACCCAGCCATGGCGGTGATCTTGGCCGAGGCCGGGGCGGAGGCCGTCGTCGCGCCGCCAGCCCCCGCGCCCACCCGGACCACGCTCACGGCCACGCCGCCCCCGGCGCCGCGCCGGTCCGCGCCCCTGGCCCAAGGCGCCCTCGTGGAGGCCGTCGAGGCCCTGCTCCAGGCGGAGCTCGCCCGGGTCCTGGAGCGCCCGCCGGGCACGCTCGGCCGGGGTGTCGGCTTCTTGGACTTCGGCCTTGACTCACTCATGGCCATGGAGGTCGCTGGGCGCCTCGGGGAGCGCGTCGGCGACGCCGTCTCGCCGACGATCTTCTTTGACCACCCCTCCATCGCGGCCTTGGCCCCGGCCCTCGTCGAGCGGTACGGCGCCCGCCTCGTCGAGACCCCGACGGCGGAGGCGCCGCCCGTCGCACCCGAGGCCCCGCCGCCGACGCCCCCGGTGGAGGAGGCACAAGCCCCCGTCGCCGCGGCGGACGACGGGGATGATCCCGTCGTGGTCGTCGGCCTCGCCTGCCGGTTTCCCGGCGCCCCCGACGCTGAGGCCTTCGCCGCCCTGCTCTTTGAGGGCCGGGACGCCACAGGCCCCGTTCCGCCGGATCGTTGGGAGCTCCAGCGTTACCACCGCGGCGGGCATGACGCCCGGATTCGTGCGGATCGTGGCGGGTTTTTGCCCGACGTCGCCGGGTTTGACCCCCTGTTCTTCCGGCTGACGCCCGCCGAGGCCCGGGTCATGGACCCCCAGCAGCGCCTCTTCTTGGAGGTCGCCTGGGAGGCGCTGGAGGACGCCGGGGCCTTGGGGCCCTCCCTGACCGGCAGCGCGACGGGGGTCTTCGTCGGCGCGAGCGCCCAGCACCACGCCGAACGTTTTGACCTCGACGAGCTCATCGACCGCGGCGCCTCGATGGACCCCGGCGTCGGGCTCGGGAACAGCCTCGCGGTCATCGCCAACCGCCTGTCTTGGCTGCTCGACCTGCGCGGGCCCAGCCTCGTCGTCGACACGATCTGCTCCAGCTCCCTCGTGGCGGTGCATCTGGCCATCAGCGCCATCCGCCGCGGCGAGTGTGACCTCGCCGTCGCCGGGGGTGTGCACCTGCACCTCTCCCCCTCGGGCATGGCCCTGGAGAGCCGCCTCGGCGCCCTGTCGCCGGACGGGCGGAGCAAGAGCTTCGACGCCTCCGCCGACGGCTTCGGGACCGGCGAAGGCGCCGGGGCCGTGATCCTCTGCCGCCGCTCCGTCGCCCTGGCCCGTGGGCTCCAGATCCGGGCGGTGCTGCGGGGCAGCAGCCACGCCCACAACGGCGCGAGCAGCGGCCTCGCGGCGCCGAGCACCGCCGGTCAGCTCGGGCTCCTGCGCGCCGCCGCCGCCGACGCCGGGGTCGAGACGACGAGCCTCAGCCTCATCGAGGCCCACGGCACGGGCACCTCCCTCGGGGACCCCATCGAGCTGGAGGCCCTGAGCCGGGCCTTCCGCGGGGCTCGCCCCGGCAGCGTGGCCCTCGGCAGCGTCAAGAGCAACCTCGGGCACTTAGAGGCCGCCGCGGGCATCGCGGGGCTCGTCAAGGTGGTGCTCGCGCTCCAGGCCAGGCGCCTGCCCCCCACGCTCCATTTCTCGCGGCCCAACCCGCTCTTCTCCTTCGTGCGGAGCCCCTTCTTCCCCGTCGTGCGCCCGGCGCCGTGGGTGTCGTCGGGGCCGCGCCGGGCGGGGGTGAGCGCCTTCGGGATGGGCGGCGCGAACGCCCACGTCATCGTCGAGGAGGCCCCCGCGGCGCCGAGCACGCCGGGATCGTCGGGGCCCTGGCTGGTGGTGCTCTCCGCGCGCACCCCGACCGCCCTGCGCGGCTTGGAGCGGCGCCTCGCCGGGTCAAACGCCGCGCTCGACGACCTCAGCCACACCCTCGCCACGGGGCGCGCCCGGCTCCCGGTCCGGAGCGCGGCGGTCGTGAACGACGCCGAGGGGCTGCGGGCGGCCCTCCGCGACGGCCTCCCCACCCGCGGCCAGGCGCCGCAAGAGCGCCGGGTGCGCGTCGCCGCGCGGCTGGTCCCCGGTGAGCTGCACGCGCTCCTCGCCGAGGCCGAGCGCTGGGCGTCTTGGGGGGCGCCCCTCGACGTCGTCCGGATAGACAGCGCCGCGGCGCGGGACTTCGCCGAGGCCCGGGCCCTGGAGGACGGCGAGGCGGACGTGGAGCTCGTGCTTGAGGCCAACCCCAGCCGGGCCGCGCGGCTGGCCCAGGCGGCGCGGCTCTTCGTCGCCGGGGTTGAGCTCGATCTCGGCGCGCTCTGCCCGGGCCGGGCCACCCCGCTCCCCACCTCCTGCTTCGAGCGTATCCCGCTGCTGCTCCCCCGCAGACCGCGCCGCGCCGCGCCGCCGCCCCCCGCCGAGGGTCCGCTGGGCTGGGCGCTGCGCTGGGAGCCGGCCCCGCCGCCGAGCTCCCGCGCGGCCTTGCCCGAGGCCTGGGCGCTGCTCCGCGACGGGGCGGGGCTCCTCGACGCCGTCGCCCAGCGCCTCATCGCCGAGGGGCGGCGGGTGATCTTGGTGAGCCCGGGTCGGGAGAGCCGCTGGACCGGGCCCGACCGCCTGACGCTGCGCCCCGACGCCCCCCTCGCGCCTTGGCTCCACGAGGCGGGCCTTGGGCCGAGCGTCGGTGTGGTCCACGGCTGGAGCGTCGGGCGCGCGCTTGAGGACGGGGACACCCGCTGGGCGCTGAGCGTCGCCCGGCTGGCGGGCTCAGCCCTTAACGCGCGCTGCTGGGTGCTCTGCGCCGGGGCAGACGGCCCGGACGACGGCCCCATCGACGCCGAGGCCGCCATGGTCGCCGCGGTGGCCCGGGTGGCCCGCCGCGAGCGCCCCAGCATGGGCTTCACCGTGATCGACCTCGACCCGGACGCCTGGGCGCCCGGCGAGGTCGCCGAGCGCCTGCTGAATGAGCTCGGCGCGCCCCCCGTCGAAGGCGCCATCGACGGCCTCGTCGTCCTGCGCGGCGCGGATCGGCGCGCGCTGACGCTCAGCCCCGCGCCCCTCGGGGCGGCCTGGGCGCCGCGGCCGGGGGCACACGCCGTCATCACCGGGGGTCGGTCGGGCATCGGCCTCGCCTTGGCCCGTCGCCTCGGGGCCCAAGGGGTGAAGCTCACGCTGCTCGCCCGGCGGCCCGCCGAAGGGGACGATCCGCCGGGGGCGCTGAACCTCCAGGTGGATGTCGCTGACCCCTCCGCCCTCGCCGCGGCCTTGGGGCGCGCCCGGGCCGCCCACGGGCCGATCACCGCGGTTTTCCACGCCGCGGGGCTCCTCGATGATCAGCCCTTGGACGGCCTCGACGAGGGCCGCCTGCGCGCGGTCTTGGCGCCGAAGGTCCAGGGCTCCATCCACCTCGCGGCGCTCACCAAGGCCGACCCCCTCGACGCCCTGGTCTTTTTTGGCTCCTTCGCCTCGGTGCTCGCGGGGCCTGGGCAGGCGGCCCACGCGGCGGCGACGGCGTTTCAGGCCCGGCTCGCCGAGCGCCTCGTCCGGGAGGGTCGGCCCGCCGTCGCCCTGCACCTCGGCCATTGGGGCGACGTCGGCGCCGTCGACGCCACGATGAGCGCGCGGCTCCTGGCCCTCGGGATCCCGCCGATGAGCGCCGAGGAGGGCCTCGACGGGCTCGTCCGCTCCTTGGCGCCGGGGCGACGCGGCCTGGGGCGCCTCGACCTGCCGAGGCTCCTCGGGGTGGCCCAGGCGATGGGGGCCCCGCGCGCCCAGGCGACCCCTGCGACGACGGCCTCGTTGGGCGTCGGTGAGGCGCTGGGGCAGGTCGCCGCGGAGCTCGGCCTCGCCCCCGACGCCCCCGAGCTCGACCTCCCCTTCCGCGACCTCGGCGTTGACTCCGTGCGCGGCGCCGCCGTGCGGGCGGGGCTGGAGGCCCGTCTCGGCGTGCCCCTGCCCGCCGAGCTGCTGTTCAGCCACCCGAGCCCCCGGGCCTTGGCGACCTGGCTTTGCGGACACGCGCAAGAGACCGGCCCTAAGGTGACCACGACGGGCCTGCCCGGGGACAGCATCGCGATCCTCGGAATGTCCGCGCGGCTCCCCGGCGCGCCCAACCTCGCGGCGTTTCAGGCGCTCCTCCGCGAGGGGCGCTGCGCGCTCGGCCCCCTGCCCCCGAGCCGCGGCCAAGGGGAAGGCCCGCACCTCGACCCCGTCGCGGGCTACCTGGAAGACGTCGCGGGCTTTGACCCGATGTTCTTCCGGCTCTCGCCGCGGGAGGCCGAGTGGATGGACCCCCAGCAGCGCCTCACCTTAGAGGTCGTCTGGGAGGCCCTGGAGGACGCCGCGCTCACCGGGAGGCTGCCCCAAGACGTCGGCGTGTACGTCGGCGGCGGCGCTGGGGAGTACGGCGAGCTCGTCGCCGCGGCGCGGCCTTCGGGGGATCCCGTCGCCGGGGCCGGGCTCTCCGCGGCGATCTTGGCGAACCGGATCTCGTACTGCCTCGACCTCCATGGCCCGAGCCTCACCATCGACACGGCCTGCTCGTCGTCCCTCGTGGCGCTGCACGAGGCGGCTGGGGCGCTCCGCCGAGGGGACTGCAGCGTCGCCGTCGTCGCCGGGGTGAACCTCATCTTGGGGCCGTCTCGCACGGCCTTGCTCCGCGCGGCGGGGGTGCTCTCGCCGACGGGGCGGCTGCGCGCCTTCGCCGACGGGGCGGACGGTTATGTCCGGGGCGAAGGCGCCGGGGCGGTCGTGCTCAAGCGCCTCGACGACGCCCTGCGCGACGGCGACCCTGTCCGGGCGGTCGTTTTGGCCACGGCGATCAACCAGGATGGCCGCACCAACGGCATCTCCGCGCCGAACCCGGCCTCCCAAGTGGCCCTGCTGCGGCGGCTGTGGGCGGTCGGCGGCAAGCCGGGATTTGTGGAGGCCCACGGCACGGGCACGCCCTTGGGGGACCCCGTGGAGTGGTCGTCCATCTGTGAGGCGCTCGGAGAGGCTCGCGCCGCGTTGGGCGCGGTGAAGGCGCTCATCGGCCACCTGGAGCCCGCCGCGGGCATCGCCGGGCTGATCAAGGCCGCCCTCGCCGTAGAGTCCGGGGAGATCCCGCCCTTTGGCCCGCTGGAGGCCCTGAACCCGAAGATTCAGGCCGAGGGCGCCCCGCTGTGGCTCCCCCGGGCGCCGACACCTTGGCAGGACGCCGACCGCCGGGCTTCAGTGAGCTCCTTCGGCTTCGGCGGCACGAACGCCGCGGCGCTGCTCGCCCCAGCCCCGACACGCCCGGCGCCGCGCCGCGGGGGCCCGCCCTACCGCCTCGTGGTGACGGCCCGGGCGGAGGCCCCCCTGGACACGCTCTGCGCCGCCCTCGCCGACGCCTTGGACCGCGGCGCCCACCCCGCGGACCTCTGCGCCACCCTCGCCGCGCGACGGGCCTGGC
>JAKLKD010000174.1 GCA_023150845.1 Myxococcota bacterium | reverse complement strand
GCGCCCTTGAGGCTCGCGCCGTCGAGGCGGGCCCGGTCGAGGCGGGCCCGGGTGAGGTTCGCCCCGTCGAGGCGCGCGCCGGTGAGGTCCGCGCCCTCTAAGGTCGCGCGCTCGAGCGCCGCGCCGCTGAGGTCCACGCCGCGCAGCGCGGCGAGGTCCAGGGCCGCCCCCGGGGCCGAGAGCCCGGCGAGGCAGGCCCCGGCGGCACGAATCCCTTGGAGCAGCGCCTCGTCCGCCCGGGCGTCGCGGAGCGTCGCGCCCTCAAAGGAGGCCTTGGGGCAGGTGGCGCCGGTGAGGTCGGCCCCGCTGAGGTCGGCCTGGGCGAAGCTCGCCTCGGCCCCGCGCACGCGGCGCAAGATGGCGCCCTTGAGGCTCGCCCCGGTGAGCAGGGCGCCGTGGAGCTCGCAGTCGCTGAGGTCAGCGCCGTCGAGGTTGGCCCCGGAGAGATCGGCCCGGCCGAGGTCCGCGTCGATGAGCGACGCCCCTCGGAGATCCCGTCCTGCGAGGCTCCGCCCGGCCAAGGACGCGCCGCGCAGATCGGCGCCCTCCAGCGCCGCAGCGTCCAGCGCGGACTGGCTCGGCCTTCCCGAGAGGGTGGGAGGGGACGGCGGCATCGCCTCGGTCTTGGGCTCTTGGATCGTGTTGGCACGGCGTTTGCTTAGCGGACGAGCGCGGAGGCCCGTCCGAGCCTCCCGCGCGCCCTGGGCCGCCGCGGTTCGTCCGCAGAGTAGCAGCCTCAGGTCCCGCGCGGGGGAGCGGAGCGGTCACTCTTGACACGTCGATACTACAACCGTACTCTGCCTTCTCTCTTCACTCTGCCCGGCGCGGCCCGCTCAGGAGCCCAACATGGACAAGATCATCATCGACGGCGGCAAGCCCCTGCGCGGCGTCGTGCCCATCGGCGGCGCGAAGAACGCCACCTTGCCAATCCTCGTCGCCACCCTCGTCGCCCCCGGTGAGCATCGCCTCGACCGCGTGCCGGATCTCGCCGACGTCGGCTCCATGCTCTCCTTGCTCGGGCGCGTCGGCTGCCCGAGCCTCGGCCACGCCGGGCTCGTCTCCGTGGACACTACCCGGGTCATCTACAACGAGGCGCCCTACGACCTCGTCCGCAAGATGCGCGCCTCGGTCCTCGCCTTGGGCCCGCTCCTCGCCCGCTGCGGCGAGGCCCACGTCTCGCTCCCCGGCGGCTGCGCCATCGGCGTGCGCCCGATCGACCAGCACTTGAAGGGCTTAGAGGCCCTCGGCTGTCGCTTTGAGCTCTCCGGCGGCTACGTGCACGGCAAGGTCGATCAGCTCACCGGCGGCCACGTGCGCTTTGACATGCCCACGGTGACCGGCACGGAGAACGTGCTCATGGCCGCGGTGCTCGCGAAGGGTGAGTCGGTCCTGGAGAACGCCGCCCGCGAGCCGGAGATCGTCGATCTCGCCCGCTTCTTGCGCTCCTTGGGCGCGATCATCGAGGGCGAGGGCAGCTCGACCCTGCGGGTGCAGGGCGTCCCCTCGCTCACCCCGGCGAAGACCCCCTACGCGATCCTCCCCGATCGGGTCGAGGCCGGCACCTACCTCGTCGCCGGGGCGATCACCGGCGGCGACATCACCATCTCCGGCGTGAACCCCGGCGATCTCAGCGCCGTGCTCGACGCCTTGCTCTCGGCGGGCTGCACCATCGACGTCGGCGACGACACCGTCCGGGTGCGCCGCGAGGGCCCCATCCGCCCGGTGAACGTCACCACCGAGCCCCACCCGGGCTTCCCCACGGACATGCAGGCCCAGCTCATGGCGCTCCTCTGCCTGGCCCAGGGCGAGAGCGAGATCCGCGAGACCATCTTCGAGAACCGCTTCATGCACGTCCCCGAGCTGCACCGCCTCGGCGCGAACATCGACGTGTTCGGCAACCTCGCCCGCACCAAGGGCGTGCGTCAGCTCACCGGGGCCACGGTCATGGCGACGGACCTGCGCGCGTCGGCGTCGTTGGTGCTCGCGGGCCTCGCCGCCCGGGGCCGCACCGAGGTGCTGCGGCTCTACCACCTCGATCGTGGCTACGAGCGCCTCGTCGAGAAGCTCCAGGCCGTCGGCGCCCAGGTCGCGCGGGTCGGTGATGATCCCCGTGAGCGGGCCGGACAGCCCGGCGCCGCCGCCTAAGTTAAAGCCGAGGGCGAATGCAGATCCCCCGCGCCCTCATCGACGAGATCCGCGAGCGCACCGACATCGCCGAGGTGATCGGGCAGTCCGTCACCTTACGCGCCCAAGGTGGCCGCAGCGTCGGGCTCTGCCCCTTCCACCAAGAGAAGAGCCCGAGCTTCCACGTCCTGCGCGACAAGCAGATCTACCACTGCTTCGGCTGTAAGGAGTCCGGCGACGTCTTCACCTTCTTGATGAAGACCCAAGGCCTCAGCTTCACCGAGGCCGTGAAGGAGCTCGCGGGCCCGGCGGGCATCACCTTGGAGGAGCGCCAGCTCGACCCCAAGGAGCGGGCGAAGATGCAGGCCCGGGCGAGCCTGCACGACGCCTGCGCCTTCGCCGCGGAGTGGTTCCACACGAACCTCATGAGCCGCCCCGAGGGCCTCGCCGCCCGGGAGGCCTTAAAGGCCCGGGGCTGCACCGTGGAGACCTGGAAACGTTTCCGGCTGGGCTACGCCCCCGACCGCTGGACGGGCCTGCTCGACCACCTCCAGAGCCGCGGCGTGCCCCCGGAGCTGGCGATCCGCGCCGGCCTCGCCCGCAAGAACGAGCAGCGGGGCAGCGCGTACGACTTCTTCCGCGATCGCCTGATGATCCCGATCCTAGATCGCCGCGATCGCCCCATCGCCTTCGGCGGCCGAATCTTGTCCGGCGAGGGCCCCAAGTACATCAACTCCTCCGAGACCGAGATCTACGAGAAGTCGAGCACGCTCTACGGCTTGTCGCTTGGCCGCGCGGCGATTCAGCGCAAGGACCGGGTCATCGTCGTCGAGGGCTACTTCGACGCGATCTCTCTGGCCCAGGCGGGCTTCGAGGAGGTCGTCGCCACCTGCGGGACGGCGCTGACCGAGGGTCACTTAGAGCAGATCCGCCGCCTCACCACGACGGTCATCGCGCTCTTTGACACCGACGAGGCCGGAAAACGCGCCGCCGAGCGCGCCTTGCCGATGTTTTTGGGCGTCGGTGTGGAGCCCCGGCACCTGGAGCTGCCCGGCGCCAAAGACCCCGACGAGTACGTGCAGAAGAACGGGGCGGCGGCCTTTGAGCAGCGCCTGCACTCCGCGCGCAGCCTCGTCGAGGTCGTGATCAGCTGGTCGGCCCAGCGCCACGGCTCGACCCCCGCCGGGCGCCAGCGCTCGGTCACGGAGATCCTCCCGTTGTTGCTCCAGATGCCGCCGATTCAGCGCGAGGCGGCCATCGCCCGGGCGGCGGGGCTCTTGGGGGTGGGCGAGCTGGCCCTGCGTGAGCTCATCGGCCGTCGACGCGACGAGCCAGCGCGCCCGGCTGGGATCAAGCCAAGATTTGTGGGCAACGCAGAGCTGAACCGGCTCTTGTGGCTGCTCATTCACTTCCCCCAGGAGGTCGGCCCGGTGCTCCTGGCCGTCCCCGACCCGCAGATCGTGACCGACCACCCCGAGGTGGGCTTCGCGATCCATCAGCTCCTCGACGGCAAATCGTTGGCGTCTTTACGAGAAGACCTCACGGACATCGACGTCAAGCGCCTGTTGGGGGACATCGCGGCGCGGGAGGGCCTGTGTGATCGGGAGCGCGCGGCGACCATGGCCTCGCAGATCCTCGCCCGGCTAGAGGGCAAGGCGGTCAACGAGAGGCTCTCTGCGCTCCAGCGTGAACTTTCGGCTTGCGACCCGACCCTTGACAGGCCACGTTATCTTGCTTTGCTGTCAGAGCAGCAGGAGATGGTTCGACGTAAGCAGGAGCTCGTTCGAATCACTGGTCCCATGCGCTGACGGGGCGAGGCCCCTGAACCCGATGCCACCAAAGGACTCTGGATGCTCAAGGACAAGGACCTCAAGGAGATCCAGGCGCTGATCGACGTGGGTAAGCAGCGTGGGTACGTCACCCACGAAGAGATGAGCACCATCCTGCCTACCCACCTCATCGGCGCGGATCAGATCGACGACGTGATGATCATGTTCTCGAACATGGACATCGAGGTCGTCAATCAGGCGAAGAAGCGCGCTGAGGCGGAGCGTCGGGGTCTCAACCCCGAGCAGCAGCTCCCCGAGAGCGCCCCGGCTGGGCGCTCCAACGACCCTGTGCGCATGTACCTGCGCAAGATGGGCCGGGTGTCGCTGCTCTCCCGCGACGGGGAGATCGAGATCGCCAAACGTATCGAGGAGGGCGAGACCGCCGCGCGGCGGCTCCTGCTGACCTCGTCCATCGCGGCGAACAGCCTCAAGGAGATCGTCGAGGAGGAGCAAGACAAGCTCGATCGTGCGGTGCGCAACGGCAAGAAGCCGCGCGCCAGCGAGACGACCCGGGTGCTCCGCCTGCAGCACTCCTACCACCTCGCGGTGCTCCTCGACGAGCGCCGCAAGAAGCTCCAGCGCACCTTGGCCCGCTCCAAGTCCCGGCGCAGAAAGGACAACAACGAGGCCCGCCTCGCCGCCACCGAGGAGGCGCTCTACCAGCTCCTCACGACGGTGGAGATCGAGAAGTCTCGGATGCAGCGCTGGTCCCGGGCCCTGCACGACGCCTGGCGCGACATCGCCCGGCACGAGGCCGAGATCAACAAGGTCGCCCGGGAGGCCATGGTGCCCGTGCGTGACCTCCGCCGGTCCATCCGGAAGGTGCGCCGCGCCCAGGGTGACGTCGGCAAGAAGGTCATCGCCCAGACCGGCCTCGGCGCCGAGGTGTGGCGGGAGTTCGACAGCCGGGTGCGCCGCGAGCTGCGCCGCATCCGCAAGCTGGAGGAGACCGTCTTCACCGAGCGCAACGACCTCCGCGCCATCGCCACGGAGCTTCGGAAGGCCGAGGCCAAGGCTGAGGCGGCGAAGTGTGAGCTCGTCGAGGCCAACCTGCGCTTGGTGGTCTCGATCGCCAAGAAGTACACCAACCGCGGCCTGCAGTTCCTGGATCTCATCCAGGAGGGCAACATCGGGTTGATGAAGGCCGTCGAGAAGTTCGAGTACCGCCGGGGCTACAAGTTCTCGACCTACGCGACGTGGTGGATCCGCCAGGCGATCACCCGGGCCATCGCGGATCAGGCCCGGACGATCCGCATCCCGGTCCACATGATCGAGACGATCAACAAGCTCGTGCGCACCAGCCGTTACCTCACCCAAGAGATCGGCCGGGAGCCTACGCCTGAAGAGATCGCCGAGAAGATGGAGCTGCCCGTCGACAAGGTGCGGAAGATCCTCAAGATCGCCAAGGAGCCCATCTCTTTGGAGACGCCGATCGGCGAGGAGGACGACTCCCACCTCGGCGACTTCATCGAGGACAAGAACATCCCCAGCCCCTCGGACAACCTCGTCAACGGCAACCTCATCGAGCAGACTCGGAAGGTGCTGGCGACCCTCTCTCCCCGTGAGGAGCGGGTGCTGCGGATGCGGTTTGGCATCGGCGAGCGCTCGGACCACACGCTGGAGGAGGTCGGCCAAGACTTCGACGTCACGCGCGAGCGGATCCGTCAGATCGAGGCCAAGGCGCTGCGGAAGCTTCGGCACTCGACGCGCTCCAAGCGCCTTCGCAGCTACATGGAGGGCTGACCCGCCCGGTCAGCGCCTCACCGCGCCGGACGCGCGACTGGGCCTATAGCTCAGCGGTCAGAGCACCCGGCTCATACCCGGAGTGTCCCAGGTTCAAATCCTGGTGGGCCCACCCTTCCAACGCCCGCCTCCTGAGGCTTCAGGGGGCGGGCTTTGTTTTGGAGGGGCTCAGCGCCGGACGAGCGGGGCGCGCCGGTCTTGGTTGATGTAAACCAGCGCACAGGCTCCCCAAACGACGCTCCGGGAGAGAGTGGCGCGCGAGGCGCTCGGGCTGGGCCTCGGCGGGCGCCCCACCACGAAGGCCCCACCACGAAGGCCCCACCACGGAGCCGCCCCCCGCGTTACGCTCCACCGCCTCTCTCTTCCCCTGTGAACCATGTCCCGTCGTGAGCTGCTCGGCGTCGCTGTGATGGTCCTGCTCGTCTTTGGGCTCACCCTCGCGCTGCTCTTGCCCAAAGGGGAGCTGGCGCCGCCGCCGCCGGACGTCGTGGAGGTGCCCGAGGCCCCCGCCGCGCCGCCGCCCCGGCCCCTCACCTGGAAGGAGGGCGCCCGGGTGGTGATCCCGCCGCCGCCGAGCCGCGCCGCGCGGACGCCGACGACGCTCCTGGACAACGACAGCGCCCGGCTGGCCTTCGCCGCGGTGATGCCGCCGATGCGCGCCTGCCTCGTGGACTGGACGGTCATCGACCCCAACGTCGCCGGGCATGTGCTCGTGGAGCTGCGCCTGGGCGCGATGGGCCTCGTCGCCGCCGACATCTTGGACCACGACGCCGCGCCGCCGGAGGTGCTCGACTGCCTCGGCGACGCCCTCTACAACGCCGACTGGCCCGCCCCTGCCGAGGGGGAGGCCATCGTGAAGTACCCCTTCACCTTCTTAAACGTCACCTCCCCGCCGGAGGAGGTGCCCGTCGAGGACGAAGGCGCCGGAGAGGACCAGGCCGATGACTGAGCAAGACCGCCTCGACGTGCTCAGCCGCCTCCCCGAGTCCTTGCGGCCTCTGGCGGCCCATGTGCCCGCCCGGCGTGTGCAGCTCGCCTTGGACCTCATCGATCGCCGCCTCAACGGCCTCACCGTGATGTCCGAGGCGATCACCCGCCGCCACAACATGAGCGCGATCTTACGCAGCGCCGAGGCCTTCGGGCTCCATGAGGCCCACCTCATCACCGACACCTTCAACCCCAGCGTCGGCGCGGCCAAAGGCGCGGAGCGCTGGCTGGAGATCACGCTCCACCGCCGGGCCTCGGAGTGTTTTGAGGCCCTGCGGAGCCAAGGGTTCCGGTGCTACATCGCCGACTTCACCGAGGACGCGCGCTCCCCGGACGACGTCGACGTCTCCACGCCGCTGGCGGTGCTCTTCGGCAGCGAGCTCATGGGGGTCAGCGAGGAGGCCCGGGCCAACGCCGACGGCGTCATCATGATCCCCATGCGTGGCCTCACCCAGAGCCTCAACGTGAGCGCCGCGGCCTCGGTCATCCTGCACCGGCTCTCGACCCGCCGGGCCCAGGTGCCGGGCGCCATCGGCATCGGCGGCGAGGCCCGGGAGCGTTTCCTGCGGCGCACCCTGGAGCGGGAGCACGAGCGCCGCGTGGCCGAGCAGGCCTGGTGGGGCACCGACGACGAGGGTTAGAGCCCGTGCAGCACGCCGTCGGCGTGGCGCAGCAGCAGGTCGCGCACGACGCTCGGGTGGGTGATGGGCCCCATGTGGCCGACGCCCTCCAGCTCGATGACCTCGGCGTGGGGGTTCACCGCGGCGAGGCCCTGGGTCATCGCCCGGGACGCACGGGTGGTGCGCTCGCCGAAGATCAAGGTGAGCGGCGCCTGCTGGCGGTAGTCCCCGAAGCGCCCGGAGGAGAAGAAGCAGGAGCGCACCTCTTGCACCATCTTCCAGGACAAGGTCCGGGTGGCGGCGCGGCCGGCCTCGGGCATGCCGCGCCAGGCGCCGGGGTGGTTCCAGTAGTCGATGAACAGCTCCAGCCACTCGTCGCCGCCGAGGCGCGCCTCGTCGCTGAGGAACCAGGGGTGGTTCACGAAACCTTGAACCTCAGCGCGCACGTCGGGGTCGATCTCCACGTCGTCATGCAGGAGCGCGCCGAAGACGACGGGCTCGTACAAGAACAAGGAGCGCACCTTGGGGCCGAGCGCCGCGGCGATGTGCAGCGCGACGAGGGCTCCGTAGGAGTGTCCGACGAGGTGAACGCCCTTGACCCCGGGCGGCAAAGCGTCGAGGGCCTGGTCGGCGTCCTCCTCGGCGCGGCAGACCACCCCGCGGGGCAAGGGCGGGCCCGGGGGGTAGCCGATGTTGGCCGGGGCGAGGCTCACCGCGCCCCCGAAGGCCGCCGGGGGCACACGGCGCCACATCGCCGGGGTGGTGCCGGTGGAGTGTAGGTAGAGCACGACCTCGTCGTCGCGCCGCTCAGGGCCTTGGGACATCACGCCTCCGCCGCGGGCCGCGCCCGCGCCCCCAAGAGGTGCCCCCGGGAGCCGCGTCGGTCAAGGGTGAATCCGCGCCGGGGGTCAGACCCCGGCGACCTGGGCCTCCCCCAAGGCCAAGGGCGCGAGGGTCGGCGCGAGCTGGCCCGCGAGGCGCCGGGCCTGCTCACGGAGCTCGGGCACGGCGGTGGACTCCCAGCTCGCGGGCTTCCTTAAGGGGCCGAGGAGCCAGAGACCCGGCGTGGGCCGCCCCGTGGCGCCTAAGGCCGCGCCGTCTTCAGCGGAGCGCAGGCCGAGGCCCAAGGTGTCCCGGGCGACGTGCCCCCGGGAGAGCAGGCGCACGAAGAGGGGGCCCGCCTCGGCGTCGTGTACGTCTCCGGGGCCGGTCGCGACGACGACGTGGTCCACGGCGCGGCGCTCGATGCGCCCGTCCCCCCGGCGCGCGAGGCGTACGACGACCCCCTCGGCGTCCCGCTCCGCGGAGAGCAGGCGCCCGGCGACCACCTCAAGCTGGCCCACCTGCTTGAGCGCCCGGACATAGGCCAAGGCGGGATCTGGGGCGCGGTGGCGGTGAACCTCCCAGTAGGGCCGGACGTGGCGTAAGAAGCGCGCGCGCTCGGCGGTAGGCAGGCGCTGCCAGAGCGCCGGGACGTGGCGGCGCAGGCCGTCGATCACCGAGGTCCAGGGGCGGCCCTCGGCCTCGGCCTCCGCCGCCATGCGCCGGACGAGGCGCAGGAGCCCCAAGGCGTCGTTGGGGCTCGTCACGGGCCAAGGAGTGGGCTCGGCGCGGCGGCCGTGAGGGCGGGGGAGCAGGCCCCGGCGGGAGCTGGCGAGGATCGGCCCCTCATGGCGCCGGGCGCGCAGGGCGGCCAAGGTGTCCAAGAAGGTGAGCCCCGTGCCGAGCACAAAGATCCGGTCGTCGGGGCCGACCCGGTCGAGGGCCCCGGGGCGCCAGGGCTCGGTGATCACGCTGAGCCCCTGACGCCGCGCGGCCTTGAGCGGCGCGGGCAGGGTCGGCGCGGGGTTGCCCGTCGCGAGCACGACCCCATCGACGTGGAGGCGCGCGCCGCTGGCCAGGCTCACCCGCCACAAGGCCCCGTCGGGGACGGCGTCGACGACCTCGTCGTGCACCCGCCGGACGTGGGGGCCGGCCGAGGCGAGGGCCGCCCGCAGGTAACGCCCGTAGAGCGCCCGAGGGGCGTAGTCCTCGGGTTGAACCTGCTCCCCTTGGGACTCCGCCCAGCGCACGAAGCCGTTGGGGTCCGTGGCGGAGATCGACATACGGCCCGCGGGCACGTTGAGGAGCGCGCTCGGGTCGGCGTCGTAGGCCGCCCCGAGGCCGATGACCGGGGCGCGCTCGAGGATGAGCAGGTTCGCCGCGGCGGGGGAGGTCGCGACGGCCAGGGCGACGGCGCTGGCCCCGCCGCCGATGACGGCGAAGGTCGGCAGGGCCGAGCGGGTGCTCAGGGGCGGCGAGTAGGCGTGGAGGGTCACGAGGGGCAGATCGCCGTCGGTGGCCAGCTCGTGCCAGCCGTTTGGCGCGGCCTCGGCGACGTCCCCGACGCTGTGGCGGGTGGCGCTCAGGGCGCTCATCGCCCCGGGGCTCACCCAACGCTCCGACGCCGCGCCTTGCAGCACCCGAAAGGCGCAGCTCGACGCGCCGTGGCCGTGGAGCGCCGCGCGCTGGCCGGGCAGCCAGCCGATGATCACCAGCTCGACCCGCTCGTCGCGGTAGAGCACCCGGCGGCAGCGCGACTCGGGGGTGAACCGCGCCAGGGGCGCGGCGGCCTCGACGAGGCCGGGGCGGCTGAGCAAGGCCCGCAGGGTCACGAGCTCGGCGACGTCCGGGAGGGCGGCGAGGGCGTCGATCAGCTCGGAGAGCGGGCCGTCGCTCGGCAGGCCAGAGGAAGGATCACGACCGACACGCAGCGCGGAGAGCAGCTCCATCTCGCCTCCTGACGAAAAGGGGGTCCCCTGCGTCGCGCGTTCGATGACTCGGAGATGAGCAGGCCGTAGCCCCGCAAGAGCCCGAGAGAAGACGCTTTGACCCCATCCTGGCGCGACGCAGGGAGCGCCCCCACTCTCGCAAGGCCCGTGCCACGGCAAAAACCGCCCTGGAGGTGTCGCTGGGGCCCCCTCACCCCGCGCCGGGCCCACGAGGCCACGAGCGGTCGTGGGCGTCGCGGCGCTTATCCGTCGAAGCGCCAGTCGAAGGTCGCCGAGATCGCGTCGTGGTCGCTCAGCGGCACACCCTCGTCATCCCAGAACGCGGGCTCCACCTCCCAGGCCGTCGGGGTGAGGGTCAGGCCGCCGCCGTCACGCCAGAGGATGCGGTCGATGCGGCCCGGCTCGGCGCAGTCCAAGGCCACGCAGGTCTCGGTGAGGCCGCCGCCCTCGATGAGCCGGGTGATGAGCGGGAGGTCCGGGGCGTCGTCGTCGGCGAGGTTCGTGTCGCCCATGAAGAGGATGGCGCGCCCCGCCGAGAGCCGCTCGAAGGCCTCGATGAGCTGCTCGACTTGGGCCGCGCGGGCCTCGTTGTCCTCCTCGTTGGAGCCCGCCTCCATGTGGGTGTTGTAGACGTCGAGCTCGCCGTCGCCGATCCGCAGGCGCAGGAGCTCAAAGCCCTTGGACGCCAGGCAGTCCGACGCCCCCTCAAACACCCCGTAGCAGGCCGTGTAGTGCTCCCCGCCGCCCTCGATGAGCTCAAAGCGGCTCAGGGCGGCGAGCCCCGGCCCATACACCCGGTCGGGGAGGACCTCGTCGAAGCGGTGGCGCCACTCATGCGTCGCCTGGCCGACGAGGGTGGCGTGGTTGTCGTCGTCGAAGTCCTCCTGCAGGCCCACGACGTCGAAGTCGTTGAGCAGCGGCGCGATGAGCGCCATGCGCCCGGCGGTGTCGTCCCCGGTGATCTCCGGCGGCAGGCCGTGCACGTTGTAGGTGAGCGCCGTGAAGCTGCCCTCGGTGGGCGCGGGGGTCGGGGCGTCGGGGGCGCAGGCCAGGAGCAGAATCAGGAGCGTGTGCATCTCCAGAGTGTAGCCGAGGGAGAGCACCTTTGGGCTCGGCTTCAGGGCGCCAACGCCGCCCGCAGCGCCCACACGCCGAGTTCGGAGAGCCCCCAGGCCGCCAGCGCGGCGGCGCCGAACAACAAGGCCAGCTCGACCCCCACAAAGAGCAGCACCCGGCGGCGGCTCGCGCCGAGGTCACGCCACAGCGCCCGCTCCGGGGCGCGCAGGCGCAGGCTGAGGCTCAAGGTCTGGGCCACGAAGGCCGCCGTGGTGAGGCCGACGGCCCCGAAGATCACCCACAGGCCCCGCCGCGCCTGGAGCGCGAGGCCCCAGAGCCGCGCCATGACCTCCGGGGGCTGCACCGCCATGAGCCGGGGGTGGAGCGCCACCTCACCCAGGAGCTGGTCCCGGGCCTTGCTGTCCTTCGGCCAGATGAGCACGGCGCTCACGGGCTGGTCCGCCGTCGCCCCGTGGAGGTGAAAGCCGGAGAGCGACTCCAAGGCCGCCTCCTCGGCGAGCATCACCGCGCTGTTGAGGGCCTGGCCGTCGTCGTCTTCAGTGGCCAAGGTCTCCGGGGTCGCCGCGCCGTGGCCGTGCAGGGCGCCGTCCAGGGCCCAGGTCGTGCGCACGTCGGTGAACAAGGCGCCGTCGTCGGGCCCGCCGGTCGGGGCGAGCACCCCGACAACCTGGAGCAGGAGCGGGGCGGCGGCGCTGAGGTCGCTGAGGCTCACGCCGTCGCTGCGGAGCTGGTCCCCGGGCTTGAGCCCGGCGCGGGCGGCGACGGACGCCCCGGCGACGACCTCCCCGAGCACGGCGAAGCGGCGGCCCTCCTCGACGGTGAGCCCGCGGCGCTCCAGATACTCGACGCTTGTGCCGACGACGGGGGCGCCCCCGGCGCTGTGGCGCACGACGAGGGGCGCGGCCTCCCCCCAGCGCCGGGCCTCGGCGACGGCGGCGTAGGGGGTGGGGTCTTGGGGCCTCCCGGTGAAGAACAGCCCGGCGAGGGTGAGCTCGACGGGGGCGCCCTTCGCGCCGAGCAGGATCGGGCTCGTCTCGGCGCGGGCCATGAGGAGGGCCTCGACGACCTCACTCGCCCGGGCGGTGAAGCGCGGCGCGGCCAAGGCGAAGCTCACGCCGAGCACGATCACGGCGGCCTGCCCCGGGCGGTGCCGCAGCGACCGCCAGGCGAGCCAGAGCGCGTGGGCCCAGGCCGTCACGTCGGGCCCCCGAGCTGCAGGCGCTCCGGCAGCCGCGCCGCGAGCTGCAGCTCATGGGTCACCCAGATCAGGGTCACGCCCTCTTCAGCGCAGAGGCGCAGGGTGAGGTCCAAGGCGCGGGCGGCGGCGGCGGGGTCCAGGCTCGCCGTGGCCTCGTCGCAGAGCAGGAGCCGGGGCCGCGCCGCCAGGGCCCGGGCCAAGGCCACACGCTGCCGCTCCCCGGCGGAGAGGCGCCCGACGCCGCGCCGCGCCGCCTCGCCGAGGCCGAGCTCAC
>JAKLKD010000173.1 GCA_023150845.1 Myxococcota bacterium | reverse complement strand
ATGTCAAGCTACAAATTAAGTTGGCTGCGCTCGTGCCGGCAGTCAATGTCGTATCACCACATCTCAGACATAGATCGGATGTGGAACGTGTGCTCCGGCAGATCTATGGCATCGCTACGGCTCTTCAGGACGCTCAAACCCGAGATGATTTGGAGGGAGTGCGCCTGAAGCTTCAGAACTCGTCTCAATATTGCACCATGGTCGAGCGCGACGTCCGTGAGGCGTGGGAAGCATGGATTGACCTGAGTTTTCGGAAGATCGGGGCGCTGGGTGAGTTGTTGGCCCGGTTCTCCGACACTCGCAGCGTTGGAGACCAGTTGCGAACCGGATCGGCTGAGGGGATGGCGCTCAGATCGCGTTTTCCGCCAACACCTGACCAGGTCAGTCGAGCACAGGCGCTCATCGGGCATCATGAAACGCTTCTTCATGGCTTACGCCAACAGGAAGCACATGTAGACCTATTAGCCTTTCTGGATCGTGTGATGGCTGGACATGCAACCCTGGAGCATGTGACCCCGAAGCTGATGGAGTGGCTTGTGGCTAACAAGGCTATCGGCCTTGTTCGGATCCAGCTATGATCGGCGTGTGTGTCTCTGAGCGCCTCAGGTCGAAGTGTCTTTGTTCAAAGTGAGCAGGAGTTGAGGCGGGCTGGTCGTTTGCGGACGGGCATGCTGTCGGGGTGCCACTCGGCGGCGGGCCGCTTCGTAGATCTGGGTAGACAAGGGCGCGCGGGTGCAGCGGCAGAGGCGTCTGTGGGCCTTCCGTGCGGCTTCGAGCCCGCTGTCGCGGTAACCCCCCGGCGAGCCCCTCTTCCCACCGCCGCGCCGCCGTGTCACGCGTCCCCACATGGGTCTGACGCCAAGACATAGGTGACACTTTCACGCCAGGACAGAGGTGACACTTCGGTCTGTTCTGCTCCAGTTGGAAATGGAGTTGAGGCCCAACGGAGTTATGAACTCCGCCCCCGAGGTCTCTCATGCCCCGCACCCGTCGTCCGAACTTCACCCCTGAGCAAAAGCTCAAGATCCTCCGCCTACACCTCCTCGAGAAGCGCCCGGTCTCCGACCTGTGCGATGAGTTCGACTTCCGCCCGAGCCAGTTTCACGATTGGCAGAAGGCCTTCTTCGAGAACGGCGCCGCCGCCTTCGCGCGGGACAATGGCGACGCCGAGAAGGCCCAGCTCCGGCGCACCATCGAGGCGCTGGAGTCCAGGGTGACCCAGAAGAACGAGGTGATCTCCGAGCTGACGGAGGCGCTCGTAGGCGCGAAAAAAAAGCCTGGGGCAAGCTGATGGGCGGCTGGGTGCCTCACGACGTGCGCGACGAGGTCGTTGACTTCGTGACCTACTGGTCGGAGCGCGGCGAGCTGGAGGCCCGTCGAATCGTCGGCTGGATCGGCGTCGGGCAGAGCAAGTTCTTCTCGTGGAAGAAGCGCTTCGGCAAGGTCAACGAGCACAACGCCCCTGTCCCTCGCGACCACTGGATCACCGAGGCCGAGCGCCGGGCGATCCTGGACTTTGAGGAGAAGAACGCCACCGAGGGCTACCGACGCCTCACCTTCATGATAAACGACGCCGTCGCCGTCGCCCCTTCGACCGTCTATCGTGTGCTGCTCAAGGCGGGGCACATCGCCAAATGGGCCCCGCCGCCCACCCGAAAAGGTCAAGGCTTCGCCCAGCCTGGATCACCCCATCGAGACTGGCACATCGACATTGCCCACCTCAACATCTGCGGCACCTTCTACTACCTCTGCACTGTGCTGGACGGCTACAGCCGCTTCGTCGTCCATTGGGAGATCCGCGAGCAGATGCGCGAAGTCGACATCGAGACCATCCTCCAACGCGCGCAAGAGGCCTTCCCAGGGGCGAGGCCCACGATCATCTCCGACAATGGCCCACAGTTCATCGCCAAGGATTTCAAGGAGTTCATCCGCGTCGTCGGGATGCAGCACATCCGCACCTCGCCCTACTATCCGCAGTCGAACGGCAAGATCGAGCGATGGCACGCCACCATCAAGGGCGAGGCCATTCGCCCCGGCACCCCGCTCTCCCTTGAAGACGCCCGCCGCGTCGTCGAGCGCTTTGTCGGCCACTACAACAACGTCCGCCTCCACAGTGCCATCGGCTACGTCGCCCCCAGGAGCCGCCTGGAGGGCAAAGACGCCGCCATCCAGGTCGCCCGCGACACCAGGCTCGAAGCCGCCCGCGAGGCCCGTAGACGCACCCGCCAGGCCGCTCGCGCAACCACGGCTACCCAGGCCTGCGCGTGAGCTCGATGGCCCATCAACCTCAACGCGCCACCGGGAGGCCCACCGCCGAGTTACAACCCTACAGCAACGCCTGTCCGCATAAGTCCAACTCGCCTCGACTCCAGTTCACGCTGAACCAAGACAGTGCTGGCGGCTGGCCTCGTCTTGTTGGCCAGGGGTGAGCTCCAGGGCGCTGATGAAGTCGTGGATGGCTTGGCGAAGGGTCATGGTCACCGCGGGCCCGGATGTGCGCTCAAGGGGACATGGCGCCACGGGGTTGTTTATGCCGGTGCTCTTTTTCTTGGATCGCCCGCGCTGTGGGGCGCTTTACGCCAACTCCGCCGCGACGAGGTTGTCGAGCGGGGGTCATCAACCAAGACGCTGGCCGAGGGCACGAAGGCGGGAGCGGCGTCTACGACACGACTAGACCCCCGGGCAGCAGGGTGCCGATCCGCTCCATGTGGGCGTCAAGCACAGGATTACGGATCATGCGGGGTGGGCTCCAAGGTGGGGGAGAGGGTGGCGCGGAGGGGGTCGAGGGTTGCGGCCAGCCCTGAGGGCCCGCCTCGGGCGTGGAGCCGCGGCGCCGTCGTTGGCTTGTGATCGCCTGTGGGCCATAGATGCGGCTCCGCGAGGCTGCCTGTGTGGGGCCTCGGCGTGGGGGATAGGCGTTGGAGTTGGTGGGGAGGTAGATAGCCGATAGGAGGGGTGAGCACCTGCCATCATCGCTCGCCGGACTCACGAACATTGGGCTCGCCCCCGCGGAGAGAACCGGCCCTACGTTGTGCCGCCTGTGCCCCGCCGAGGCCCCGTCGGGCGCCATGGGGCGCTGCCGAGGGGCCAATAACGTGCCGTTTGGGCGGTTCGCCCAGAAAAATTAGTTTCCTCGGGCGCTCCAGCGGTCGCAACGCTGGGGCGCCCTCGTGTTTTTGGGTGTTGAGAGCGACCGGGGCTTGAGGGCTCCGGGTGCGGAGAGCCGCACATCGAAAATTTGGCGTATGCGGTGATCGGGCGCAAGAGGGGGAGGCGAAAAAGTTGGGGGGTGAGGGATGCGGGGGCGCGGATTGGCGGGCGGCTCGTCGAGCCGAAGGGGTGGTGGGGGCGGCGTCGGTCATGAGTCGCGCCAAGCCGCGAAGGTGCCAAGAGGCCGGTGGTGCCTCGGGGCGTCTTGGCGGGAGGGGACGCAGCTCGGCAAAGCTCTTTGCGGCTTCGCGCCTTGGCGCGAGCTCAGAGACGACGCCGCGCGGGCCGGCTCTTAGGGGCGGACGGTGTGGCGACGGGCGCGAGTTTCGTCGAGATGTCCGCAAGCCACGCCGCGTGCCTCGAGAACGCTGGTCACATCGCGGCTACCAGCGAGACCACTTTTCGCGCGACGCGTCACGGTGGCCAAACGATCTGACGGAAAAACGTACCGGATCGTCGCTCGCCTTGGCGCCGAGGCCTCGCTCGTAGTTAACCGGCGATCGTGACCCTGGAGCCGTTGATGCGAGACTCCTCGCCAACATGCCGTCGGGCGAGTCCGGGTAGAGTCAACGCGCTCAGCCTCTCTTCAGTTGGGAGAACGAGCAGCTCAATTCGGATTGGGTGGCTCTACTATGCTCTTTCTGCTCGGCAAAAACATCGTGGAGCTCCAACGTGCATCTGAACGACCAACAAATGGAGCTGATTCGGGGTCTCACCTCGACCCCTCCCGCGCTTTCGATCCAGGAGTTTTGCGAACGGTGGCCGACGGAGCCGACGGGCCTCGGGACCTTGGTCAGTAAGATCCTTGGCTTTGCCGAGTTTGCGCGGGACCCGCGTGGTGTCCGATGGGGGCTCGCCCTCGCACGGCACCTTGGGGTCTTGAGAGAGGAGCTCAGGCCGATTCTGTCGATCGCGCGTGAGGAGTGGCACCACTCTCACGAGGACATCGTGTTCGCGCTCGCGGAGCTCAGGACGCCCGAAGCCCTGTCTGTGTTCGCCACTTTGGTGAACGCTCGCTTTGGCTACCTCGCGTGGGATGATGCACGCGCCCTCGCCGTTAAGTGCATCTGGGGTCTGGGAAAACTGGGGACGTGCGAGGCGGTAGCGGAGCTCGCGAAGATCTTAAGCGCGGAGGAGCCGATCCTCGCGACGAACGCCAGGCGACAACTTGAGCAGATCATGAGCGGCCCCGGCGATCCTGAAGCGGTCGATTTGGCGCGCGCTGCGTTGGCGTGTGCGCCCGCCCTCGATGAGGACTCGTTGGAGGCGCCTAGGGTGCCGCGCACGGGCGCGCGAGGGGCGCCCTGAGAGCCCCGCCCCGCACCCCCCATCGGCCGCGAGCGCCCCACCCCGCGCCCCCCAAACCTGATCCCCATCATCCATCCGCTACACTACTCGCCCCGACCCCGCCCCTCGGAGCGACCATGGCTCCTTGGACCTCCCCCGCCGGTACCTTGACCTCGTGGAGCAGCGCCAATGAACGCGGTCCGACTCGTCTGCACCATCCTCGACCCCTTCACGGGCGGCCCGGAGGTCGTGGCCGTCCAGGTGCGCGAGCGCGACCGCTCCCGGGCTGGGGAGAAGCGTTCAACCAGACCATGACCCGCACCCTCGCGAACGGCGATCCCGAGAGGTGAGCGGGTCACGACACGTCCAGGGAGCTACAGCGGGTGCTCGCACGGCCGAGCGACCGCGCCGCCACCGCGGTCTACAACGCGGCACACCTGACCGCCGCTAAGCGCGCTGCGCTCAGTCTGGGAGGAGAACATGGAGCACCACGGGAGATACACACTTGCCGTTCAACAGGGCGACTTCGGGTACTACGCGGAGGTGGCGATCGTCGTCACCGTCGAGTCTGGATCGCCCGGGCTCGTCGTCGACGTCGCTGAGCCTGTAGACGCGGCATGGGACGCTGGAGCACGGTTCGGGGTCGCCTACGCCTTCGAGAGGGCCCCGACGTACGGAGTCCAGAACAAGGCGGTTCGCGTGACCATCAAGCGCATCCGCGGTCACGTGGTCGACACGACCGCGGTTGTGGTGGCCTATGCCAGCGCTCGGGCGTTCTGGGATGCTCTCCAGCTCGCGCCGCCGCGCGACATCACCCTCGATAGTGCGACTGGCACCGTCTCTTTTCCGAAGTGAGGGCATCGCGCTTCTCGGCGCAGAAAACCTGATCCCCAACCCCCATCCGCTACACTACTCGCCCCGACCCCGCCCCTCGGAGCGACCATGGCCCCCGCTGACCCGCTGTCCCTCATCCCCGATATCGGCGCCGTCTCCCAACACGAGCGCCTCTTCCGCGTGAACTGGGTGAGCGCGCTGCTTCGGAGCCCTTCGGGCACGCCGTTTCAGGAACCTGAGTTCGTCGCCGCGCAAGGGAGCTTCTTGTCGGTCGTGGACCTCCGCGGAGATGCCGAGATGTTGGGGGAGTGGGGCTTCATCCCCGGCTCCGCGCCGATGCCCGCGGGCGGCGTCGCCGCCTTGGCCAAGCGTCTGCGCCCCGATGACCCCCTGGTGATCGTCTGCCGCGACGGGTTTAGCTCCGCCGTCGCCGCCTTGGAGGCCGAGCGCGCGGGGCTACGCTTCGTCGCGGCCATGCGCGGCGGCGTCGACCTCTGGCGCCGCATGGGCTTCGGGGTCTGCCGGGACCGCCGGGCGATGCACCCCCAGGTGCTCCGGCCGCAGCTCGGCAGCGCCGACGCCCCGGTCCCCGCGGGCGGGCTCACCGCTGAGGCCGCCTGGGCGCATGTCGGCGAGCCGGTGGAGATCCGCCGGGTGAAGCTCGCCGCGCTCTTGCTCCACGGTCTGCTCTCCTGCGTCGACGGGCGCGATGACGGCGGGGTCGTCGGCACGCCGGGCGGCGACGCCGGAGAGCTCTCGTTGTTGTTGGCCAGCGCCGAGCGCCTCTTGGGCCGGGCCTTCACCCGGGCCGAGGTGAGCCGCATCTTCCGCCAGCGCCTCGGCGTCTTCGGGCGCTTCTACATGCACACCGACATCGCCTCGGGGAACCGCACCATCGCCTCGCTGCGCGCCGACCCCCGTTTCAAGGACGCCCTGGCCCCGGACTTGCACACCTTGCAGTGGCGGGCGTTCATGTCCAACCCGCCCCAGGAGCTCCGGGAGGCGCTCTTGGACGTCTATGTGCGCCCCGAGCACCTCGGCTGCGGCCACCTCAAGCGCTCGATGCTCTTCCCCGACCAGTACGGCGTGCGGTCGGAGCTCGTCGGCGACATCCTCCGCGCTGTGCTGGAGACCCGCTGGGCCGGGGCGCCGGGCGTGCTCATCGCGCCCCTGGCCGGGGGCCACGGCGAGGGCGCGGTCTACAACGTGCTCATGGCCGAGGACCAGCCGTACAGCGACGTGCCCATCGTCTCCCCCAGCCGCGGCGGCGTCCAGGCCTTCGTCAACCACCCCCAGGTCACCGCCCAGATCCGCGCCCAGCTCGCGGCCTTCTTGTGCCACCGGGTGCCCGGCCTCGACGCCGGGGCGCTCTTCGCCGAGCAGCAGCGCCTCGGCGCACAGCAGGCCGGCGCCACCCTGGGGGCCTTGGCGGCGGGCCTGCCGGTCTATGAGCTGCGTTTTGACGACAGCGGGGGCCTCATGATCATGAAGACCGGGCAGATCCCCGGCTGATTCGTGGTGGGTGTAGGATCTGCCTGTCCTTCGGGAGCCCCCATGACCCGCCTGTTCGCCCCGATCCTCTTCGCCGCCCTCGCCGGGTGCAGCGCGATGAACACCGCGCGACCGCTCGCGCGGGGGGAGCACGCCGCCGGGCTCACCTTCGGCGGCCCGCTGCTCAAGCTCGGCGGCGCCGCGATCCCGATGCCGAACGCCGTCGTCGAGGGCCGCCACGGCGTCGCCTCCGTCGCCGAGCGCCCCCTGGAGCTGGGCTACGGCCTGAACCTCACCGGCCTCGCCTACGGCGTCGTCGGGCTGCAGGCCCACGTCGCCTGGCTCGTGATGGACCAGCGCGGCGCCATCCCCGCGCTCTCCCTCACGAACCGCCTGTACTTCGCCTCCAACCACCTCGACGCGCGAAAGGCCGATCCCGGCGTCTGGGGCCTCGATCAGCTCGACCTCACCGCGAGCTGGCTCGTCGGCGACGCCCAGCAGCAGCTCGTCTACCTGAGCGTCACCCAGAACACCGACCTCATCGACCCCGCCCTGTTCTTGAGCCCGGGCCTCGGCGCCCAGCTCGACCCCGGCGCCCCCGGCGGCCTGCGCGCCCAGGTCGAGACGCGCTGGTATGGCCCGGCCACCTTGCCCGAGTCCCGCGCCTTACGCTGGGTGAGCCCCGGCCGCGGCGCCTTGGGCGTGAACGTCGGCGTGAACCTGCCCTTCGGCGCCCGCGGCCAGGAGCCCAGCCCATGACCCGTCGCCTGCTGCTCTCCGCCGCCGCCTTGGGCGCGCTCTCGGCCTGCGCCGACGTCGACGCCATGCTCCACAACCCCCGCCACTGCTCCATCATCGGCCCGGAGACCTGCGAGGGCGCCTCGGACCCGGTCTGGGGCCAGCTCTGCGCGCGCTGTGACGACCCCTATGACTGGGCCATGGACCACCCCTGGATGGAGCAGACCTTCGACGAGGGGCAGACGGCGCGGCCTATCGACGCCACGACGGTCACCCAGATGACCCTGACCACCTCGGACGGCCTGGGCGCGCTGGACGCTTACCTCGTCCCGTCCCACGGCGAGGACGCCGCGCTGGCGGGCATCACCGTCGTCTACAACCACGGCAACTTCGCGAGCATCGAGCATTACTTGCCCCGGGTGCGATACCTGCACGAGCTCGGCGTCAGCGTCTTCGTCTGGGACTACCGGGGCTATGGCAAGTCCGAGCCCAACACCGCGCCCAACGGGGAGCAGTTTGTCGCCGACGCCCGCACCGCGCTCAACGAGGCCCTGAACCTCACGAGCGGCGTGGCGGTCGTGCCCTACGGCTACTCCTTGGGGGCGATCCCCGCCGTCGAGATGGGCCTCGACCCGGAGATCTGCGCCCTCATCCTGGAGACCCCGGCGCCGTCCATGCGCCAGAACGGCCAGAACAACACCGGCATGTCCATCCCCGGCTCGTTCATCAGCGGCGGCTATTTCGAGAACGACGTCAAGATGGCCTCGGTGACCGCGCCGAGCCTCGTCATGGCGGCGAGCTACGACCACCTCTTCCCCGTCGAGGACGTGCGGCTCTTGAGCGAGGCCAGCCCCGCCACCGAGAAGGTGTTCATCGAGTTCACCGAGGCCCACCACGGCATCGGCGACGCGGGCATCCCCGAGACGGACTACTCCGCCTGGGCTGAGGCCGTGCGGGGCTTCTTGCTCAACGAGGCCGCGGGCTGCGGCCTCTAAGCCTGACGCTCAGCGCCGGTTGTAGGCCTCAAGGCCGAGGCGCAGGCAGGTCATCGCCGCGCTTAGATCGGCCTCATCGAGCACATACGCGATGCGCACCTCGTCCCGACCGCGGCCCTCTTCAGCGTAGAAGCCCGCCCCAGGCGCCACCATCGTCGTGTGGCCCTCATGGGAGAAGGACTCGAGCATGAACCGGGCGAAGGCCTCGGCGTCATCGACGGGCAGGCGCGCCATACAGTAGAACGCGCCTTCAGGCCGGGCGACGACGACGCCAGGGATGGCCTGCAGGGCGTTCACGACGATGTCCCGGCGGCGGCGGTAGGTGTCGCGGGTCTCGTCGAAGTAGTCCGGTGCCAGGGCCGTCGCTTTGCTGCCCAAGAGCTGGGCGAAGAGCGGCGGCGAGAGCCGGGCCTGGGCGAGGCGCATGGCCCCGGCGGCGATCCCGGCGTTGCGGGTGACGAGGCAGCCGACCCGGGCGCCGCAGAGCGAGTACCGCTTGGAGAGGCTGTCCACGACGATGAGGCGGTCGCCCAGCGCGGGAACGGTGAGCAGGCTCGGGGGCAGGGGGCCCTCGTAGACAAACTCGCGGTAGACCTCATCGGCGAAGAGGTAGAGATCGTGGCGGATCACGAGGTCCACCACGGCCTGCAGCTCCTCCGCGGAGTACACCGCGCCCGTGGGGTTGGAGGGGTTGCACAGCAGCACCCCCTTGACCTTCGGGGTGAGGTAGGGCGTCCAGTCGAGCGGCAGGCGGTAGCCGTCCTCGACGCGGGTGGGGACCGGGGCGATGGTGACGCCGAGCACCGCGGCGAGGCTGATGTAGTTGGCGTACATCGGATCGGGGACGAGGATGACGTCCCCGGGATCCATCGCCGCGGCCATGGCGAAGTGAATGGCCTCGCTGCCGCCGGTGGTGACGAGGAGCTGATCCGGGCTCAGCGTGACCCCGATGGAGGCGTAGTAGTCGAGCAGGGTGCGCCGCAGGGCGTCTGTGCCGCCGCTCGGGGAGTAAGCGACGACCTTCTCGTCGAAGCCCCGCAGGGCCTCCCGCATGACCGCTGGGGTCTCGATGTCCGGCTGGCCGATGTTGAGGTGAAAGACCTTCACCCCACGGGCCTTCGCGGCGTCGGCGAGGGGGACGAGCTTACGGATCGGGGACGGGGGGACGGCGAGGCCGCGGGCGCTGAGGGTAGGCATAAACCCCGATATCGGCGCCCGGCGCGGCCCGCAAGGCGCGCCCCGGGCCAAGAACGTCCGCCGCTGTGCGATGATGGGCCATGCTCTTCCTCGGAAACTCCTACACCTTCATGGGCGGCCTCGATGAGGTCACCCTCGCGCTCTTCCTGGCAGGCGGCGGCGACGTCACGGCCACCCGCCTCGCCGAGCCCGGCATGCGCTTCGTGCAGCACGTCGCGGAGATTGAGCGGGAGGGGAGCCCCTGGCACACGGCCTTTCAGAGCCCCCAGGACTGGGTGTTCTTGCAGGAGCAGAGCCAGATCCCCGGCTTCCCCGAGGGCCAGGCCGACCTGGAGGAGAGCCGCGCCGCCGCCGTGGCGCTTGACGGCTACGCCGCCGGGATCGGCGCCCAGACCATGTTCGTGATGACCTGGGGCCGCCGCGACGGCGACAGCCAGAACCCCGACCTCTACCCCGACTTCGTCACCATGCAGGCCGCCTTGGCCGAGGGCTACACGACCTATGTGGCCCAGGCGAGCGCCGACGGCAGCCCGGCCTGGCTGGCCCCGGCGGGCCTCGCCTGGGCGCGGGTGTACGAGGACGAGCTCGCCGCCGGGGCGGACCCCCTCGCCGTGGGCGGGCCCTTCCACGCGCTCTACATCGAGGACGGCAGCCACCCCTCCGAGCGCGGCACCTACCTCACGGCCTGCGTGATCTACGCGAGCGTCACCGGCCTGAGCCCCGCGGGCCTGCCCGCGCCGGAGGCGGTCACCGACGCCGCCTACCTGCAGTCCGTGGCGGCGGAGGTCGTGCTCAGCGGCGAAGGCGTCGATTACCCCTGGGAGACCCCAGACGACACAGAGGCCCCAGACGACACAGACGACAGCGCGGCGCCCGGCGACTCCGGCGCGACTGACGACAGCGCGCGCCCGGATCCCGTCGCCCCGGCGGAGCACGAGGGCTGCGGCTGCGCCCAGGCGCCGACGGGGGCGCTCCAGACGCTCTGTGTGGCCCTCACCGGGCTGCTCGTGACGCGGCGCCGAGCGGCTTAATCGTCCGAGGTCAAGAGCGTGACGCCGAGGCACATCTCGTCGCCCGTACCTTCGCCCCAGGCGGCGTCCTCGTCGGTGGGGTTGTCCCAGGTGCAGGTCAGGCGCACGGTGTCGCCGGGGTTCACCGTGACCGGCTCGGTGAGCGCGTAGGCCGTCTGCCAGTTGAAGTCCCAGCGCGGGACGTGGAGCAGGCACTCCTCGTCACCGTTCGCGCGGATGACCCGCATCTCACCCGAGCGCCCCATCGTGTGCATGTGCAGGCCGATGTCGTGGAGCGTGAAGGTGTCCTCCTCCTCGGTGTACTCAAAGACGTGGGTGACGCCGTCTGTGTTGGCGGGGATCTCCATGCCTAAGCCCAGCACCCAGGCCACCTCGGTCCAGGGCTGCACGTCGGCCCAGCCCAGCTCCGTCTCCGAGACGCGGAGGTTCACCTGGGTCTGGTCTGGGCCAGGGGGCGTGAGGCTGTAGTAGTGGAGCTGCACGGCGACCAAAGACCCCGGCTTCACGCGGATGCCATAGCCCTCGGGGAGCTCTCGGGCGCCGCCGCCCGGGGCCCAGGAGCCTAGCCAGCGGGTGTTGATCAGGGTCTCGATGTCGCCGCCGGGGCCGCCATAACAGGCGTAGCCCGGCCCGGGGTCGGCGGCGTCCAGCGCCCGGTAGGCCTCGGCGTCGTCGGGGTCGATCAAGAAGGGGATGACGTGGTGGACCGTGGTGGCGTCGCCGGGGACGACCTCGTAGCCCGTGACCCAGACGCGGTCCTCATAAGGCCACTCCATCAAGAAGCAGCGGTAATCGTCCGGGGTGGCCTGGGGGGTGTAGGGCTCGGCGAGGCGCAGGCTGAGGTCAACCCGGTCCAGAGACGGCGGGGTGAGCGGGGCGACGGGGCCGGGGGAGTCCGCGGGGTCACCCTCCTGGGCGCCGCCCTCCGCCCAGGCGACGATGGTCTGCACCTCCTCGTCGCTCAGCGAGCGGTCGTTGTCGTAGCGGTTACAGTCGCCGTCGGCGCCCCAAGGCGGCATGCGGCGGCTCTGTACGGCGTCCCGGATGGGCTCGGCGATGAGGCGCGCGTCCTCGTAGGTGACGAGGGGGAAGCCGCCGATGGCGCCTTCAGCGTGGCAGCCCGCGCAGCTCCGGGCGACGATCGGCGCGACGTCGGCGTGCCAGGTCGGGGCGTTCGGGTCGAGGGTGTCCGGGGGAGGGGACTCGGCGCCCCCGCAGGCCGCGAGGCTGAGGGCGACGATGAGGGAGGTGCGCATGAGCGGAGTGTAGCGCCTCGGCGGCGCCGCGCACAAGCGCGGGGAGGCGGGTTACACAAGCCAGGTCGTCTTGTCGAAGGAGCCCCTCGATGCTCACCGATGATCTTGTCGCCCTCGGCCTCCGTCCCGGGGGGCTCGTCATGGTCCACGCCTCAATGCGCGCCGTAGGCGTGCGGGCGGAGATCCTCACCCAGGCCATCCTGGACGTGCTCGGCCCCGAGGGCACGCTCATGGTCTACGTCGATTTTTTTCCGACGGACGAGGTCCCCCACTTCGACCTCAAGCGTTCCCCGGCGATGCCCGATCACGGCGTCTTCGCCGAGGTCGTGCGGGTCTGGCCGGGGGCGATCCGCTCGGCGAACCCCGGCGCGTCGATGGTGGCCCTCGGCGCGCGGGCGGCCTGGCTCTGCGCCGACCACCCCCTCAATTACGGCTACGGCCCCGGCACACCCCTGGCCAAGCTCGTCGAGGCCAGCGGCGACGTGCTGCTCTTGGGCTCTGACCCCGACAACGTCACCCTCTTGCACCACGCCGAGCACCTCGCGCGCCTGCCGAACAAACGGGTCATCCGTGCGCAGTACGAGATCGGCGGTGAGACGGTGGAGATCGAGGAGTTTGACACGAGCGAAGGAGTCGTCGAGGCCATGCCCGAGGGCTATTTTGGCGAGCTGACCCGGGCCTTCCTCCAGACCGGCCAGGCCCGCCAAGGCCGCGTGGGTGAGGCCTCGGCGGCGCTCATGCCCGCCGCGGCGCTCGTGGACTTCGCCGTGGCGCGGATGGAGCGGGAGCTGGGGGCGTGAA
>JAKLKD010000172.1 GCA_023150845.1 Myxococcota bacterium | reverse complement strand
CGTTGCCGGAGCGTTCGTGTGAGGTGTAGCCGGACGGCCGTGGCGGCGCGAGCCTGCTGGTCGAGGCGTCGGGGGCCGGTGCCGATGGCGCTGAGGAGCGTGGCGATGGCCTCGGTGAGCGGGATCTGGGCGTCGGTGCCTTGGTTCAGGGGGCGCGGCGGGGTGTGCGGAGGGATGGTGGCTTGCTCAACACAGAGGGCGGTCTGGAGGTTCGCGGCGCGGGTGACGTTCAGGGTCAAGCCGTCGAGGTGGGATTGCAGGTGCGTGAGGTCGAGCATGAGCGGGCGCGGGTCGGCGTCGGCGCCTTGGAGGGTGGTGAGGGCGAGGGTCTCGGCGTTTGTGCAGGTGCGCTCGGCGATGGGGAGGAGGTCGTCGAGGCGGTCGCGGGCCTGGAGGAGCTGAGCGTAGAGGTCGAGGCTCAGGGCTTGAGGGTCGGTGGGCATGTTTGATTCCCGAGTTGAATGGGTTGTCTGTGCTGGGCAGAGCGCGGCCCTGGGTCGGGTCGTCTTGGGGACGACGCGGCCTGGACAGGCGGACGCGGGGTGGCCGAGCGCAGGCCCGGATCCCCCGCTGGACGGCGCGGGATCGGCGGGCAGAGCTCGGCCAAGGATCGCCGCGGGAGGGGATCACGCGGAGATCGCTGGCGTTGGCGCTATACGCGGAGAATCCGCCTGGGACCTACACTTAGGTCACCAGAGGCAGCTCAGGCAGGGGCTCCGGGGCCTCGCGCGACGGCGGCTTGCTGGCGTCGGAGCGAACTCGGGAATTATGTTCAAGGAGCGGGCAGTCTTGAGCTGCTCGCCGGGGTCGCAGATGTTCACTCATCTTCGGCTCCGGGGTCCGGTGAGGTTGCAGCCTCGCCGGGCCCGTTTCGGCTGGGGTTAGGGTGTCAGACGGTGCTGAGGAGCACCGGCGATAGTGTTACATAGTCATTGGGGGCTGGGCAATGGCGGAATGATCAATTCTGGGGGAAAAGTTGTTTGTGATAGAAATTGTTGAGGATTATGAGGGCGTCGAGGACGGGAGAGCACGATGGTCAAGCCATGTGAGAATGAGGAGTGTGGCAAGCCGTTCATCGCGAAGCGGCGCGATACGCGGTTCTGTTCGGCGAGTTGTCGGGCGCGGGCGCATACGCTCAAGAGTCGGCGGGAGTATTTGTTGGCGCGGGCGGGTGTGGCGGCTGGTGTCGAGGTGGTGCCGACAACGAACCCAGCGACGCCAGCGACGGCGCGGCTGGAGCGGCGGGTGCGTGGGCTGGAGGCCGCGATCGAGGCCGCGCGGGTGGAGGCGGTGCGGGGGCTCGGTGAGCTGGCGGCGGAGCTGCGGGTTGGGCGGGACCAGGCTGCGGAGGCGGTCGCGGAGCTCTCAGCGCGGGTAGATGCCGAGGTCGCGGCGCAGGCGAGGCGGGCGCGGGCCGCCGCGACTGAAGGGCGGCGGCGGGACCAGCGGCTCCGTGAGGTCGAGGCGCAGTTGTTGCGGGTGACGACGCTCTTGGGCGCGCTAGAGCAGCGGATCGTGGCCGTCGATCAGGCGGTCGCGGTGGCGACGGCGCGGCTCGGAGGGTCGCGGCGGTGAGGGGTTGGCGGGGTCGCGCGTTTCCAGGGTGCTGAGAGTTGCTGGTCTGGTAACTTCGGGCGTCGGGGTCTGATCGGCCTTGGCGAGGTCGTAGGGGCCGTAGTTGGCGGCGGCGCGCGTTTCCAGGGCACCGAGATTCGCTGGTCTGGTAACCTTGGGCGGCGGGGCGCGATCGGCCTTGGCGGGGTCGTGCGGGCCATAGTTGGCGGCGGAGCGCGTTTCCAAGGTCGTCATACCTCGCTGGTCTGTCAAACTTGGAGCGCTCGCGCCGGGCTTGTGAACGGGCGCATAGTGTGGGTAGCCTAAGCTATGGAGCGTCTGCGTTGACGATCACTCGATACATCAGGGGCCACCGAGTGAATCGTGTGCGTGGGCCCTCTCCTGCTCTCGTCTCCCAAGCCTGCGTCCGAGCCAAGCTGTCGCGCCCTCGTTCTTGACCAAGGCGTCTTGGTCAGCTTGACCAAGGGCCACTTGAAGGGCTGGTAAGCGCTGACCACGAGGCTGGTCTGCGCAGACCAGGGGCCTGGTCAACGCCTAAAGCTTGCTGGTCAGCGGCGTCCAGGCCGATTCTGCTGTGAGACGACTCTGAGGAGTGGGGCCGCTCAAGGCGCCCTCGTCTCGATGCGGGGATCCGGGTTGGCGGAGTGAAGCGCTGGGGTGCTCGGGGCGAGCTCTGAGGACACGGTGCTGCTCACGGTGTCGCTATGGAGGGTCGGCGAACTCCCCGTCCTCAGGCTCTACTCCTCAGGCGACTCCTTTCAGCTATTCGACGCCGACGTTCATCGGTTGTGCCAAAGTCCCTACTCTGCCCGCAAGGCCTCTTTGGAGAGCGCCGTGGAGCCGTGCTGCGGCTCGTTGGCACGCAGAACAACCCGATGGGTACGAAGGCCCGCCTCACACGAAGGCGACAGAGGCAACCGGCGCTCCTAACCGTACACGTAGCCCTTCTCGCCGCTGCCGCCGCCACCCCAGGCGCGGGGCCGACCGTCCTCCCGGACACGGAAGACGTAACGGACCTTTCCTTCGTAGACGGTGGTCGTTCGCCGGATCACCTGGCCCTGGCGGTAGGAGGGGGTGTTTTTGTCTTGGTGCAACGCGACCGTACGAACGGTGCGCGCGGCCTCGGCTGAGACGTACCAGACGCCGGTCTCGAAGGTGCCATCCCCGAGGTCGGTGACGTTCAGGTCGTCCCGACAGACGAAGTGCATCTCGATAACTCGCTCAGCCATGCGGACCTCCAGGCTAAGAAAATAGCGCGTTCTGCCCGATTTGGCTCAGGCGCGCTGGGTCGGCGAGCGAATGCGTTGGAGGGCCCCTGACGCCAAGTGTTCGGGGGTTGATCCGAGCCGCTGATCCGCCTCCCGCGCTCACGGGGCTCTCGCTCGCAGCCAGCCGGTCACGAGGCGCGGGGCGTGGTGGTCGAAGCGGGCCTCCTCGCCGAGTGAGCGGGCCGGGGCCTCGCGCCAGGCCTCTCCCTCGCGCCAGCAGAGGGTCCAGTCGCCGGACGGCGTGGGGGTGGTGGGGCCCTGGCCGGCGATGAGGCTGAGGCCCGCCCGGAGCACGGGTCGCAGCAGGCGCGCCGCGGCGGCGGCCTCGTCGGTGGACGGGGTGATGCGCTTCTGGGGCAACAGCCCGGCGCTGAGGTGAATGGAGGAGCCTAAGGCGGCGAGCACCCAGAGCTCCAAGGGGCGGTCGGGGCGAAGGCGCGGCGGGCTCGGCGACCACAGCGCCCCGGAGACATCCGTGGGGGACCACCACCACTCCGGCGCCGCGACGGGGATCACCGCCAACACGCCATCATCGGGGAGCTCGGGCGCGCCGATGCGCAGGGGGATGGCGGGGTGCGGCGCGCCGCTCGGTGAGGACTCGAGGCGCACCCTCATGCGGTACAGACCGAGGGGGCGACCCAAGAGATGGGCGGAGGACGCTCCTTCGGCGCCGGACACGTTCAGGTTGAGGCCGACGCGCTGGCAGAGCTCCAGGAGCCCCTCAAAGGTGCCGGGCGCGCGCCCCTCGGCGTGAAGGATCGCGCGGACGAGGCTCTGGAGGGGCTCGGGGAGCCCGGCGCCCAAGGCGTCGGGGCCTGAGGCGTCGGGGCGGCCGGGGCCGGGCTGAAAGCGCAGGCCGACGGGGCGCCGCTCAAGCTGGCCGAGGTTTCCGCCGGTCTGGGGGTCAAAGCACTCCAGCGCCCCCTCAATGGGGTCTGCGGCGAGCACCGCGGCCAGGCTCGGGCCGCCGCTCCTCCACTCTCCAGCGCCGTCGGGGCTCAGGAGGCGGGCGCTCAGGCGGGCGCGGGCGCTCAGGCGAAGGGGCGTGCGCTCGGGGACGGAGGCCGGCAGCTCGGCGACCTGACCGAAGGTGTCGATGATCCGGGCCCGTGTGACGCGCAGCTCTCCGGCGGTGTGCTCAAGGCCGACCTGCGCCTTCGTCCAGTCGGTCAAGGTGAAGGTCAAGGCGTCTAGGGTGTCAAAGAGCGCCCGGCCCCGCCAGAGGGCCTCCAGCGTGGCGTCATCGTCGACGGCGAGGGCGCTCGAGAGCTGGCGGAGGGAGTCGGCGATTGCGCGAGCGGGGCCGTCGCTCACCAAGGCGCGGCCGCTCAGCTCCCGGGGGCGGCCCCAGCGCTTCGCCGTCCAGGTGTGCTCCACGGCCTCAAGACGCAGCTCACGCAGCTCCTCGGCGGGGGTGAAGGTGAAGGTGTAGTCGATGTAGGCCGCTGACCAGGGGTTTGACCAGAGGCGACAGGCCGGGGCGGACGGCGGCACGGCCCCGGCGCCGAAGCTCTGGCGCACGGTCTCCTCCGAGATCGTCGCGCGGGCGAGCAGCTCCGCCCGGGCCTCGTAGGGGCCCTGCGTGAGGAGCCAAGCCAGGGTGAGGCGCTGGTGGCCGTCGGGCCGGTCGTCGTCGGCGGGGAGCAGGTCGGGGTCGAGCCAGAACGCCTCGGTGAGCAGCTCACGCGCGGACTGTGGCAGATGTCGCGCGCCGGGGCCGGGCTGGGTGTGGGCGTGCAGCGGGCCGAGATCGGCGGCGATCCGCGCGGTGACGGTCTGTCCGGTGAGGCGGCAGCGTAGCGCCCCGTCGGGCTGGAGGCGGTCGTCATACCCGTGGGTGAGCCCTCGGCCCGCGCCCAAGATCGCCGCCGCGGGGGGCGAGGCGTCGTACCAGCGTGGCGCCAAGCGGTCGTTCGTGTCGGCCTCGCTCAAGAACCCCGCCGCGTGCAGCCGCCCGGGCAGCCCAGGCAAGGACTCCGCCCGGGCGGCGTCGAGGCCGAGCCCGGCGGCGAGCACCTCCAGGGCGTCGGCGTCGGCGCCCTCAATCTGGGCCTGGACCGCCCGGGCCAAGGCGTGAGCGGGGGTCTGCCCCAAGGTGAGCCGCGCGCCGCTCATCGACCGGGTCGGCGCCGCCTCAGACACCTTCACCCCGGCGACCATGCCGTGCAGGTAGGTGCGGTTGGGTGGGCCTCCTTGGGTCTCCTCCGCGAGGAGCTGGGGCGTGAGTAAGCTCTGGAGCGCCAGGGGCAGCTCGAGCTGGTCGAGGGGCGCCGTCGCCATGTCCGCGAGGGTAGAGAGCGTTGTATCGCCGGTGACCGTCGAGATGTGCGGCGGCTGGGCGCCGCCGAGGAGGCTCGTCGCGCTCCGGGCGGCGCTGAGCTCGCGGCTGAGCGTCGAGAGCACGGCCTCGGACCCCGCGCCGCCGCCGCCCAGCGCCTCTCGCAGCCGCTCGACGTCCTCCGCGGTGAGGGTCGCCGCAGCGGCGGCGCCCTCGGCCAAGGTCGCTGGGCGCTCCTCTCCCGGCGCCGACCAGGACGCGGCCCAGCCCAGGTCGTTCAAGACGCTGGTGTCGCCGCCGCTGAGGGGATCCTCCTCAAGGTCGGAGTACCAGCCGACGACGAGGTAGGCCAAGGGACGGGCGCGGGACGGGAGATCGGTCAGCGCGTCAAAGAACGCGAAGCGGCCCCGCGCGGCGGGGGCGTAGCCGAGGCGGGCGCCCAAGGCCAAGGCGGGGTCGGCCGCGGCGGGGAGCTCAGTGAGCGCGCCATTCGCGGCCTGGAGCCCGGCGCAGGTGAAGCGCTGGCGGGGCCGGGTCGGCACGGGGTGGCGCCAGGCGTCGGTCAGGAGCTTGCTCGTCCCTGTGCGGCTGTCGAGCACCCAGCTCACCGAGGCCCGGCGCCCGTCGGCGGCGGTGTACAGCCGGGTGATGAGCCAGAGATCGGGCACAGAGGGGAAGATCGGCGGCTCACCCTCGGCGCGGCAGAGCCCGTCCGGCAAGGTCCAGCGCAGCGTGACCCCAGCGCCCAGGGTGCTGCTGGCGAAGGGCGCGTCGGACCAAGGCGCGGCGGGGCCGCCGGGGGTGGCCTTGTGGGTGTAGAGGGCCTGGAGATGAACGGGGACCTTGAGTCCGCGAGGCAGCATGGAGGGGCTCCGTGGGGCTCAGGTGAGGGTCAAGGAGAGCGTGAAGGGGGCGCGCTGGAGGCTCGCGGCGAGCTCTGCGCTGCTCGTGGGCGCGCTCACCGAGGGGTTCCACCCGAGCCGCACGCCGGCGTCGGGCTCATCGACGGTGACCAAGGCCGGGGGCGCCGACCAGATCACGAGGCGGGTGCGCTCGTCGAGCTGGGCCTCGCGGGTGGCCTTCATCGGCTTGTTGTCGGCGTCATAACCCTGCGGCCAGAGCCCGCCGTGCTGGGCGACGAGCCGTGAGCGCAAGAGCGCCCCGGCGTGGGGCGGCGATCCCGGCTGGGGCAGCGCGCCCTCGCTTCTAAGCCAGGCCAAGGCGCGCTCATGAAGCTCTGTGAGGCGCCCGAGGCGGTCGTCGCGGTTCGCGGCGGCGGTCACCGCCCCGAGCACCAGGGCGGCCTGCCAGTCGGGGTCGATGAAGAACACACGCAAGGACTCCATCGGCAGGGCGGCGGGGTCGGGCACGAGGCAGGCGAAAGGCACCCCCTCCAGGCGACAGAGCGCGGAGAGGCCCGCGATCAAGGCTGGGCTGAAGGTCCAGCGCACCTCCTGCGTCTCTCCGGGGCGCAGCGTCAGCGCCTCAGCGAGCCGCGCGTGCACGTCGGAGACCGGGGCGCGGGGTGTAGGCTCGCCCAGCGCGCGCAGGGCGCTCACGCCTGAGAGCAGGCCGCCGGTCGTGGAGGTCTTGGGGGCGCGGATCATGGCCACTCCTTGGGCAAGGCGCCGGGCTGCAGCGACACCGGGGGCTCGTTCGCCAAGGCGTCGAGGTCGTTCACGGAGAGCTCGGTGAGGCTCGGCAGGCTCGTGAGGGTGTCAACGCGCTGAATCGGGCGCTCCGAGGGGAGGCTCTGCAAGAGCTCGCGCAGGCTCAGCACGGACGGCAGGCGGCCGGCGGGGGTCGCCCACTCCGGTGGGCCGAGGTCAGCGCGCAGGAGCGGGGCGAGGCGACCGCCGCCGCTGAGGTGCGGGGCGTGGCCCTCGGTGGGGTCGAGGAGCGGCAGGGGCAGCGCCGCCGGGACACGCAGCGCCGAGGGCAGCTCGGCGAACACCTGGGGGAGCTGGGGCACGGCGGGGATCGGCGCGGGGAGGCTCAGCCGGGCCGCGGCGACGGTGACCTCGCGGCTCAGCGCGTTGAGCTCCGCCATCATCGGCTCGTTCGACATGGCGAGCTGGCGCCCCAAGGCGAAGGCCAAGGCGAGGCCAGGGCGCTCAAGGGTGGCCGCCCCGGGCGCGACGGCCTCGGCCAGAGACGCGGCGCCGGGCAGGCGCGCGGCGTCGAGGCTCGCGCTGACCGGCGCGGCGGTGAGGGGCCCGGCGAGGGTGACCTCGTGGCGCTGGCCTTGGGCGTCGATGAGCCCGGCGACCGCCGCGCCCTTGAGCACGCCCACGTCCAGCGCCCCGGCCAGGAGCTTAAAGTCGCGGGGCTCTTTGGACACACGATAGGTCCAGCGCCAGAGGATCGGGAGCTGGTGCTCCAGCCCCGACCCGACGCCGCGCCGATCCACGAGCAGCGCGCAGACCTCCTCGCCCGCGGGCAAGGGTGAGGCCCATGGATCGCCGATCACCACGGCGCCGAGGCCGTCGCGGTCGGCGTCTTTACCGCCCTCCGCGCCGCGCAGGCGCGCGACGTGGGCGAGGAGGTGCAGGCGCCCCTTCACCAGGGCGGGCAGGCGGGCCTTGATCACGGCGTTGTTCACACGCAGGCGAGGTCCCTCCGGGTGCTCCACGAGGAGCACGTCCCGGGCGGGCAAGGTGATCAAGAGCAGGTGGGGGGTGTGCGGCGCGGTCGCCGAGCTCGCCGTGCTCCAGGGCAAGGTGGCGTCGCTCAGCGTGATCTGGGGCAACAGGCCCCCGTCGGCGTCTTGGTCGCCCGGCGCGGGCTGGCAGCCCACCACGTCCTGCGGGTTGAGCGGCCCCGACGGCGCGGTGACGGTGAAGGTCTGCGCCTCGGAGATGGCGTCGGCCAAAGCCGCGGCGGAGGTCTCCCCAGCCAGGGTCGCCCGGACCAACGACTGGGCGCTGGTGAGCGTGTACGTCCCCTCGCTGAGCCCGGGGAGGGCGTTGTCGTAGCGGGTGAGGCTCATGCGTTTTCCGTGTCGGAGAGGATGCTCAGCGTGGTCTCACCGCTGAGGCCTGGGGGGCCCGACTCGACGAGGCCCGCGCGGAAGGCGGACCCCGAGAGGCTCGACGTGTCCATCACCACGGCGTCGAGCCGCCAGCCCTCGGGGAGCTCGACCCGGAGTCGCCCGCCGGTCTTGAGGAGCGCGGCGCACACGAAGGCGTGGCGGTCGCCTTGGCTGCTGACCGCAGGCGAGGTCAGCTTCAGCGTCGAGCGTGGGGTGAGGCGCAGGGCGCCGGTGGGGCTGGCCCCCGCGGGGGCCGTGGCCCGCACGAGGATTGAGCGCACCTGGAGGGGCACGGTGACCTCGACGGCGTTCACCCCTTGGAGGGCCTGCCGGGCCTCGACGGGCTGTAAGGCCTCGCCGAGGCCGCCGCCGTCGATGCGCTCCACGGTGACACCTCGCGCCAGGGCCCCGCGCCCGCCAAGCGGCGTGAGCAGGGTGCGCTCCTCAAAGCCGAGCGCCCGGCGCGCCCCCCGCGCGGCGCTCACCGAGCGGTCAGCGCTCACGCGCTCCGTCGGCAGGCTGGTGAGCAGCGCCTTCGCGCCGCCTTGGCCGAGGCCGGTGAGCGCGAGGCGGCGGGCCTCGGCGGGGAGCGTCGCCTTGAGCACGCCAGGGCCGAGCTCAAGGTCGGCGAGCACGCGGCCCTCGGCGGTGGTCAAGGTGACGCGCACCCCTTGATCCCCATCGAGCACGAGGCGCGCCCGGGGCGGGAGCGCGATGAGTAAGGTCTCCCCTGGCGAGAGGCGCCCGTCGCCCTCGCGGAGCGCGCGCTGCCGGGCCCGCAGGGCGAGGCCCAAGAGGTCGAGGCGATCGGCGCGGGCGGCGCAGAAGGTCTGCGGATCCACCCCGGCGCCGGGGCTCCGGCCCACACGCCGCAGGCGCAGCAAGGCGTGGGTCGCCCCGCGCTCGGCGCTGGTCGGCGGGGTGATGCCCGTCGCGCCGCCGACGCCGTGCTCCGCGGCCTGATCCTCGGACATCGCCGGGCTCAGGCCCCGGGCCAAGAGCTTGGCGCCTTGGGCGCTCGCCTTCGCCGCCGCCGCCACCGCCGCGCTCACGGCGCTCGACCGCCGCGAGGAGGACCGGCGAGGCGCCCCGAAGCTCAGGGTCACCGTCTTCGTCTCCCGGGCCTGGGTGTGGGCGCGTGCCGCGCCGAGGCGGACGCTCGGGCGCAGGCTGAGCCCGGCGTAGAGCGTCACGGTGCGCTCGTCGCGGCTGAGGTCGGGGCGGGTGATCACCGTGTCGCCGAGGGTCTCCTGGGCGCCCGCGGCGAAGATCGCGGCGGGCATCGGCTCAAGCTCGGGCGTCACGTCACCGGCGGCCAAGGAGACCACGGCGCCGTCTCGGCGCAGGGTCACCGTCCAGCGGCTCTCCACCCCAGACTCCCCGCAAGGCACGAGGTCCACGGGGTCGAGGGCGGGGAGGCCCTCGGCGAGGCCGGTCACGGTGAGGGAGGTCGCGGGGAGCTTGCTGCGCAGGGACAGCGCGGCGCCGGGCCGCACCACCACGGGCGCCCCGGCCTCGGAGAGCGCGCCCTGGACCACGTCGAGCTGGCTCGCCGAGCGCGCGGCCGCCGTGCCCAAGCCCAAGGTGTCGGAGAGCAAGGTCTCGACGGGCAGCGGCGTGTTGATCGCCTGCTCGCCGAAGCGCACCGTGACGTCCCAGAACAGCACCGAGACCGTCGCTTTGCCGCCGAAGGGCTGGCCCCAGAGGTGCAGCCGCACCCCCAGGCCGAAGCGGGGCCCGTCAAAGAGGCTCACCTTGATGCTGAGGTAGGCCTCGACGTCGTAGCGGAACGGCGCCCAGCCGATGAGCACGTGCAGCCCCGCCTCCACCCAGACCCGCACCACGGAGAACTTGCCCTCCAGGGACAGCTCCGCCCCGGCCATGGCCTCCCGAGGGGTCAGGGCCATGTAGGCCTCGGCCTTGAGCTGGGCGTGATCCCCCACCTTCATCGTCAGGGCCAGGCGGTTGAGCGCCGGGAAGTGGTCGGGCGCCTGGAAGCGGGGGTGGTAGCCGCCGAGGCTGAGCACAAAGTCGCGGCGTCGGGGCCAGATGACGAGGCCAAAGTCGCCGCTGAGCGTGGCGTCGTGGCGGCTGAGCACCCAGCTCCCCGGGAGGATCGAGGCCATGGCCCAGGCCCGGGGGTCGGACGTGCCGAGCTCGACGCCCATGTCGATGCCGAGCTTGATCTCCGCGACGGGCTGGTCTTTGGGCAGTCTCAGGTCCGCAACGCCCAAGACGCCGATCCGGGCCGAACGATCCGCGCCCAGGCGCAGCATCGCGAGCAGGCTGCCCTGAATCAGCTCAAAGGCCCGGAAGCGCACCCCCGCCGCGAACCAGCTCGCGCCGCGGGCGGGCGGGAAGGGTGAGGCCTCGTCCCCGCGCAGGAGCTCCTTGAGCTGCTCCACATCGACGGAGCTGTCGCCGAGCAGCTTGACGAGGGGGTGCGACGCCACGGACTCTGGCCCCGTGGGCAAGGGCAGGTCCCTGTCGACGCCGACCCCAGCGAGGATCCCGGTCACCCGGAACGCCGGGGGGCCGCCCACGGGCAGGGGCGCCGAGGCCACGAGGAAGAAGCTGTCTCGGCCGTTCTTGCGCCGCAGCTCACCGAAGGCCGCGAGCTCAAAGCCCGGCAGGCGCATGGCCGCCGCGCCGGTGTAGGCCACGCCGTCGGGGCCCTCCTCACGGGCGAAGGCGGCGGCGATGTGCAGCGGCGGCTGGTCGAGGCTGAGCCCCAGGCCGCGCAGATCTACCTCAACCCGCTCCTGCACCTGCCCAGGCCGGGCCTCGCGGGTGGCGCTGAGGCTGAGGCCATCGACATAGACCGCGAAGGGCCCCATGTGCAGGGTGCCGTTGAGCGCCACGGAGACCGCGAGGCTCAGGGTGTCCCCGACGAGGCCCCCGGAGAGCGCGAGGCCCAAGGCGTGGACGCTCAGGGGCCCGACCCGCTCCTCGACGTCGAGCCACAGCAGGCCGCCGTCGGTCGCGGCGCCCTCCAGCCGCAGGGCGAAGGCCGGGCGTGAGGGCGTGAGCTCGGCCACCAAGGTCACCGCCGGGGTGGTCACCCGACCGGCCAGCAGCGCCGCGGCCACGGCGTTGCCCCCGGCGGGCAGGGCGTCGGGGTCGCCCACCGCGAAGGAGAACCCCCGCAGGGTCGCCCGCAGCCTCAAGGGCGCGCCGTCGTCAAACATCGCCAGGAGCTCGACCTCTTGGAGCTTCACGTCGCCGCTCACGAGAGGGCTCCGCGCGCTGCCCAGGCGCAGGCCCGAGCGCAGCATCCACAAGGCGGGGTGGACCCGGTCGCCCTCCCGCAGCCTCAGCCGCGCGGCGGGGGCGGTCGTGTCGTCCTCGTCGCCGAGCACCAGCGCCAGGGCCGGTCGGCTGAGGATCGGCTGGTCGTCGGCGGCGGCCACGGTGAGCGCGCCGTCGATGAGCTGGGTGTCGGCGCCGGTCACGCCGCTCAAGAGCTGGGCGACGCAGACCTCGGCGGCGCCGAGCAGCGCGCGCTCAGGGCGCAGCGCGCTGAGATCGGCGGGCACCCCGCGGCGCTCCACGAGGCCCGCGCCCTGGAGGAGGGCCCACAGGAGCGCCTCGTTCGGCGCGGCCTCGGCGAGCCCGGCCAGCACCAGGGGCAGCACCAAGGCGCGGGCGGGGTCGAGTCCCGGCGGCAGGGGCAGGGCTTGGGTCTCGTCGAGCCAGAGGCTCAGGCGGGGGCCCTCGCTCAGCGCCAGCGCCAGGGCGGCGAAGCCCAGGTCGAGCTGCAGCCGCGCCTCGGGGATCGGCGCGCCGGCGCCCAGGTGGGCGGAGAGGAGCACGCTGACCGCGTCGTTCGCCCGGGCCTCCAGGGTGAGGCGCAGGCCCTCGGTCACCTCGTCTGGGGCGAGGCCCAGGGTGAAGAAGCCCGCCGTGACCGCGCGCTCCCCGGCGCCGCGTAAGGCGAGCAGGGCGCGCTCGTCCAGGGGTCGCTCAAGCAGGTCCGGCGCGTCGATGAGCAGGCCCGACCCCGGCGCCAGGAGCGCGGCGCGGGTGAGCTCCAAGAGCCCCAGGGCGAGCTCACCAGACGCCGCTCGCTCCGCCTGGCTGAGCGCCGCGTCTACGAGGCGCGGCAGGAGCACGCCGAGCACCAGCTCCCCGAAGGCGCGGCCCTCGTGGTAGAGCGGCAGCCAGAGCTCCGCGTCGGGCTCCCCGACGAGCAGGTCGAGGGAGGCCGCCCCTGCGGCGCTCAGCGTGAACTTCGCGCCGAAGCCGAGCTGGTCCCCGCTCACCCGCAGGATGAGGTGCGTCGTCAGCTCGGGCCTGACCGCCCAGCGCACGCCGTCGTGGGTGGCGACGAGGCTCACGGCGGCGTCGATCTCCAGGGCGCCCAGGCGCGTGTCGAGCCACACCGAGAGCTGCTCGACGCCGCCGGGCTCCGCGCGCCGAGAGAAGTGAACGGGCGGCGTTCTGGGCAGGCGCGAGAAGAGCGTGTCGAGCACCTCGGGGCGCAGGATCACCTCCGCGGGGTCGCTCAAGAGCGCCGCGAGGCCGACCAGCCCGTCCTCATCGTCCAAGGACGCCCCCGCCGCCGCGAGCACGGCCTGGAGGTCTTCAGAGAGCCTGGGCGCCAGCCACTCCTCAGCGAGGGCCCGCCCCAAGAGCAGCGCCCCCAAGGCGCCGAGCTGGCGCAGCGCCCGGTCGGCGAGGCCCGGACCCGCGTCGGCGAGGTCTACCCCGCCGAGGCCACGGACGAGGCCGCTCAAGGGCAGCCGCGGGCTCACCGGGGCGCGGAGCGAGACGCCGTCACCGTCCAGGGCGAGGGTGAGGGTGAGCAGCTCCACCCCGGGCAAGAGCCGTGGCAGGCCGATCCCCCGGGT
>JAKLKD010000171.1 GCA_023150845.1 Myxococcota bacterium | reverse complement strand
GGCGGCCTCAGCCGGAGCGGCGGGGGCGGCCGGGGCCTCCGGGGCGGCCGGGGCCTGGGCGGCGGCGCCGATCCCACCCCAGGAGGTGTCGAACTCGGCGACGTTCGCCGAGACCCAGTCGTTGGGCCGCGCCGCGCTGCGCACGACGGACCACCGCACGAAGACGTGGGAGCCAGGGGGGAGCCCAGCGTTGGCGGCGCCCTTCTCCGCGGCCTCGGCGGGGGAGTCCGCGAGCACACGGGCGCCGAGCAGCTCATTCGTTGACACGAAGTAGGTATCCATCAGACCTCCGCGCGCGTCCTAGGCCGCGCCACGCCGAGGTTCTACCACAGCTTCGGGGTCAGCGGAAGTCGCGGCTCGTGGTGGGCAGGGCCCCGACCTCCACGGGCTCAAAATGGAGCGCTAACAAGGAGACGGCCTCCCCCTCCCGCTGCAGGCGTCCGCGCGCGCGGAGCATCGGCTCGTGGCGGATGGTGCGCCGCTCGGCCTCGTAGAGCTTGGGCCACACGACGAGGTTCACGAGCCCGGTCTCGTCCTCTAAGGTCATGAACAAGACCCCCGACGCCGTGCCCGGCCGCTGGCGCAGCACGACCACCCCGGCCACCTCCACCACGTCGCCGGGCTCGTACAGGCTGAGATCGCTGGCCCGGGTCACGCCTTGCTCATCGAGCCGCGGCCGCACGAGGCCCAAGGGGTGCGCGTCTAAGGACAGCCCCGTCGAGAGCCAGTCCTGCTGCAGCTCCTCAAAGGCCGTCGCCTCGGGCAGCGGCGCGTCGTCGTCGTCGTGGCCGAGCCCAGCGAAGAGCGGCCCGGAGTGGAGCCCCGAGACCGCCCAGGCCGCCTGCCGTCGGCTGAGCCCGAAGGGGCGCATGGCGTCGGCCCGGGCCAAGAGCATGAGCTCGTCCCGCCGGAGGCCCGTGCGCCGGGCGAGCTCACCCACCCCGGCGTAAGGACCACGCCCACGCTCCTCCTCGATCCGCCGCCCCGAGGCCTCGCTGAGCCCGCTCACCTGGCGTAAGCCCACCCGCAGCGCCACCCCCTCGGCCACACGCCCGGCGCGGCCGCCCAGCAGGGGGCTCACCAGGCCGTCGGGCTCCAGCGTGTTGTCCCAGCAGGAGCGGTTGATGTCGAGGGGCCGCACCTCGACGCCGTGGCGGCGCAGGTCGTCGAGGATGTGCCGGGGCGGATAAAAGCCCATGGGCTGAGAGTTCAACAAAGATGCTGCAAAAGCAGCCGGGAAGTAGCGGCGCAGGTAGCTCGAGACGTAGACCAAGAGCGCGAAGCTCGCGGCGTGGGACTCGGGGAAGCCGTACTCGCCGAAGCCCATGATCTGCTTGGCGACCTGCTCGGCGTAGATCCGGCTGATGCCCTCACGCTCCATGTTGTCCACGAGCCGCCGCACGAGGCGCTCCAGGCCGCCGCGTTTGCGGAAGCTGCCCATGGCCCGGCGCAGCTCGTCGGCCTCCCCCGGGGCGAAGCCGCCCACGGCCATCGCCATCTCCATGACCTGCTCCTGGAAGATCGGCACACCCAAGGTGCGCTCCAGGATGGGCTCCAGCTTGGGGTGGGCGTAGACGACGGGCACCTTGCCGGTGCGGCGCTCCAGGTAGGGGTGGACCATGCCGCCCTGGATGGGGCCGGGGCGCACCAAGGCGACCTCCACGACGAGATCGTAGAAGCTCCGGGGCTTGAGGCGGGGCAGCATGGACTGCTGGGCGCGGCTCTCGATCTGGAACACACCCAAGGTGTCGGCGCGGCAGAGCATGTCGTAGACGAAGGGGTCCTCTTGGGGCACCCGGGCGAGGTCGAGGTCGTGGCCGTGGAAGGCCCGGCAGAGGTCAAAACACTTGCGGATCGCGGTCAACATGCCCAGGGACAGCACGTCCACCTTCACGAAGTTCACCGCGTCGATGTCGTCCTTGTCCCACTGCAGCACCGTGCGGTTCTCCATCACCGCGGGCTCGATGGGGCAGCGCTCCCGCAGGGGCTCCTCGCTGATGACGAAGCCGCCGACGTGGATGGAGAGGTGCCGGGGGAAGCCGAGGATCTCCGCGGTGATCTCTAGGGTGTGCCGCACCCGGGGGTCGTTCGGGTCCACCCCGCAGGAGACCGCGCGCTCGGGCTTGGGCCCGCCGGAGTCCCACCAGTCCTGATCTTTGGCGAGGCGGTCCACCTGGTCCAAGGACAGGCCCATCGCCCGGCCCACGTCTCGCACCGCCGAGCGTGGGCGGTAGGAGATGATCTCGTTCACCATCGCCGCCCGGTGCCGCCCGTAGCGCCCGTAGATGTACTGGATGACCTCCTCGCGGCGCTCGTGCTCAAAATCGACGTCGATGTCCGGGGGCTCGGCGCGCTCCCGGGAGATGAAACGCTCAAAGAGCAGGCGCTGCTGGGCGGGGTCCACGGAGGTGACGCCCAAGGCGTAGCACACCAAAGAGTTCGCCGCGCTGCCGCGCCCCTGGCAGAGGATGCCGCGCTCCCGGGCGAAACGTACGATGTCGTAGACCGTGAGGAAATACGCCGGGAAGTCGAGCTCCTCGATGAGCGCCAGCTCGTGCTCCACCTGGGCGATGAGGCTGTCGGAGACGCCCTCGGGGTACCGCCAGGCCATGCCCACCCGCACCCGGTCCCGCAAGAAGCCCATCGGGCTCTGGCCCTCGGGCACGATCTCCCGGGGGTAGTGGTACTTGAGCTGGTCGAGGCGGAAGCCCACCCGCTCGGCGAAGGCGCCGCCGTTGCGCAGCCAGTCGGGGCGGTCGGCGAAGAGCTGGCCCAAGGCCGCGGGGCCCTTGAGGTGGCGCTCGGCGTTGGGCTGGAGCTGGTGCCCGGCGTTGTCGATGGTGAGGCCGAGGCGCACGCAGGTCAGCACGTCCTGGGCACGTTTTCGGGCGGCGCTGTGCATGAGCGGCCGGGCTGAGGCCAGCACCGAGAGCCCCAGGCGCCGGGACAAGGCGTCGAGCAGCCGGGTGTTCTGGGCGTCAGCGTCAGGACGCAACGAACGTGCTGCACAGAGGTAGAGCCGGTCGCCGAAGGCCTCCCGCAGGGTCTCCAGCTCCGGCGTAGCGCCGTCCCGGGCCCAGTCCGCCCCGGCCAAGGCCACGAGGCCCCGCTGGCGGTCGAGGAGCTGGCCCAGGCGGAGCAGGCCCTCCCCCTTCGGCGTCTCGGCGTGGGCGCGGGTGAGCAGCTCGCAGAGGTCGCCCCACCCGGCCTCGTCCATGGCGTACACCGCGAGCTCCCGGGGCGGCCCCGTCATCGCGGCGACGGTGAGGGTGGCCCCGTGGAGCACGGCGAGGTTGGGGGTGGACCGCGCGGCCTTCCAGGCGCGCACGAGGCCGTAGACGTTGTCCCGGTCGGCGACCCCGACGGCGTCGAGGCCCCGCTCGGCGGCGGCGGCGACGAGCTCCTCGGGCATCGACGCCCCCTCCAGGAGCGAGAACGCCGTCATCGCCCAGGGCTCGACCCAGCGCTGCGCCTCCGTCGCCGCCATCAGTCCCAGGCCCCGTGGGCGAAGAAGTCGCCGGTGACCCGATCCTCAAAGATCCACAGCGACCGGCCGTCGGCGAGCTCGACCCGGTGGTAGTCGCGGTCGAAGGGCTCGGGGCTCCACCAGCCGCCGCAGAGGCGCTCGGGGCCGACGCTCGACGTTACAGCAACGGTGTTGTTTTCGAGCTGCACGCTCAAGAGGCCCCCCTCGGGGTCTCGGCGCACGACGAGGGGCCGGGGCTCCCGCCACAAGAGCGTGGGCCGGGCGGGGCCGGGCGGCGGCGGAGGCTCGGGCCGGGGGCGATCGTGAAAGGGCCGGGCGCACCAGGCGCGCTCCGGGGCGTGATCGGCCTGGAGCGCGGGGCGAAAGACGGCGTGCTCGCCCAAGGCGTCGGTGAGCCGGGCGAGGAGATCCCCCAGAGGCTCGCCGCCGACGGCGTGGGGGTCGAGCAGGCCACGCTGCTGGCCGGTGTGTTTGTTGACCTCCAGGGCGTCGAGGTGGATCGCCGTGGCCGGGGCGTCGAGGCGCAGGGTCTCCAGGCGGCGGCGCAAGAGCGCGAGCAGGTCGTCGGGGTCGCGCCGGGGCTGGCCAAAACGGGCCACGAGGGACATCGGCGGGTGATCCTCCAGCTCCAGGTGGAGCTGCAGCCGGGCGGTGGCGAGGTCCAAGGCCACGAGGCGGGCGCCGAGGCGGGCGCAGAGGGGCTTGAGCGCGAAGAGCAGGGCCTCGACGGACTCGACGGGGCTCGGCAGGCTCACCTTGGCCGACACCCGCTCCGTCATCGGCGGCGGGGCCGGGGGATCCACCGGGGCCTGGCCCTGGGCGAGGGTGTGCAGGCGCAGGCCCTCGTCACCAAAACGCCCGGCCACGGACGCGGCGTCTAAGGCGGCGAGGCCGCCCACCCGGCGCAGGCCCAAGAGCGTGAGCCGCTCCCGCAGGCGCGGCGAGGGCCCCAGGGCCTCGATGGTCAAGGGCGCCAGGGCCTCGGCGAGCCCGCCCGGCGGCACCACCCGATCCGCCTCGCCGAAGGCGCACAAGGCGAGGCCCCCCAGCGGCTCGTCGCTCACCACGGCGACGGAGAGGTGGCCGAGCTTACGCCCCAGGCGCAGGGCCTCCCGCAGCGCGCCGGACTCCCCGCCCTTGAGCGGCACCCCGGTGAGCTCGACGGCGAGGGCGTCTTGGCCGATGGGCCGCACCGCCGGGGAGAGCCGGGTGAAGGCCTGGGCCAAAGACAACAGGTCTGCTGCCTCATCGGCGGGGTCGTTCACCAGCTCCCCGCGCAGGGTCGGGATCAGGGCGCGGGCCTCACTCGCGGTCATGCCCACCCGGGCGCCTTGGGCGCGGGCCTGGGGGGTGAGGGCGACGACGACGGTCTTGTTCTGCCGCTCCTCCAGGAGCATCACGAGGTCCTCCGGGGACCAGCCGTGGCGCTCCAGGCGGAAGCATGGGAACCAAACCGTCAAGAAGCGCCGCGCCCGCGGCGGGGTGGGCCGGGCCGGTCGGGCGGCGGGGACAAACGGCAGCTCCGCCGTGAAGGGCAGGGGCCGCGACCTCTTGTGGCGCATGGGCTCATCCTGAACGCGAGTTCAGTATACTCTTTGGGCTCACGCTTGGGAAGGGTGCTGCCCACGGATGAGCGCGATAGTCGGGTTGTTGAGGAGCGCCGCCGTGAACGAGCCCCAGCCCCCCGATCCCCAGCCCAACGACGCCGAGTCCGACAACCTCGACCTCCCGCCGAGCGTGCCGTCGGCGATCGCCGCGCTCGTGCTCATCGTGGCGATGTTGTCCTTCACCGTCATGGCCAAACGCGACGACAAGGCCTGGAAGGGCTGGACCGATCCCGTGAAGGCCTGGGTGAAGCAGGTGACCGGCGCCGATGAGGCGGCCGACGGCGCGAAGGACGACGACGAGAAGGCCGGCGGCGAGGGCGAGGCCGGGGGAGAGGGCGCGGGGGGCTGAGGGCTGTCGCATGGTTTAATGTGACAGCCTGATCAGGCTGGTGAGCCCTGAGCGGTCATCCGGCAGAGCGTCGGTTAAGACGGAGTGATCCCCGCCCTGGAGAGCCCCCATGCTGCGCGCTCTGAGCATGAAGAACGTCGGCCCCGCCGAGGAGATGTCGCTCGACCCCCTCGGCGCGCGGGTGAACCTCTTCGCTGGGGACAACGGCCTGGGCAAGAGCTTCTTGTTGGAGCTCGCCTGGTGGATGTTGACCGGCGCGATGGGAAACCCCGCCATCATCCCCGCGCGGCCTGGCGACGCATGGATCGAAGCCTTCTTGCTGCGCCGTGGTGGCGAGGTCAAAGTCAACGCGCGCTGGGAGCCCCGAGCGGCGACCTGGTTGCGGAGTAGAGTTAATCCTGGGCAATTGCATCCATTGGTCGTCTACGGCCGGGCCGATGGCGCGGTGTGGCTGTGGGATCCCCTCCGAAACCTTGGCGTTGAGGTGGTCGGCGGTGGGGAGGAGGTGCCGAACCCCAAGGCGTACTTCGTAGAGCCACGCGCCGCGATGGAGGGCCTGCGGCGCACCATTCCCATTGGCGGCGTGCTGACCGAGCAGACCCTCTGCGCGGGCCTCATCCACGACTGGGTGGACTGGCAGCGCAGCGGTGACCCCCGCTTTGGGGTGCTCTGCCGCACCTTAAGCGCGCTGAGCCCCGCGGGCGCCGAGATTCGCCCCGGCGAGCCCACCGCCTTGGGCCGCCAAGACGTGCGCCTGATGCCGACGGTGGTGATGCCTTACAACCTCACCGTGCCCTTGACCTTGGCCCCTGCCGGGGTGCTCAGCGTCACGCGCCTCGCGTACCTGCTCACTTGGTTCTGGGCCGCCCACGAAGACCTCGCGGGCCGTCTAGGGGTCTCCCGCGCGCCCCAGCTCGTCGTGCTGCTCGATGAGCCTGAGACCCACCTGCACCCCCGTTGGCAGCGCACCTTCTTGCCGTCGCTCCTGCGCGGCGTGGTGGGCGTCGGCGCCGAGCTCCAGCTCCTCGTCGCCACGCACTCGCCCCTGGTGTTGGCCTCGATGGAGCCCCACTTTGACGAGGCGACGGACGCCTTGTGGAAGCTCGACCTCACGCCGCGCGGCGTCGAGATCGCCCGGGACCATTGGCACCTGCGGGGCAACGTCTCCTCGTGGTTACGCTCCGACGTGTTTGATCTCGGCGACGATCGCTCCGTGGAGGCCGAGGCCGCCCTGGCCGACGCCGCGCGCTTAATCGGCGCCCCAGGGCTCTCCCGCGCGGACGCGCGTCGGATGAGTCAACGCCTGCTCACGGTCTTGAACCCCAACGATCCCCGCTACCTGAGCTGGCGTCACCACATGCGACACCTGCTCGATGACGAGGCCGCGCCGTGATCCGGGTGAACCCAGCCCCGGAGCCAGCCGACTTCGCCGAGCGGGTGGGGGAGCCCGGAGAGCGTGTGCTGAGGGAGCTTCGTGGTGACCCCGCCGCGCCGAGACGACGGGGGCCAAGGAGAAGGCAGCTTGATCCGTCCATCTGGGCGCGCATCTTGCCTGACCTCCGCCGGGTGTACCACCGCCGCTGCGCCTACACCGCCCTGCTCGTCTTCCCCGAGGTGCGCGACAGCGTCGACCACTTCAAACCCAAAGAAGACGAGCGGTTCCGTGACCTGGCCTACACCTGGGGCAACTACCGCTACGCCCTCCTCGACGCGAACCGCCTCAAAGGCACACATGAGGTGCTCGACCCCTTCGAGGTGCAAGACGACTGGTTCAGCCTCAACCTCGACAGCTTCAAGATTGAGACAACGGAATCGTTTCCTTCCCATCTGCGGCCCTTGTGGAAGGCGACCGAGCGGATCGTGAACGATCCGATGTTCTGCGACGGGCGGCGCTGGCGCCATGAGGCGTACTTTGGCCGCGCGGCGGAGCCCGGGCTGCCCGCCGTGGTGATCGATCTCACCACTTTGGAGCTGCAGGCGCCGATGGTCGCCCGTGCGCTGCGATCACGGGGGCTCCTGCGTGACGAGGATCGTTCGCCGGAATTGGATGTGCTTCAGTCGCAATAAATCATGCGACAGCCCGCTGGCCCACCTATTTCACACGATCCACGCGACGACCCCGTGACGTAAAGGCTCCGCGTGTGCAGGATCGCCGCCCGGCTGGTCTAGGAGCAGCTCTGAAACCACACCGCGTGCAGGTCATCCAGCACCCACCCATCCTGATCCCGTGGAGTCTGCTCTCATGATTCATGTCCTCTTCGAGAACGAAGCCTGGATGCCCCCCCTGCGCCGGGCGCTGGCGGAGCGTGGCCTCCCGGTCACCGAACACTTCGCCGCCGAGGGCGCCTTGGATCTCCAGGCCGACCCCGCCGAGGGCATCTGGCTGAACCGTATGAGCCCCTCGGCCCACACCCGCGGCCACGGCGGCGGCATCCACTACGTCCGTGAGCTCCTCGGGCTCTTGGAGGAGCGCGGCGCCCGGGTCGTCAACGGCAGCCACTCCTTCGCGCTTGAGGTCAGCAAGGTCCGCCAGCACGCCGCCTTGGAGGCCGCGGGCATCCTCACCCCGCGCACCATCGCCGTCGTCGGCCGCGAGCGCCTCAAGACCGAGGCCCGGCGCCTCGACACGCCCTTCATCACCAAACACAACCAGGGCGGCAAGGGCCTCGGCGTGCAGCTCTTCCGCGACCTCCAGGCCTTCGACGCCTACGTCGACGGCCCCAACTTTGAGGAGCCCTTCGACGGCGTGACCCTGCTGCAGCAGTACGTCGAGCCCCCCAGCCGCTCGATCACCCGGGTCGAGATCGTCGATGGGGAGCTCCTCTTCGCGATGCGCTCCGCCACGGACGGCGGCTTTGAGCTCTGCCCCGCCGATGCGTGCAACATCGGTGATGCGTTCTGCCCCGTCGGCGAGACGGCGGCGACGCAGAGCAAGTTCAGCCCCGAGCCGATGGACCCCAAGGATCCGCTCATCCAGGCCTACATCCGCTTCTGCGCCGCCCACCACATCGACGTCGCGGGCATCGAGTTCGTGACCGGCGCCGACGGCCAGCGCTACACCTACGACATCAACATGAACACGAACTACAACAGCGATGTTGAGCGCGCGCTCGGGTTGGATGGCATGGGCCGGATCGCTGACCTCTGCGGGCGGCTGCTCGCCGCGGAGGCCCGTCGGGGCCTCAAGACGGCCTGAGCGCGGCGCTCACTTCCAGTCGCTGCAGGTGTAGCTGCCCGTCGAGGAGTCCCGCGCGCAGGCCATGGCCGAGCAGGATCCCGACGGGCAGTACACCATGCCCGAGCTCAGCTTGTCGGCGACGGCGGCGGTGGGCTCGTCGACCTCGTAGGTGACGAGGTCAGACTCACGCCACACCCGGGCCTGAACCTGGCCTGCGGTGGAGTGGCGCCAGGCGCGCACGAAGGCCGTCTGACACACCGAGGAGTAACGGAGCGCCCAGGTGACCGCGCCGTTGGTGCCGTTGGCGAGGGTGCTGAGGCCGGTGCAGCCCATGGCCACGGGGTCCTGGCCGTCGCAGGCGTTCCCCGAGCAGGCCGGGGGAGGCCGCGGGATGCCGTCCTCGCCGGTGTCCCAGCCCGTGTCGTCCAGGGCCTCGTCATCGGCCTCGGCGGGCTCGCTGGGCGGCGCAGCGAAGGGCGCCTCGTCGCCGAGGGCGTCGGGGGGCGGCGCGCAGCCGATGAGCAAGAGCGAGAGGATGGCGGAGAGGGTGTGGGTCACAGGGCACCTCGTCGGCGTTGGGGTTCACCACTGGGTGGCGCCGACGAGGGGATCTGTGATTTTTTTGCTGGAGTCTCGTGGGGTTAGCGGGTGGAAGCCCGCTCCTCAATGCACGCTCTGAATGCCGCGTTGCAAAGGGCGCTCAGCTTGAGCAGGTCCTCGGGGGACTTGATCTCGACGCGGAACTGCGAGAACGGCGTGGGGCCGAGCACCGTGAAGTCGCGGGGCACAAGGGGCTCGCCCACGTCTGCGGGGAGGTTGAAGCCAACCCAGGAGGTCTTTGAGAAGACCACCCGAATCACCCACCACCCAGGCTTGTTGAGGTAGATGCCGAAGTAGCCCGTAGTGTCCTTGTACAGCAGCTCGATCGGCACGTCCTTACGGGAGGAGGCGTCGAAGATCTGCGCGTTCGCGAACGGAGAGCGTGCGAAGACCTGCCGCGCGGCGGCGTAGGCTGCGAGCTCTTGCTCCGTGGTCTGAGACTTCAGCTTGGGATCGTCGGTCTCGACGGGGGCGGCGGGTGGTGGCGCGGCCGGACTCGGCGCTGGCTCCGCTGCAGGCGCCGCGACGACGCCTTCATCCAGGGCCGCGACCGAGCGCCGCACCACGTCGCGCAAGACCATGTGCAGCGCGTTCTTCACAATGGGCCGAAAACGCTCCACGACGCCGCCGGTCACACGGCCGTCGTACATACGCTCGGAGGCGAGGATCCATCGCACGAAGGCGTCTGAGGGCTCGCGGTTTCGCAGATCAAGCTCAGCCTTGAGGTGCTGCACCATCTTCCAGGTGTAGTTCAAGTCCGTGGCGTAATCGCGGATGGCCGTCGGAGAGAAGACGGACTTGTGAAAGCGCGCCAGCACGTCCAGGTTTCGCTCCAGCGTGTCGAGGCGGAGCGTGTAGAACGGCTGGGCGTCCATGAGGTTCGGCTCGCCCGTGTCGGTATAGAACCGGTACTCGACGCCATTGGTGATGACCGCCAGGGACACGGTCGGCGAGGCGTTAAAGTAGCGGGCGAGCTGGCCCTCATTCCCGTCCAGCACCGTGTCAATGGACTTCACCTCGACGAAGATGCGGGGGGTGCCGTCGAGCAGCACGGCGAGGTCGACACGCTCTTTCTGGCTGCCTTTCCGGGTCGCGAAGTCGGCGTCGTACTCGGGGCAGACCTCCAGTGGGTTCCAGATGTCGAAGCCTAAGGCGTCGAGCATCGGCAAGACCAGGGCTTGTTTGGTGGCCTCTTCACCGCGTCCACGGACGACGGGCACGCGAGAGGCGATCTGATCGAGGCGCTCGTTAAGGCGGTCAATGGACACGGCAAACTCCGAAGTCGTTGGGAGCAAGATTCAAGCGCCTCAACGACCCAAAGTCAACACGGCGACCTGACCGGGCTCACAAGCTCCGCTTCCGGCCCTCCGGCGTCTTGGGCTCCGGGGGCTCACCCGGGGCCGGGCTCGCTCCCCCGGCCTTGAGGCGGGCGAGCTCTTCCTGGGCGCGGCGGAGGCGGGCGTCGCGCTCCTGAATGACCTTGGCCTGGGCCTTCTGGCGGTGCTCGTCGTCGAGGGCGCGCTCGGCGCGGAGGCGGGTGAGGGGATCTCCTTCGGACTCGCGGATCGCGTCCTCGGCGGCGCCGACCCGGCCCAAGAGTAAGGTCTCGACGCCGTCGAGCAAGGAGTGGGCGGCCTCGCTCACGAGGCGGCCGAGGGCCTTCACCTCGGCGGCGGCGCGGGCGTCGGAGATGGCGCTTGAAGCCGCGCTCGTCGTCGTCGGCTTGGGGTCGCTGGGCTCGTCGGCCTGGGACATAGGCACCTCCTTGGGGCAGTCTATCCGGTCTCTCGCGCCCTGCGGGAGTTGTCAAGAATCGTAGGAATCGTCGCGGAGGGTTGCGACCCTAGGCACTGACCGACCAAGTTAAAGGCACCACAAGGAGCCTGAACCCATGTCCGCACGCGACGCCGCCTGTTGTCTCCTCGCCCTCAGCCTGCTCGGCTGCAAGCCCGAGGAGTCCGAAGACGTCAAGGTTGAGCCCCTCACCGTGCCCGCCCTCGGCGCTGGCGCCCACAGCCTCGACGCGGTGAACGTCACCGTCATCGGCACCTCGGACAACGGCCTGCGTAACCCCCGCGACCTCGCCTTCAACCCCGAGGTCCCCGGCGAGCTGTGGGTGGTCAGCGGCTCCGATGACGCGATGGTGATCTTTGACGACGCGGGCGGCCCCAACCAGTCCAGCGAGCGCCTCGTCGATCCCTACGCCCTGCACTTCATGGACAACGCCGCGGCCATCGCCTTCGGCGCGCCGATGACCTTTGGCACCTGCCAAGAGAGCGGCAACACCTACAACGGCCAGGGCAAGGCCAACTACTTCATGGGCCCGACGCTCTGGTCGGCCAACCGCGACATCTTCGCGACCTCAAACCCCGAGGCCGTCGCCTACCTCACGGATCTCTACGGCTTCGAGACCGACCTCGGCTCCCACCTCGACATGCTCCACGAGAGCCCCTACTGCATGGGCATGGCCTGGGAGCGTGACAACGTCTACTGGGTGTTTGACGGCTACAACAGCGCCATCGGGCGCTACGACTTCGCCGTGGACCACGGTGTCGGCTACGACGACCACAGCGACGGCATCATCGCCAAGTACGTCACCGGCTCGGTCCTGCGTGTGGAGGGCATCCCGTCCCACGTCGAGTTTGAGCACGAGACCTCGTACCTCTACATCGCCGACACCGGGAACAACACCATCAAGGTGCTGGACACCCTCACCGGCCAGCGCGGCTCGGACCTGCGCACGAAGGAGCGGGGCACGGAGCACTATGAGGTGGACGACGCCGAGATGTGGAACCTCATCCACGGCGAAGATCACGGCATGGTCGCCCCCTCGGGCCTCGCGATCGTCGGTGAGGTCGTGCTCATCACCGACAACGCCACCAGCACCGTCTGGGCGTTCACCATCGAGGGTGAGCTCATCGACCACCTCACCCTCGACGTCGAGGCTGGCGGCCTCATGGGCATCTGGGCCGAGAGCTTGGACGAGATCTGGCTGACCGACGCCGTCGGCAAGCAGGTGCTTCGCCTCAGCGCCCGCTGAGCGGCCGCGCGCCGAAAAGTGGCGACGATCCGACGTGGTCGGGGCTATCCTAGGCCCCCCACCCCGGAGCAACTCCACATGACGTCCAACGCTCGTGCTCTCCTGTGCGCCGCGGCGCCCGCCCTGATCGGGCTGCTCGCCCCGAAGTCCGCCTACGCCGCGGATCTGCTCCAGCCTGACGCGGGGCCGCCGGGCGCCGCCGTCGTGGTGCACATCTTGTCGAGCGCGGGGGGCTTCACCGGCGCGGAGAAGATCACGACGAGCTGCTCGGACATCGTCGTCGGCCCCTCCGTCGTGAGCGACGGCGACGGGAACCCCAGCTCCCCCAAGACCTCGGCGGTGCTCAGCACGGTGTTCTTCATCGACGCCGACGCCATCGACGCCGACTGCACGATCTCGGTGAACGGCGTCGCGCTCACGGCCTCGGGCGGTGTGGACAACATCTTCTCGATCATGACCCCGCTCCCGACGCCCGTAGACGGCGGCGTGGGTGACGCGGACGGCGCCGCGGACGGCGTGCTCACCCCTGGACTCGACCTTACGCACCGACGGCGGCGTGCTCGTGCTCGAGGCCCTCGACGTCCCCGCCACGGTCACGATGCTCGTCGACACCGACGATCCCGACACCTCCACCACCGGGAATGAGAGCTACATGCCCCTCATCCTCCTGGTCACCGGGGACAGCTATATCGACGGGGACCTCGACGTCTCCGCCGCGGACGGCGGGCGTTATGGCACCGGCAACGCCCAGGGCGGGCGCCCCGGCGACGGCGGCGACGGCGGGCG
>JAKLKD010000170.1 GCA_023150845.1 Myxococcota bacterium | reverse complement strand
TCGGGGCTTCGGGTTGAGCTTGGGGGTCCCCGGGGTGCCCTTTCGGTCCGATGGGGTCGTCTGAGGCGCAGCATTGGGGTCGGTTGGGGCTCGGGGGTGCCCCGCGCAGTCTTTGGACCGGCGCTTCGGGGTCAGTGGTGTGGCCTCGGGGCTTGAGGTTGAGCTTGCGGGTCCTCGGGGTGCCCCGTCGGTCCGGTTGGAGTCGTCTGAGGGGGCCTGGGGTCTCCGGGTGCCGATCGGGGGCTTCGGGGGCCGGTTGGGGTCCGGTTCGTGGCTTCCGGGGGGTGCTGCTTGGGGTCCGGGGGTGCTGCTTGGGGTCCGGGGGTGCTGGTTGGGGACTTCGGGGTCCGGTTGGGGTCCTCCAGAGGCTGCTTGGGGTCCCGGGGCGCCGCTTGGGGTCTTTCGGGTCCGGTTGGGGCTCCGGGGGTCCGGTTGGGGCTCCGGGGGCCTCGGTTTGGGGGTCTGGGGGGTCGTCCGGTGGTTCGCACCGCGTGAGCCGCCCCCTACTCGCCTCACATAATTTGGCGTCAACGCCACCACTCGGAGATGTTCCACGTGGAACGATCCGAGTTGTCGCACGCCACACGAAGCGCAGCGTCGTCCCGTATGACGCGTCGTTCTCCACGCCACGAGCACACGCACGGCGCGTTCAGTCTGGTTGAACCTCACCTCACACGGCGTCTCGTGAGCCCCACCGAAACACCCATATCCACGATCCAGCGCCCTCCAAAGGCCTCCAAACCCTCAGTTTCGACGAATTTTCAGCCAAGAACACCTTCAACCACATTCTTCAGTCGCATTTATTCAATTTTGCGACATCCCATCCTCTCTGCCCATCTCCCCCGACAACCACCCCACTCACCCCCATCTGAGCCGCTCGCTCCTCACAAAGCCCCGCGCAACGCCACCCAACAACCGCCCTCCCCCAGCTCGCCCAGCCAGCGTGTCACATGGTTACCTTCCCGCTCATTAGTGGCGACATCGCCACTATTTTTCATCACATAATAATTAAACACACTCGTCATCTTTAACCCCATTCCCCAAACACACCTCCCCCACGACGCCCTCAGGCGCCCGGGTCATGCGACGCTCGCCTCCGCGGCGCGCTCAGGGGGTCGGCGGCTCCTCGACCTTGGCCGCGCCCTGCTCCAAGATGACGAACTGCACACGCCGGTTGAGGGCGCGCTGGGAGTCGCTGGTCTCTTGGGTCAAGGGCTGGCTGAGGCCATACCCGACGGCGATGAGGCGGTACTCCGCCACGCCGCGGCTCACAAGGTAGGCGCGCACGGCCTCGGCGCGGGCCTGGGAGAGCGTGAGGTTGTACTCCGCCGTGCCTTTGCTGTCGGTGTGGCCCTGAATCTCCACCCGGCGGAGCTGGGGGTTCAGGAGCAGGGTGTTCGCCACCTGATCGAGCAAGGCGAAGCTCTCGGGGCGGATCGTGGAGCGGTCGAGGTCAAAGTAGACCTGCTCCAGGATCTTCACCGAGTCGGTGTTCACCTCGACCTTCCGCTCCCCCAGCTCAAAGACGAGGGTGGCCTCGGTCTCTTTGGGGGTGAGGGTCAAGGTCTTCCGCGCCGTGCCGAGCTCGGCGGCCGTCGCGATGATCTCCCAGGTCCCCGGCCGCAAAGAGAGCACGAGCTGGCCGTCGGTGGCGGTGCGCTGGGGCTCGACCCGCTCAGGGCCTACGGCGCGCACCTCAGCCACCAGGGGTCCGCCGTCCGCGCGCTTCACCTGCACGGTGACCGGCCGCGGGGCCAGCTCCTCCAGAGGCGCCTTTGACTCCGCCGCGCGAAGTGTAAAGTTCAACTTGACGCTGTTGTTCTTCCCGGCCTTGACGGTGAGGTCCTCCTCCTCGACGCCGTAGGCCGGGGACGAGGCCACGACGACCCAGTCGCCGGGGTCGAGGTGGAAGGTGCGCTCGCCGTCGGCGCCGAGGCTCGACGGGGGCAGGTTCTCTGGGCCGAAGAAGCGCACCAAGGCGTCGATGACCGCGCCGGACTCCGCCGCCGCCCGCACGGTGACCGCCCCGGCCTCGTACGCGAGCTTGGCCTCGGCGACGTTGTCGCCGCTCTTGAGCTTGAGCTTGAGCTCGGCCTCGGTGTACAGCTCGCCGCCGTCGATGCGCAGCACCCGGGCGCCCGGGTCCAGGCCGTCGAGGGTCAAGGTGCCGCCGGAGGAGGTGGCGCCGTAGGCCTGGCCGTCGAGGCTCACCGCGACGTCCCCCAGCGGCGCGCCGTCGGGGCCGCTCACCCGCACGGTGAGCCGGGACGCGCCCTCCTCGGAGGGGGCGAGGATCGCGTCGATGACGAGCAGAGAGGTCTCATCGGCCTCGACGAGCACCTCACGCTCTTGTACGCCGAGGGACTCCGCGGAGAGCGCGACGACCCACTCGCCGGGGTCGAGGGTGAAGTAGCCCTCGCCGTCAGGGCCGAGGGGGCTCGACGGCAGGCTGGCGGGGCCCGAGAAGCGGATGCGGGCGTCGGGCACGGGCGCGTCGCCCCGGCGGGCGATGACCCGCAAGGAGCCCGGCAGGTACGCCAGCGGCAGGAGCAGCTCTTTTCCTTGGGGGCCCAAGGTGACGGGGATCGGCTCCATGGGCCGCAGCCGGGGGTCCTGCACGGTGACCTGGTGGTCCCCTTGGGGCAGGCCCTCGACCTTGAGGCGACCGCCGCTGCCCGAGGTGCCGATGCGCTGGCCGTCGAGGAGCACCTCGACGCCCTCCACCGGGGCGCCCTCGGGGTCCACGAGGCGCACGGAGAGGCTCGTCGGCGCCGCCGCCGCCTCCAAGAGCACGATCTCCACCTCCATGAGCCCGGAGAAGTCCGCGGGCATCACAAGGCTGCGCTCTTGCAGGCCGAAGCGCGGCGACGAGGCCGCGAGGGTCCACTCCCCGGGGGCGAGCTGGAAGGTCTGGCGGCCGTCGCTGTCCAGGCGCAGGGGCGCCATGAGCTCCGGGCCGAGCACCCGCACCAACACGTCGCTCGCTGGGCCCTCGGCGCTGCGCACCGTCACCCGCACCGAGCCGGGCAGGCGCTCCATGACGAGCTGCTGGGGCGTGTTGAGCTGGGCCTGGGCCTCGGCGGGCAAAAAGTCTGGGGCGGTGACCGTGAGGGGCTGGGCGTCGGCGGGCAGGCTCTCCACCCGGGCCCAGCCGCCGGAGCCGAGGTCGCCGAGGTCGAGGTCACCGACCTCCAGGCGGGCGCCCTCGACGGCGCGGTCCTGGGGATCGACGACCCGCAGCTCCAGCACCTCGCCGCCCGTCGCCGGGTGCAGCACGAGCTCCAGGCGCTCGGGGCTAAGGGCCTCGGGGTCGAGGCTGATCTCGCGGAGCTGGCGGCCATAACCCGGCGCCTCGGCGACCAGCACGGCCTGGCCGGGGCCCAAGAGCAGGGGCTCCTGGCCGTCCTCGCCTATGGGCACGCTCGTGAGGTTGTCGCGGCCGATCACGCTGAGGCTCGCGTTGAGCGGCGCGCCTTGGGCGTCCACCACGGTGACCAGCAGGTGCTCGGGGCCGTAGACCGGGGCCACCACCGGCTCGGGAGCGGGCGGAGGCGCGCGGTGGGCCGCGCTCACGCCGATGAAGCCGCGCCAGGTCGCCGCGGAGGGCGCCGCGGTGATCGCCGTAGACGCCCCGGCGAAGGCCCGCCAGCGCTCGTTGATCGGCCGGGAGCCCATGAGCAGCAGCTCCGCCGGGGGCGCGGCCTGGGACCGGGGGCTCGGCGAGAAGTTGCCCTCGAGGTGCACCGCCAAGGCGCCCTTCGTCTGGTAGACCAAAGATCCCGACGCGATGCCTTGCACCCGCTGGTCAAGGGCGATGCCGGAGCTCGTGTCCCCCTCGACCTGGTAGATGAGGTTGTTGGGGTGGACCTCAGCGCCCAGGTTCGCCGTGAGGCGCAGGGGACCGCCGGTCACGCCGATGGCCACCAAGGCGCCGAGGCCGCTGCCGGGGCTGCGCAGCGTGGTCTTCGTGGCGCCGAGCCCCCAGCCGAGGTCGGTGAAGGGCACCACGGAGAGCCCGAAGCCGCGCTCGGCCTCGTCGAGCAGGGCGATGGGCACCCACAGCCGGACCGTGCTGAGGCTCGGGCCATACAGGCGCTGCGGGGTGCCCATGGCCGAGAGGTCCTCGCCGTGACCCAGCCAGATCGGCGCGGTGATCGCGAGGCCGACGCCCTCGTGGAGCGCGTAGCTGCCCGTGAGGTTCGCGGCGACGAGGCCGTCCACCGGGGCGATCTCATAGGAGGTGCCGAGGTTGACGTCCTGGACCGACGCCAAGAGCAGGTTGTCCGCGCCCTCCAAGGTCAGGCCGCCCACCCAGTCGCCCTTCGTCGCGGTCCACGGCTGCCACAGGAGCAGCGGGTCGGAGGGATCGCCCTGGCCCGGCACCAGGGTGAGCCCATGGGCGTCGAAGGCCATCGCGGGCGCGGCCAAGCTGAGCCAGAGGAGCGGAGTCAGAGAGTCTCCCAGCGTGCGGGCTCAGCATCCCAGAGCCCAGGCCCGGCGGCAAGCCCACAAAAAAAAGTTGTGTGAAGCGGCGGCATCTTCACGCCCCTCGGCCATGACGTCGGCGTCGGATCAAGAGCGTGAGGGCCAAGATCCCGACGGGCGGCGCGGCGTCGGGGACAGCGGCGCAGCCCCAACCGGCGCGTCCGCCAGCATACACCCAGGTCGGCGGGCAGGGGGAGGGGTCGGTGTCGTCGCAATCCACGTCGCGCAGGAGCCCGTCGCCGTCCTCGTCGTCGTCTCGGGTGCTGGGGTCGCAGTCGTTGTCGAGGCCGTCGCCGTAGAGCTCCGCCACGGTGTCCCCTATGGTCGGATCGAGGGGTGCGCAGTCATCCACGTCATAAGAGCCGTCCCCGTCGGAGTCGCTGAGCGTGGTGGGCAAGGCGCCCTGGTCGGCGATGGACCCGTCGGGGTCACGCTCACCCGCGGGATCACCGCCGTTCACCGCCGGGGAGCCCTCTAAGAGCTCAGGCGGCGCCGCGCACGAGCCCTCGGAGAAGGTGGTGACGAGGCCGAGGGCCTCGACCTCGTCGGTGGAGGTCTCGTCGATGCGGACCGCGGCGCCGTCCTCGTCGCGCCGGGGCTCGGAGACGGTGTCGCCGAAGAGGTTGTAGGTCTCGGCGCTTGAGCTGCTCAAGATCAGGCCGGCGTCGAGGCGGTGCAGCAGGTTGCCCGTGGCGGTGACGCGCTCGGCGCGCAGCTCCGCGCCGTCCATCGAGCCCTTCGACGCGCCGAGCAGGCTGTTGTGCCGCAGGGTGACCGCGGCGGCGCTCGCCCCGGTGTCGTCGGGGAGCACCCGGACCAAGGCGGCGAAGCCCGTGAGCCCGTAGAGCGCGCTCCGTTCGATGAGCACGTCGCCGACGGGGGCCTCGACGTCGATGAGCGCCTCAGCGCCCGACCCGACGACGCCGCAGACCGCCACACGCTGCAGGTCCACCGAGGCCGGTCGGGTGAGCTGGATGAGGCTTTGCTGCGTTGCAGCAAATTGGGCGCTGTCGGTGACACCAAGGTTCACGAGGTTCAGGTCGTGCAGGGTGACGGCGGCCTCGACGGCGGTGAGCAGGGCGAGGTCACCGAGGCCGCTCGGCGCGCTCAGCGACCGCAGCGAGACCGCGCCCGCCGTGGAGGCGAAGAGGGCCTCGCCGCCCGACTCGCCGGGGTTGAGCTGGGTGAGGGTCAACCCGACGACGCTGAGGCCGACGCCGTCCGGGGCGGCGCTCGTGTCGACCAGGCTCAGGGCGGCGCCCTCGGGGGCCGCGGCGCCGGTGATCTCGCTCGCCGCGCAGTCGCCGCCGTCACCGAGGGTGAGCGCCGTGTCCAAGGCGTAGACCCCGCCGCCGGAGAGCGCCGCCGTCACCCCGTCGAGGAGGAGCCCGCAGAGCCGCGCCTCGACGACCCGCTGGAGGTAGAGGCCACCCCCCTTGAGCGAGGCCGTGTCCCCGACGAGCTCGACGTTGGTCACCTCCACCCAGGCCGCGTCGCGCGCCCCGATGGCCCCGCCCTCGGCCGCGCCGTTGCCGGTGAAGCGCACGTCCCGCACCTCCAAGGCGCCGGAGTCGACGAAGACCCCGCCGCCGTGCTCGACGGCCTCGTTGCCGATGAGCGCGGCGCCGCCGTCGAGGGTGAGCGCGCCCTCCTCCCCGCCGCTGTAGACGCCGCCGCCGTCCACGCTCGCGAGGTTTGAGCTGATGAGCACGCCGCTCAGCGAGAGCGCCGCGCCTTGGCCGTAGAGCCCGCCGCCGTGCTCGTCGGCGACGTTCCCGCTGAGCGCCCCGCCCGTCGCGGTGAACGACCCGCCCTGAACCCACAGGCCGCCGCCTTGGGCCGCGCTGTTGCTCTGCACCTCGACGTCGGTGAGGGTGACGACGGCGTCTTGGGCGGCGATGGCCCCGCCCTTCTGCGTGGCGACGCCGCGCTCAAACACGCCGCCGGAGACGGTCAACGAGCCGCCCTCAGCCAAGACGTGGGCCCCGCGGTCGGCGCGCCCCCCGGTGAAGGTCACCTCAGTGAGGAACAGCTCGCCGCTGATGGAGAGGATCGCCGTGGTCTCGCCGTCGACGTACCGCCCGCCCGTCTGGGTAAACTTCGCGCCGAGGAGCTTCACCGCCGTGAACGGCAGAGACGTCACCACCTGGTCCTCGACGCTCAGGGCGCCCGCGGCGCCGTAGAGGCCGGCCTTGTGGGCGTCGGCGCTGAGGCCCGTGACGTCGGCGCCGAGCGTCACCCCCACGAGGCTGATCTTCGCCTCGGTGTGGTCGGCCAGCGCGTGGGCGTAGAGGTCGAGGTCACCGTCCTCGTCGCTGTCGTCGCCGCACCAGCCGACCAAAGCCCCGCCGGTCACCGAGAGGGACGCGCCCGCCGAGGCCACCCGGAAGCCCGGGAGGGCGGTCGTGGCCAAGGCCCCGTCGCCGTTGTCGTCGCTCACCTCAAAGCTCCAGTCGGCGCCTTCAGGCAAGGTCAGGCAGTCCACGACGCCCCGGGCGTCGAGGCCCTCAGCCACCACGAACGAGACCTCCTCACCGCCGTAGACCTCGGCGAGGCCGACCAGGAGCGCCGCGTCGTCGATGAGCACGGGCCCCAAGGCCGCGCCCGACATCGCCCAGGCGCGGCCGAGGGCGAGGCCGCAGGACACGAGGGCGAGCCAGGCGCCGGCCGAGGGTCTTGAGGGCACGAGGGGGGCTCCACCCGCCGCCTTCCCGGCGCGCGGTCCTCAACAGTCTAACCGACGATTGAGGGCCTCCGTCGCCGAGCCCCGGCGAGTCCAACAATCAGGAGCCCCAAGGCGCTGAGGCCCGCGGGGGGCGCCGTCGCGCAGCCGAGGCGGCCGCCGGTGTAGACGACGCGGCTCGGGCAGTCCTCGCTGAGCCCCTCGTCCTCCGGGGCGCAGTCCTCGTCGTCGGGCACGCCGTCGCCGTCCCGGTCGGGCTCCACCACGATGCCGGTGTCGTCGCCGACGCCGGTGTCGTCCGTGGCCGTGTCGTCGGTGCCCGTGTCGTCCTGGCCGGTGTCGGGGCGCTCGTCCACCTCACCGTCGCAGTCGTCATCGACGCTGTTCCCGGCGCGCTCCGGCGCCGAGGGCGAGACCGCGGCGTCGTTGTCGTCGCAGTCGTCGATGATGGTGTGGCCGTCGCCGTCGGTGTCTACGGCGGCGTCATCGCCGGGGTCCAGCACACCCCAGGCGCCGATGTAGGCGGACTCGCCGACGTCCCGGGCGCCGTCGCTCTTCGTCGTGCCCGCGTTCGCCGCGGGGGAGTCGGAGAGCAGGTAGGGCCAGACGCCGCAGCTCGTGGGGTCAAAGGCGCGCACAAAGCGGGGATCTTTGTAGACCTTGGAGCTCGCGTCGGGGGTGTAGACGTCGCCGCTGAGCTCCACCGCCGCCCCGACCGTGTCGCTGTAGAGGTTGTAGGAGATGTCCAAGGCGTCCAGGTCGGCGTATCCGACGAGCAGCATCCCCGTCGCGAGCTGATGGAACAGGTTGTTGAACGCCATAAAGCTGCCGAGGCGGTCCCCGAGGATCCCCGCTTGCGCGCCGTCCGCGGCGCCGATGAAGCTGTTGTTGTAGACGTAGACCGACTGCGTGGTGCTCACCCGCATGAACCCCTGCCCAGCGCTGAGGCCGTCGAGGTTCATGAGCGTGTTCCCGGCGAAGCTCACCGAGAGCTTGGGCTCGTCAATGTTGATGAGGGGCTGGAGCGGGTCGGCGATGAAGCCGCAGAGCACGTTGTTGTGTACGTCGAGGGCGCCCGCCTTCACCTCGATGAGCCCGGCGTCCGCCTCAAGCTGGGTCGGCGCGCCCTTGGCGTCTACCCCCGTGATCGTCGAGCTGGAGAGCATGGCGTAGCCGCCGGAGTGCACCCGCAGCAGGCCGCCGGTGCCGAGGCCGTCGGGGCTCGTGAGGCCCGAGAGGTCGACACGGTTCGAGACGCTCGCGCTCACGTCGATGGCGTAGCCGCCGCTCACGTCGGAGAAGGTGGCGTTCGTCACCTTGGTGGAGACGTTGCCGCCGATGAAGGTGATCGCCGCGCCCGAAGGCGCTGAAGTTGAGGTGAAGCTCGGCGCCGCCGAGGCCGTGCCGATGGACCAGTTGCCGCCGCTGGCGAGGATCGCGCCGCCAGAGTCCGTCGCCCAGGTGCCGGAGAAGCGGGCCTCCTCGACGATGAGGGTCTGGGAGGCGTTGATCGCCACCGCGCCGCCGAAGCGGGCGTTGTCGCCGTCGAAGCTCGTGCCGTCGGCCAGGGTGAGGCTCTGGATGGTGTTCACGGCCACGGCGCCGCCGTACTCTTGGGCGGTGTTGTCGGAGAAGGAGACCCCGTTGAGGGTCAAGCTCAGCGAGGAGTCACCCCAGATCGCGCCGCCGCTCGCGGCGTGGTTGTCCGTGAAGCTGCCGCCGGTGATGTTCACCGTGCCGTTCTGCAGGAAGAGGGCGCCGCCGCTCACGTCGCCGCCGTTGCCGCTGAAGGTCACGTCCTCCAAGGTGACCGTCGCGCCGTAGCTCTTTAGGGCGGGCGAGTCCGTGGTCTCCTTCAGCACGCCGCCGGTCTGCATGTAGTCCGCGGCGGCCCCGGCGAGCTTGACCGCCGGGTAGGAGACGAAGCTCTCAGCGAACACCGTCAGCGGGTCGGTGAAGCGCACGTCGATGGTGCCGTCGTCAGCGTAGAGGCCGTAGAGCGAGCCGCCCTCGAGGGTCACGTCGGTGAAGTTGATCGTGTGATCGCCCTCGACGAACACCCGCGCCTTGGCGCCGCCGGAGAAGATGCTGGTGCAGATGCCGACGATGTTCGCGTCCTTCACCGACACGATCGTGCGGGTGCTCACGATCGCGGGGAGGTGCAGGCCGGGCAACGACACCGGGGTGAGGCCCGACACGCCGTCGGTCTCCTGAACGGTGATGGTGAGGTTCTTGCCCGGAAGCACGTAGAGGCAGTCCGGGGCGTCGGCGTCGCTCCAGCCCTCGTCGAAGCACAGCTCCGTGTCGCCCAGGAGGCTGATGGTGCCGTCGCCCTCGCTGCCGAGGCCCAAGGCCTCGAAGAGGCTCTCGCCGAGCTCTACCTCGGTGCAGCTCGCCCAGGCCGAACCCGGGACCAGGAGCCCCACGAGCCCGAACAACACCCCCTCACGCGCCCACGAGCAGCCGGTCGTCCTCATCGTCACTCCGGGGCGTGTCCGAGAACAACGCCGTGCTCTCAACATCATAGCCCAAGGAACGGCGGATCCCGGCGGAGATGGGCGCCTAGGGCCAAGATGCGGGCGCGGGGCCTCAGCGCGCCGGGCGCCGACGCCGCCAGAGCGCCACGAAGAGCAAGGCCGCGCCGCTGGTGACGTCTTCGGTGGAGCCGCCGCAGCTCCGCCCGCCGAAGTACTCCAGGTGCGGGGGCAGCGCCTCAGGCGTCTCCCCGCTGTCATCGACGCCCGTGTCGTCTACACCCGTGTCGTCTGCGCCCGTGTCGTCGCCGGGGCCCTCGTAGATCGGCTCGTCCAGGGGCGAGTCTTGGCCGTCGCAGTTGCGGTCGACGCCGTCGAGGCGCAGGTCGATCTGCTGGGGGTGGATGTTCGGGTCGCCGTCATCACAGTCGAGGCCCAGGGTGAAGCCGTCGCCGTCGTCGTCGGGGAGCTCCCAGGCGTAGGGGCCGCCGAAGGCGCCGAGGTCGGGCAGGCTGCCGTCGGGATCCCCGGAGCGCGCCGGGTCACCCTTGTCGATGGCGAAGGCGCCGTAGCCGAGGAGCGGCGGCGTCGAACAATCGACCGGGTTGAAGGGCGCCCAGATCCCCGGGTCGTAGGCGTTGACGTAGCTCGTCGTGAGGTCGTAGCTGCCCTTGCCGGTGCCGAAGGGCACATCGACGTCAAAGTAGAGGTTGTAGGTCGCCTTGGCGCTGTTGTCCGAGAACTCGTAGCTCTCGTTGAGGTAGACGCCCTTGGTGAGCCCCTGGATGAGGTTGTTCGTGATGTCGTAGCGGTCGCGGTCGGCGTTCATGAGCTTCACCGCGTAGGCGTCCCGCCCCGTGGGCTCGTCGCTGCCGATGAAGCTGCTGTGCAGCAGGTTGACGTACTTCACGTCCTCGACGTAGACCGCCGCCGGGTAACGCCCCTCGCCGAAGCGGTTGCCCCAGAACGCGAGGTTGTGCACGTCGAGGTGCTGCTCCGGCCCGCCGAGGCCGTTGACGTAGAGCGCCACGCCGCCGCCCGCGTCGTCGCTGGAGGACTGGCCGTCGCAGACCATCGCCCGGCGCAGGGTGACCACGTCCACCTGCTCCGCGTGAATCGCCGCGCTCGGGGCCCGGGTGACCTGGAACGAGGTGAGGACGAGGTCCTCGATGAGCAGGCTCGGGGCGTAGGACACCTTCACGAAGGGCGCGTAGCGGGCGGAGAGGTCGCTCGCCGTGACGCCGCTCAGGGTGATGTCGCCGCTCGACGCGGTGACGACGCCGCCGTGCTCGTCGTCGTTGTAGAAGCTCATGAAGCTGGAGTCGAGGATCTCCAGGCTCACGTCGTCGCTCTCGTCCAAGGCGCCGGTGAAGAAGCCGTCCGCTGAGGTGACGCTGAAGCCGCGCTCGTAGGAGCTCATCGTCGAGGCGCTCATCGAGACGTGGGTGTCGTGGGCGTAGATCGCGACGCCGTCGCCGGTGCCGATGTGCACCCCGCTCACGATGCTCAAGGAGCTGAGCTCCTCGACGTAGAGATCGGAGGAGATCCCGTAGCCCGGCGAGTTGGCGAAGAAGCTCGTCCCCGTGAGCGTGGCGTCGAGCCTCGGCTCGGCGGGCAGGCCGTCGGCGTCGAGGCGCTCCATCGACGCGCTCAGCGTCAGGCGCATGATGAGGGCGAGCTCCTGGTTCTCGCTGAAGCTGACCTCGGTGAAGCTGGCGGTGACGTCCTCGTCGTCGGAGATCACCTCGACGGCCCCGCGCCGCGGGAAGCCCAAGACGCTCGTGCCCCCCGAGGCGTCGAGGGAGCTGTCCCAGAGGAACAAGGCGCCGAGGCGCTCGTCGGTGACTATCACCTCGCTGTAGTCGAAGGTCACCCCATCGACGGCGACGCTCGTGTTGAAGGCGATGAGCTGGGCGTTCGCCGCGTAGCCCCTGAGCACGGGCAGTGACGTTGAGGTGGAGGCGTCGTACTCGGCGACGCGCTCCTCATAGGACCGCTCGCAGGCGCCGACGGCGGATCCACCGCTGAGCGTCAGCGCGCCGCCGCTCACCAGGAGGCCCGGCCAGCGCACGTCGGCGGAGAGCGCCTCGATGTGCAGGTCGGCGTCAGCGTTGAGGGCCAAGGTGGCGCAGGGGTTGGCGTCGGCGGGGGACTCCTCGGCGGGGTCGTAGTCGGAGGTGACCTCGATGTAGGTGAAGCCCGCGTCTTGGGCGTACTCGACGGCCTCGGTGAGGGTGTCGAAGTCCCAGCGGTCCACACACACCGGGCCGGAGGCGCAGGACTGCGCCCAGGCGGCGTCTCCCCACGCGGCGCCCAGGAGCGTCAGGACTCGCCACACGCGCGCTTTGCCCATTCGGCCTCCTGATGGTACTTTCGACAGAGTAGACGGCCTTATGACGCCTGAGCGAGAATAACGCGAAGCGTCACCGTCGAGGTGCCCCTACGGGAGTCCAGCGTGCTCAGCCCCGGTGACCCGATCGACATCTGGGTGGTGGAGCGCGCGCTCGGGCAGGGCGGCATGGGCTCAGTGTACCGCTGCCACAACCGGGACGCGCCGCGGATCCTGGCGGCGGTGAAGGTGCTCGACGCGGGCATGAGCCGCGTTCATTCGGTGAAGGCGCGCTTCGTGCGTGAGGCGGAGATCCTCTTCACGCTCAACCACAAGCACATCGTCAAGGTGCGCAACGTCCGGATGGAGGGTGAGCTGCCCTACATCGAGATGGAGTTCATCAACGGCGAGTCCTTGGAGTCCCGCATCGCGAAGGGCGCCTGCCCCCTGCCCGAGGCCCTGAACCTCTTGGGCCAGGCCGCGGACGCCTTGGCCTACATGCACCGCATGGGCGTGCGCCACCGCGACATCAAGCCCTCGAACATGCTCGTCGAGGGCGACGGCAGCCTCAAGATCGTGGACTTCGGCATCGCCGCCGACCTCCAGGGCGAGGCGATCACCCGCACCGACGAGGCCTTCGGCTCGGTGAGCTACGCGCCGCCGGAGTGGGTGGACCCCAAGACCCTCGACCCGGTGAAGTGGGACCTCTACGCCTTGGGCGTCGTGTTCTACGAGCTCGTCGCCGGGCGTATGGCCTTCCCGATGGCGTCCGGGGGCAGCCACCGTCAGCAGGCGATGCGCCTGATGATGCAGAAGCAGAGCCACCCGCCCCTGGACCCCGGCGAGGGTTACCCCGAGGGCGTCCGGGCGCTCATCCGCGACCTCACCACGTCCTCCCCCGCCGAGCGCCTCGGCAGCGCCGATCTCGTGCTGGAGCGGGTGAACGCCCTGCGCGGCGTCGAGATGGGCCCGGTCACCGGCCCCGCGGCCCCGGCGATGCGCTCCCACGAGGTCACCTGGTACGACGGCGCCGGGGAGACGTTGACCCCTGAGCCCGCCGTCGGCGCCACCCTCGCCCCGGCC
>JAKLKD010000169.1 GCA_023150845.1 Myxococcota bacterium | reverse complement strand
CGGGCGATGCCCGATCATCGCCGGGTGGGCCTCACTCATCGACGGGCGGGCCTCACTCATTGACAGGAAGCTCAGGCTCATCGCCGGGAGGGCCTATCTCATCGCCAGGAGGCCCTCCCTCACCGCCGAGCGGGCCTCACACACCACTCCGCGGCGCGCGGCCAACCATCGTTCGTGCAAGCGTCACAACCGACCACGACGCGCGCTCCGTCAGGAGGGTTCGTCCGCGGATCCTAAGCCCAGGCCCTGGGCGACGAGTCCGCGTGCCAGCGCCTCAGGCGCCAAGCCGCGCGCCAACGCTTGTCCAATCAACGCGGCGACCACGGGGCCACGAAGGGTCAGCGTGAGCGTCTCCGCGACCGAGGCCTGCCGCTCCACTCGGGGCGCGCTCACCTCGAACCCCAAGAGCCCCCGCGTGACGAGGCCCTCCTCCTCCAAGACCCGAACCGCTTGGACAACGGCAACTTCTGTGAAACGTGCCTTCTTCTCTTCTGACCAGTTGAAGAAGTCGCTGACGACTTGGGGCAGCGTCATCGGCCCTCGTCTCGCGATCACCGCGTGCGCCGTCGCCAGGGCCTCCAGCGACGAGATGTGCCGCTTGCAGAACTCCAAGACTCGCTCAAGCGTCGGCAGCCAGCGCGCGAGGCGGTCGCTGTCTTGGCCGCTCAGACCGCGCCGCAGGCCGTCCTCGATCATCAACTCAACAGGGAGCTTCGTGGCGGCGAGATAATCGCGAATGTCGATGAGCATCGGGTCGATCGCGAGGGCGTAAGGCCCGAACTTGTGGGGCCGGAACGCAAAATAGGACGTCTGGGTGAACACGTTGAAGAAGTACGCGGCCTTCTGCAGGCTCAGCTTGTTCGGCGTGCCCAGACCCACACGCAGACCGACGAGCACATAGTGGCTCAACGAGATCTTGGGGAGCGTCTCGGTCAGCGCCGGGAGCTCTCCAGCAGGCTCATACACCTCGATGGTGACGCCCTCAAGATCGCCCAGATGGGCCTGAATCAGCGGCCGGACATCCGCCCAGGCGAGCCCGCCGTTGCCGCAGCCCAAGGGGGGCACAGCGACGGAGGCGAGCCCCTCTCGCTGAATCAGCGCGCGGAGAGAGGCGAGGCCCGCGTCAATGTCGGCCAGCCGCGAGCGCGCCTTCCAGTGGCCCTTCGTGGGGAACGAGATGAGCACACGCCCAGCGTCGCGATAGGCGTAGACCTCGCCCAGCCGCACCTCCTCGGCCTCGCAGCGCCGGACGTAATCCTTGGCGTAGGCCGGGTATGCGCGGGCGAACTGATAGGCGATGCCTTTGCCCATCACGCCGACGCAGTTGACGGTGTTCACCAGCGCGACGGCGCCGCTCTCAAACAGGTTGCCTCGGAGGAGCTGGAGCATCAGCGGCACCCCTAGGGGAACATGTTTGGAAAGACCTTGACCGACTTCAACCCGAGCAGCGCACGCTCCGCCTCCTCTTTAACCTGATCGTTGGGCGCGTATACGTTGGCCCAGAACGCCAGAGGAACAGGCTCCGGCGACAGCGCCTCTGCCATGCAGACCATCTTGGTGTTGTAGTCGTCGAAATCTCGACGCTCCTGGTCCATCAGCTCCCAGTCAATCGCCTCGATGCCCTCGTCCCAGCGCAGCAGCTCAGGCGGACGCCCCCCGGCGAGCGGGTGGCGGGACAAGACACGCCACCCGCGCTCCCTCGCGTGGCTCCGGTGGACGGCGATGAGCACGAAGCGCCGATCCGGCGCGCTCTTCATGACGCGGTAGTCGAACGGGCTCCGGCAGATGAAGTGGAAAGGAACATAGGCGTCAAGCCCATGCGGAGCGCGCCTGGAGAGGATCCCTTGGTCGGCCACATCATTGAATCTGTGCTGGCGCTCTTGGAGGCCCCGCCGCGAGCACAGCCCGTGGCTCAAGATCGACGGCAGGTTGTCGATGTGCGTGAGATGGTAGACATACGCTTTGTCGCGATTGCTCTTTTTCTCGATCATGCTCAAGGCTCCTAACGCACAACTTCGCCGCTCAGACCGAGCTTGCAGTATAGCCCTCCTCCCCTCACGACTCCAGCCAAAGTCTACGGAGGCATCCAGGGCCTCCCCTCAAGTCTTCCCGATCAGCCGCTTGGGGCTCCCCAGGCCCATGCCGCGCACCATGCCGTCTACGGCGAAGCGGTTGCCCCACTCCGGCGCCAGGCGGCGGGCGAGGTCGAAGAGCACGGACTCGCGGGTGATGAGCAGGCGGTGCTGGTCGCGCTGCACGGCCTGGAGGATGAGGGCGGCGGCCTTCGCCGGGCGCATGGTCTTCTTGGCGAAGAAGTCGCGGATGTTCGCCGCGGTGGCCTCGGCGCCTTCGCCGCCGGTCTTCGCCTGGTTCATGATGTTGGTGCGGATGCCGCCGGGGTGAACGACGGTCACGCCGACGGTCGTGCCCCGCAGCTCCTCATGGAGCGCCTCGGAGAAGCCCCGCACGGCGTACTTGCTCGCGCAGTAGGCCGTCTGCCCGGGCACGCCGACGAGGCCGTAGAGGCTTGAGATGTTCACGATACGCGCCGCCGGGGCCACCCGGAGCTGAGGCAGGTAGGCGCGGCAGCCCTCGATCACCCCGCCGAGGTTCACCGCGAGCACACGGTCAAAGTCCTCGACGGGGGTGGCCTCGAAGCTGCCCAAGAAGGTGATGCCCGCGTTGTTGATGAGCACCCGCGCCCCGCCGAGCTCCGCCAAGGTGGTCTGGGCGAGGGCCTGCCAGGCCGCGCGGGAGGACACGTCCAGGGGGTAGGCCCGGGCCTCGACCCCGCGGGCCTTGAGCGTCGCCGCGACGGCCTCCACCCCGGCGTGATCACGGTCGGCCAAGGCGAGGCGCGCCCCGGCGTCGCCGAAGGCCTCGGCGAGCGCCGCCCCGATGCCGCTCGCCGCCCCCGTGATGACCACCACCTGACCTTTGACGTCCATGCGCACCTCTGGGCCGTTGATTCGTTGGGAAGACTCTACTACGCTTGAGGGATGCGCGACGTCGACGCCCCCCTCCTCGTCCTCGGCGCTGGCCCCACCGGGCTCGCCGTCGCCAAGGCCCTCGGCGAGCGGGGCCTCGCCTATGAGCAGGTCGAGGCCTCGGACGAGGTCGGCGGGAACTGGTCCCACGGGGTCTACGAGACGGCCCACATCATCTCCAGCCGCCTCACGACGCAGTACGACGACTACCCCATGCCCGCGTCGTACCCGGACTTCCCCAGCGCCGCCCAGATGGCCGCCTACTTCAAGGAGTACTGCGACACCTTCGACCTGCGGCGGCACATCCGCTTCCGCACGAAGGTCGTGGCGGTCACGCCTGTTGAGGGCGCCCGGGGCTGGGAGGTCCGCTTTGAGGACGGCGTGACGAAGGTCTACCGCGGCGTGCTCGTCTGCAACGGCCACCACTGGGCGAAGACCTTGCCCGCCTGGGCCGCCGACGCGGGCTGTGAGGTGCTGCACAGCAAGGACTACAAGCGCCCGGACCAGCTCCGCGGGCGCCGGGTGCTCGTGGTCGGCGGCGGCAACTCGGGCTGCGACATCGTGAGCGAGGCCGCCCGGGTGGGCGCCTCAGCGAGCTGGAGCCTACGTCGGGGCTACTGGTTCATGCCCAAGACCCTGTGGGGCAAGCCCTCGGTGGAGTTCGTCTCGCCCTGGATGCCGGTGTTTGTGCAGCGCTGGGTCATGGGCCTGCTCGCGCCGCTCCTGCTCGGCCGCTACCAGGACTACGGCCTGCCCGCGCCCGACCACCGGCTCTTTGAGGCCCACCCCACGGTGAACACCGAGGTCTTCCACTACCTGCAGCACGGGAAGATCACCGTGCGGAAGGACGTCCTCAGCGCGCGGCAGGGGGTGATCACCTACGCCGATGGCGCCGAGGAGGCCGTGGACCTCGTCGTCTGCGCCACGGGCTATGACCTGAGCTTCCCGTTCTTGGCGCCGGGCACCGTGCCCGTCGTCGGCAAGACGCCCCAGCTCTACGCCGGGCTCGTGCGGCCTGAGCACCGCCACCTCTACATCGTCGGGGGCTTCCAGCCGCGCTACGGCGTCGGCCCGCTCCTGCGCCCCCTCGCGATGCTGCTCGCCGAGCTCGTGGCGCTCCAGGACGAGCTCACCGTGCCCTTGGGGGAGCTCCTGCGCAGGCTCGGCGACAAGCCGCCGACCACCCACCTCGTCGATCCCCACGAGGCGATGCGGCGGATGCGCTGGGCGCGCCGGGCGATGCCGCTCATGCGCTGGCGGGCGCGGCGCCTGGGGCTCCTCGCTCAGCCGGGCTGACCGGCCCCGAAGCGGGTGAGCGCCGTGAGGCTCGTGAGGCGCAGGGTCCAGAGCTGCTCCGCGCGCTGGCGATCGGGGCCCGCCGCGCCGAGGCCGAGGCGCTCATGCACCAGGGTGAGGCTCGTCTGGGTGAGGTGCGGGCGGAGCAAGAAGGCGATGGTGCTGCCGGTCCAGCCGGAGAGGCTCGCCTCGGCCACCCGATAGACCACACGCTCCGCCGGGTCCATCATCAGGGCCTCCAGGCGGAGGGTCTCGCCGTCGGCGAAGCGGTAGGTGGCCACGGCGCCGACCTTCAAGGCCGGGGTCACGCGCTGGCACCACCAGCGGTCCTGGGCCTCGGTGAGCAGGCGGTAGACCTCGGCGGGGGGCGGCGCCAGCACGAGGCGGCGCTCAAGGGCGGGGCTTGGCATCGTCGGCCTCGGGCGGGGGCGTCTTGGCCTCGGGCCCGTCGCGGCGGGCCTCCTTGGCTGCCTCTTTGGCGGCCTCCTTCGCGGCCTCCTCGGCGGCCTTGGCGGCCTCACGCTGGGCGGCGTCGGTGCGCTGGGGTGGCGGGGCCTTGGGGTCCGTCTGCGGCGGGGTCTCGGCGGCGGCCTCCTCCTCCTCGTCCTCGTTGGCGCCGGACTCCTCCAGCCAGGCCTCGCTGAGGCTCTCCCACAAGGCGCGCTCGGCCTTACGCTGGGCGCGGCGGTCCTTGCCGCCGCCGAGGGTGCGCTGCAGCCAGGGCAGCTCCGCCCGGGCCAGCTCTTGATCGACGAGGACCGTCGGGTTGAGCAGGGGATCGGCGATGGCGCTGGGGATCTTCGCGAGGCCGGGCTCGACGAGCAAGAAGTCGAGGCGCACGGGCTCGCCGCGGCGCACGACGTCCACCCAGAGCAGGCGCTTCGAGCGCAGCTTGAGGAAGGCGTTCACCCCGTCGGACCAGGACTGGATGGGCATGCCGTTGACGCCGACGATGACGTCGCCGTTCTTGAAGCCGCCTTGGCGCAGGAGGCTGCCGCACTTCATGCGGCCGATGCCGACGCCGACCCGCTCGCCGTCCTCGTCGAGCTTCCACCACGACGCCGCGAGCTGCTCCACGTCGAGGAGGTGGTTGGCGTAATAATCGACGAGCTGCTCCTCGACGCGGTGGGCCGTCGGGCTCACCTCGCCGATCTCCGGCGCCTCGGGCAGGCACTCGGGCTTCTTCCGGGGCGGGCGCGGCTTCTTCTCGCCTGGGGGCGTCGCCGGGCGCTTCACCGGGCGCGGGCGGCCGACGCGTAGGCTCTTGGGGCCGTCGAGCTCGGCCACGACGTCGAGGCTCACGACGCCGTCTTTGGCGGCGAGCACGTCGGCCTGGGGGAAGGTCGGCGCGTCGTCCTCGGCGGGCTCGGGGGGCGCCTCGTCAGGCGGCGGCTCCTCGGGCGGGGCCTCCTCCGGCGGCGCGTCCTCTGGCGCCTCGTCGGCGAGCTGGGTGGGCGGGAGCACGATCGTCACCGGGGGGCGCTCGATCGGCGGGATGTAGACGTAGGGCGTCGTCGGCGTGCTCGACCAGCCGATAAGCGCCCACGGCACGAGGTATGGCGTGACGGCGAGGGCCGTCGCCAAGAACATCAGCAAGAGGGGCGAAGCGCGGCGCATCACGGCCCCACTGTAGACGCGCGGCGGGCTGGCGTCACCTCGCCCTGCCCGGCCAACACGACGTGGCGCTCACAGCGGGGCCACGCCCTCGTTGTAGAAGCGCTGGAGCAAGAAGCGGCGCTCATCATCCATGCCCAAGAACTCAAGGCCCATGCCGCGCACGTCGCCGCCGTGGCCGTACTGAAGCCGGGCCACCCGGGCCTGCACCGGGAAGACGTGCTGGGTGTCGGGGTGGATGAGCTCCAGCTTGAAGCTGGTGCCCTCGGGGAGCAGGATCTTGGAGGGCACAAAGACGCCGCCTTGGGAGACGTCGCCGCTCACCCACTCCCGCTCCTGGGCGCGCACGAGCAGGCTGATGTGGCGCTCGCGGGTCCACACCCGGCGGTCACGGCCCCCTTCGCTCGCCGCCAGCTCCAGCTCCCCCATGAACTGGTTCCACACGCCCCGGGAGCCGTGCATAAACATCGAGAACTCGACGGGCACGCCGTCGCCGAGATCCGGGTTCCGCGGGCGGATCGTCGCCGTCGCCTCGATGGTCACGCCCTTGGGGAGCTGGATGTGCAGCCAGATCATCTCGCCGACGGGCGGGCCGCCCTGGAGGTCCAGGAGCGCGCCCTGCTTCGAGACGGCGAGGGTCTGGGTGTGCTGGTCGGGCTCAAACACGCCCAAGCTGACCGGGAGCGCCGCGGGGAGGAGCGCGCTTGAGGAGAGCGGGTCGTTCATGGGGAGGGCATCCTCGGGGGGCTACTGAATCGGTATCAAGCCAGCGGGCCCTTGAGAAGCGAATCCTTCGAGATCCCAGCCATACCGCGCCGCGAGGGCCTCGTCGCCCAGATCGTTGGGCACGACCCAGAGCTGCCCCGTGTCCTGCACCACCACCGTCGCCCAGAGCCCCGCGGGCATGTCCGCGCCTTGCACCACCGTCTCGGTGCCGTCGGCGGCGATGTGCAGCGCCGCGGGCAAAAACACCGCCGGGAGGCTCGGGCTCAAGAAGGAGTCCCCCGCCGCGTACTCACCATAGGGCGGCATGAAGATGTCCGTGGCGACGACGGCCTCGCTGATGTAGCGCCCCGCCGCGGGGTCCGCGGGGTTGCCCTGGAGGTCCGCCGCGTAGATGAGGTAGACCTTGGGGTAGACGCTCTTGAGGCCGAGCGCGGCGTAGCTGGGGTTCTCGTGGGGATCCACCTCGCCGTCTTGGTCCAGGTCGAGGAGCCGCACCAAGAAGCTCGACGCGCAGGCCGCCGCCTCGGGGCCGTTCAGGGAGAGCAGCGGGTGATCGACGCCGCGGCTCGTGAGGTTCACGAGCTGGGCCTGGGAGGTCAGCGCGCGGTCCAAGGTGGCGGCGCTCGCCCCGAAGGGCGCCGGGGCGCCTAGGGTGAAGCCGTCTACGTCGAAGGCCGGGCGCTCGGTGGAGAGCGTCTTCGCCGCGGTGACGACGAGGCCGTCGATCTGGGCGGGCAGGCTGTCGATGACCACCGGGGCCGGGGCCTGGGTGGTGAGGTCGGTGAGGTAGGCGCCGACGGTGTCGCCGCAGGTCGCCCCGGCGGCGAAGTCGAAGAAGGGCGAGAAGTTCTCGTCGTTGTCAATGAGCGCGGTGACGAGGTAAGCGCCGACGCCGAGGCCCGCGACGGCCCAAGGCGCCGAGGACACGCCGCCCGCCGCCCCCTCAAACTCCGAGGGCGCGATGGTGGCGAGGTCCACGGGGCTGCCGAGGCCCGCGGGCGCCGGGGGGTTGTTGACGTCGTAGACGAGCACATGGCCCCGGCCCGGCGAGCCCTCGGTCAAGGAGACGAGGACCGTGCCGCTCAGCCCGGCGGTGTCGGGGTAGTCGGGGTTGGCGCTGTCGATGGGCGGGGTGTAGGCGCAGGCGGCGATGAGGAGCAAGGCGAGGTTCATCGTTCCTCCTCAGAAGCGGTAGGCCACGCCGCCGTAGAGGCGGGCGCCGACAGGTTGGCCGAGGGGGTACTCGGTGTGGGGCCCCTGGAGCAGCGCGAGCCAGTTCCACGCGCTCGCCGAGAGGTCGAGGTCGTCATAGCCGAAGGGGTGCCAGACGAGCTTATTGGAGACGATGGTGTAGGCGTCTACATCGACGAGGTCCACGACGACCTGACCGGCGGAGTCGTAGCTCCGGATGGGCCAGGCCTGGGCGGAGTAGCCCGAGACCGTCATCGAGACGTCGAGATCCCAGGGGCTGCGCCAGGCGACGACGGCGTGGCCCTTGTGGGTGGGGTGGGCGTTCGACGGCGTCGAGGTGCCGTCCTCGTCGATGGAGACGATGCGCTCGAAGGAGTAGTTGAGGCGGATGTCGAGGCCGGGCACGCCGAACCACGCGCCCTCGACCTCACCGCCGCCAGCCCAGAACACCGGGCTCTCGTTCTCGAAGCGGCTCTCCCCGGCGATGTAGGCGCCGCGGTCGTCATCAAAGCTGAGCTGGTTGTCTTCAGCGTTCACCGAGCCGAGGTCGATGAGGTCCACGACCTGGTAACCATAGGCCGCCACCTCAAAACGCCAGGAGTCGCTGGACTGGTCCAAGAAGCCGAGCTCCAAGGAGCGGATCTTCTCGGGCTCCAGGGTAAAGCTGGCGTCGGTGCGCTCCCGCACGACCTCGGAGCCCATGCTGTTCACGAGCACGCCGTCGACGTCGGTGCTGAGGTAGAGGTCGGTGTAGGACTCCAAGAAGGTCGGGTTCCGGAAGGCGTTGCCGCCGTTGAGCCGGATGACGCGGCCCTCCCCCACCCGGGTCACCATGCTCAGCCGCGCCGTGGGGCGGGTGCCGACGTTGTCCAGAGGGTGCCGGTCGATGCGTAAGGCGCCGTTGAGGGTGACCGGCCCGAAGGTGGACTGCTGCTGGATGTAGCCGTTGACGTGGGGCTCCACCTTGACGCCCGGGGTCAAGAACACCCAGTCGATGGTCTTGAGGCGGAAGCCGACCCCGGCGGTGAGCAGGTGCTGGTCGTTCGCGCCGAAGGCCTCGTTGACCTGGACCTCGGTGTCCCAGGCCTGGCTCAAGATGTCGCCGCCGAGCACCTCGCCGCTCGTCGGGGCGTACCAGGACTGCGCCGTGGCCCCGAAGCGGTTGTAGAACGAGCGCACATAGAGCGGCCCGAGGCCGAGGTCGACGCGGGCGTTGGTGGAGGTGGAGTCGATGCCGAACAGGCGCAGGGCGCCGACGGAGTAGAACTCGGAGAGGCCGTCGTTGACGCCGCCGGAGACGGAGACGAAGCCCTTCTCCGTGAGCTGCCACTGGAGCATGGCGCTCGCCGTGGCGGACTGCACCGAGTAGGGGTTGTCGCCATAAGGGGAGCCGAGGTCCACCCGGGCGGGATCCGCGTCTTGAGACCAGCGGCCGAGCTGCTGCACCCCCGCCGTGGTCTTCCAGGCGAGGCGGTCCTGGCGACCGGCGAGGTTCACGCTGCCCCTAGCGAGGCCCGCGGTGCCGCCAGAGACGGCGACCTGGTTCTGCTGGCTCACGTCCCCCGGCGCCCGGGTGATGATGTTGATGACCCCACCGAAGGCGTTCGCGCCGTAGATCGCCGAGCCCGGCCCGCGGATGATCTCGATGCGCTCGATGTCCTCCAGGGTGATGGGCAAAGACGACCACAAGGTCGAGCCGATGAAGTCCATGTAGACCGTGCGGCCATCGACGAGCACCAGCACCTTGTTGGAGAGGCGCTGGTTGAAGCCGCGGATCGAGACCTCGGGGTTCGCCGCGGTGAGCTGCATCATGTCGAGGCCGGGGACCGTCTGGAGCAGCTCGGCGACGGTGGAGGCCGTGGACATGCGGATGTCGTCTTGGCTGATGATCGTGACCGCCGCCGGGGCGTTGAGCGGGTCCTGGGCGAAGCGGGACGCCGTGACGACGACTCGGGCGTAGAGGTCCTCGACGAGGCCCTTGTCGCCGAGCGCCAGCGGGCTCTCGTCGCCGCCACCCTCACCGCCAACCTCGCCGCCGCCTTCACCGCCAGCTTCGCCGCCCTCACCGCCGCCTTCGCCGCCGCCGCCTTCACCCGCCGCCGCCGCGTCGGCGAGGGCCTGCTCACGCTCGGCGAGGCGGGTGGCGAGGGCCTGGAGCTCCTGGGCGTGGCGCTGCAGCTCGGCGAGCTCGTCCGCCGTGGCCACGGGGCCTACGGGCCGGGCGCCGCCGGTGACGCCGCCGCTCCCCCCTGCCCCGCCGCTCACGGGCGGAGGCGCGAGCTTCGCCTCTTGGCGGGCGCGCATCGTGTTGATGTACGACTCCACCTCGGCCCGGTCGATGGGGTTCGTGAGGAGGTACTGCTCGAAGTACAGGATCGCGTTCTCGTAATCCTGGATGTCGGCGTAGGCGCGGGCGATGTTGTAGAGCACGACGGGGTGCGGGAGGATCTCGTTGGCGAGCTTAAACTCGGCGATCCCACGCTCGTAGTCCCCGGCGGCGATGTACTCGATGCCGAGGTTGAAGTGCCGCCGCGCCTCGTCCTTCGGCGCGGCCCAGGCCACGGGCGCGGCGAGGAGCAGCACGAGGAGCGCCGCGGGGCGAAGCAGGCCGGGCACGAGGCCGGTACGCTCAGTCAAAGGGGTTGGCCTTGTAGCCAGCGGGCGCGCTCTGGTCACTCGGGGGGCCCTCCTCCGTCTTCACGGGCGGCTTGGGGGTGTCGGAGCCTTCTTGGGCCTTCGGCTTGGGGCGATCCGCCTTGGGGCGCCCGCTTGAGGTCTCGGCAGGAGGGGGCGCGGTGGGCGGGGTCGCCTCGACGGGCTCCACGACAAGGGGCTTGAGGGTGAGGTTCAGCTCAACCTGGCCTTGGGAGAGATCCCGCTCGACCATGACCGGCACGAAGCCGTCGAGGCTGACCTCAAAGCTGCGCAGGTCCGGCGCGCCGCGGCCCTCCAGGCTGACCCGCAGGGGGGTGACGCCCAAGGCCGCGCCGTCTACGCTCACCTTCGCCCCAGCCGGGGTCGTGGAGACCGCGACGGGCACGGTGGTGACCGCCGGGGGGGCCTTGACGACGGGCTCCTCCGGGCGACCCGGGGCCAAGGCGAGCACCAACAGCCCGAAGAGCGCGCCGACGGCGAGGGCCGCCAAGGCGACGAGGCCCCAAGGGCGCTCACGGGAGGCGACGGGCGGCGGCGCGACGGGCGGCGGCACCACGACGGGGCCCTGCATCCGTAAAGACGCGCTCGGGGCCGAGATCGCCGACTGCTCCTCCGCGCCGACACGGCCGATGGCCGAGAGCGCCTTGATGAGCTCCCCGGCGTCGGGGTAGCGGTCCTCGGCGCGTTTGGCGAGGCAGCGGTGGATGACCTCCTCAAGCCCGTCGGGGAAGACGAGGTTCGGCGCCGCCGAGGCCAAGCTGGGCAGCGGGGCCTGGAGGTGGGCGATCATCGTCGCCGTCGAGGTCGTGCCGTGGAAGGGGTACTGCCCGGTCACGCAGCGGAAGAGCAGAACGCCCAAGGCGTAGAGATCAGCGCGCTCGTCGATCTCGCCGCCCTGAATCTGCTCCGGCGCCATGCAGTGGGGGCTGCCCAAGATCATGCCGGAGACGGTGATCGCCTGGTCGCCCTCGCTGAGCTTGGCGAGGCCGAAGTCCACTACCTTCACGACGTCTTCGCCGTCGGCGTTTCGGGCGACGAGGAGGTTTGAGGGCTTCAGGTCGCGGTGCACGATGCCGTGGCGGTGGGCGTTCCGGACGGCGCGGGCCACCTGGAGCATGATGCGCACGGCCCGGTCTGGGGCCATGGGGCCCTCGCTCTGCAAGAGCTGCGAGAGCGGGCGGCCATCGACGTACTCCATCACCAAGAAGAAGGTGCCGTCTTCAGCCTGGCCGTAGTCGTGGAGCGTGACGGTGTGCGGGTGGCTCAGCTTCGCGAGGGACGAGGCCTCCAGCAAGAACCGTTTGTCAAACTCGACGTTCTCGCCGTTGTTCGCGGGCTCGTGCAGGACCTTGAGGGCCACGGCCCGGCCGAGGGGGAGCTGCTCCGCCTGGTAGACCGCGCCCATGCCCCCACGGGCGATGAGGCGCGTGATCTTGTAACGCCCGGCGACGACACGCCCGATGAGGGCGTCCGCCCGGGGGCCGGATCGCGACTGCTCGTTCAGCGGCTCTTCGGACTTCAAGCTCACGATCTTCCAGCGGTGACCCGAATCGGGGCCGACGGGACGTCATGCGCCGACTCGCAGTCAAGAGGACATCGTAGAGCAAGCGCAGGCGATGGTCCACCTTCTTCCTGCAACAAGCCCTCCGCCTGGGATAGAATCATCCCCTGACAGGAGGTCACCCCCGTGCCCTGGACCGCTGTGGCCACGGCCTCGTTCATCGTCCTATTCCTCGGGCTCGGCGCGCTGCGCCCCCGCGTAAGCCCAGGCGTGGATTGGCACGAGACGCTGCTCAACGTGATCACCGGAGGCTCGCTGTACGGCGCGCGGATCGGCTTGATCTGGGCGATCGACGCCGCGCTCGGCGCGAGCGCCTCCGGCGCGATCTCCCTCGGCGCGCTCACACACCCCGTGGCGCAAGCGCTGATCACCCTCTTGATCTTGGACTTCACGCGCTACTGGGTCCACTACGCCGACCACCGCGTGCCGATCCTCTGGCGCTTTCACCGCACGCACCACAGCGCCGAGCACCTCAACGCGAGCTCCGGCCTGCGGATGCACCTCGTCGATCTTGTGCAGCTCACGCTGATCCCCGTCGTGCTCTTCCGTGTGATCTTCGACATCTCCAGCTTCCACGAGGCCGTGCTGCCGGGGGTCCTGCTCGTCGGCGCCTTCTTTGACGCCTTCGAGCACGCCAACCTGCGCTGGGATCCCACCACCCCGCTCAACGCCGCCTGGGGAAAGCTCCTGAACAACCCGCACTTTCACTCCTGGCACCACACCCGCGACGGCGCCAAGAAGGACGGCAACTACGGCCAGGCCTTGACCATCTGGGACCGCATGTTCGGCACCGACGTCACCGAGGCCGAGCCCCCGGCGCTCTACGGCCTGGAGGACGGCCAGGCCATCCAGAACACCCTCATCGGCCTGCAGACGCTCCGACCGCGGGCTCGCTAAGTGCGGCTCAAGGTCGGTCTGGTCCTGGCGTTGACCGCCGGGTGTCTCGCCTGGGTCCTGTGGGGCGTGAACCTCGGCGAGGCCGCCGCCGAGGTGGCCGAGGCGCGCATCGCCTGGGTGCTGCCGGCCTGGGGGCTCTTCTTCGCCTGCCAC
>JAKLKD010000168.1 GCA_023150845.1 Myxococcota bacterium | reverse complement strand
CTCGAGGAGGTGAAGGCGGAGGATCTTGAGCTTTTGCTCGGGGGTGAAGTTCGGACGACGGCTGCGGGGCATGACGGACCTCGGGGGCGGAGTACATAACTCCGTTGGGCCTCAGCTCCAGTTGCGGGGGAAGCGGGACACGCCGTCGGCGTCGTAGTCCGAGGCCTCGTCACAGTCCTGATCGACGCCGTCGTACCAGACCTCCGTGGCGCCGTCGAAGATGGTGGCGTCGGTGTCGTCGCAGTCCTCACCGCCCGCGTTCTCCGAGATCTGCCCGTCGCCGTCGGCGTCGGCGATGTCGCCGCCGTCACAGTCCTGATCGATGCCGTCGTAGAGGATCTCCGTGGCGTCGGGGTTGATCTCGGCGTCGGCGTCGTCACAGTCGCTGTTGTCATCGGCGGGGTGGCCCGTGGACCCGTCGCAGCGGGCCTCGCCGGGGTCCGTGTCATCACCGAAGCCGTCGCCGTCCACGTCCTTGTAGAAGCTCGACTTGCTGCTGGCGCTCACGGAGCTGTCGTTGTCATCGGAGAGGCCGTCGCAGTCCTCGTCGGTGTCGCTCGGGTCACACACCTCGGTCGCGCCGGGGTTGATCGCCGCGACGGCGTCATCACAGTCGGTCTTGCTCGTGACCTTGTAGGTGCTCGTGATGTCACACAGCGAAGAGCCCGTGTCCGAGTCGTCGCCGTAGCCGTCGGAGTCCACGTCTTTGTAGTAGGTCGTCTTCGTGGCGCTCGACGCGGAGCTGTCGGCGTCATCGGAGAGACCGTCGCAGTCCTCGTCGGTGTCGCTGGCGTCGCACACCTCGGTCGCGCCGGGGTTGATCGCCGCGCTCGAGTCGTTGCAGTCGGTCTTCGTGGTGACCTTGTAGGTGCTCGTGCTGTCACAGTACGACGCGCCCGTGTCAGCCTTGTCGCCGTAACCGTCAGAGTCCACGTCTTTGTAGTAGGTCGTCTTTCCGCTCGACGAGACGGAGCTATCGGCGTCATCGGAGAGGCCGTCGCAGTCCTCGTCGGTGTTGCTCGGGTCACAGACCTCGGTCGCGCCGGGGTTGATCGCCGAGCTAGCGTCGTTGCAGTCGGTCTTGGTGGTGACCTTGTAGGTGCTGCTCACGTCACAGAGCGCCGAGCCGGTGTCAGACTTGTCGCCGTAACCGTCAGAGTCTGCGTCTTTGTAGTAGGTCGTCTTGCCCGTGCTCGACACCGAGCTGTCGCTGTCGTCGGAGAGGCCGTCGCAGTCCTCGTCCGTGTTGCTGGCGTCACACACCTCAGTAGCGGCGGGGTTGATGGCCGCGCTGCTGTCGTTGCAGTCGGTCTTCGTCGTGACCTTGTAGGTGCTCGTGGTGTCACAGAGCGCCGAGCCCGTGTCCGACTTGTCGCCGTAACCGTCAGAGTCCACGTCCTTGTAGTAGGTCGTCTTCGTGGCGCTCGACGCGGAGCTGTCGCTGTCATCGGAGAGCCCGTCGCAGTCCTCGTCCGTGTTGCTGGCGTCACACACCTCGGTCGCGCCGGGGTTGATGGACGAGCTGGAGTCGTTGCAGTCGGTCTTCGTCGTGACCTTGTAAGTGCTCGTCGCGTCACAATAAGAAGCGCCGGTGTCGGACTTGTCGCCGTAGCCGTCGCTGTCGGCGTCTTTGTAGTACGTCGTCTTCGTGGCGCTAGACGCCGACGTGTCGTTGTTGTCGGCGAGGCTGTCGCAGTCCTCGTCCGTGTTGCTGGCGTCACACACCTCGGTCGCGCCAGGGTTGATCGACGAGCTGGAGTCGTTGCAGTCGGTCTTGGTGGTGACCTTGTAGGTGCTGCTCACGTCACAGAGGGCCGAGCCCGTGTCCGACTTGTCGCCGTAACCGTCAGAGTCCGCGTCTTTGTAGTAGGTCGTCTTGCCGCTCGACGACACCGAGCTGTCGCTGTCGTCGGAGAGGCCGTCGCAGTCCTCGTCGGTGTTGCTGGCGTCACACACCTCCGTCGCCGCGGGGCTGATCGACGCGCTAGAGTCGTTGCAGTCGGTCTTGTTCGTGACCTTGTAGGTGCTCGTCGCGTCGCAGTAGGCGGCGCCGGTGTCAGACTTGTCGCCGTAGCCGTCGGAGTCAGCGTCTTTGTAGTAGGTCGTCTTCGTGGCGCTCGACGCCGACGTGTCGTTGTTGTCGGCGAGGCTGTCGCAGTCCTCGTCCGTGTTGCTTGAATCACAGATCTCGGTGGCGCCGGGGCTGATCGATGAGCTGGAGTCGTTGCAGTCGGTGTTGGTGGTGACCTTGTAGGTGCTGTTCACGTCACAGCGCAACGAGCCAGCGTCGGACTTGTCGCCGTAACCGTCAGAGTCGGCGTCCTTGTAGTAGCGCGTCTTGCCGGTGCTCGACACGGAGCTGTCGCTGTCGTCGGTCAGCCCGTCACAGTCCTCGTCGGTGTTGCTGGCGTCACAGACCTCGGTCGCGCTCGTGTTGACCGCGGCGTTGCTGTCGTTGCAGTCCGTCGGCGCGCACTCCCCGTCACCATCGGCGTCCTGACAGCCGTAATACACATAGACGGTCCTGCTGCCGAAGTCGCCGATGACCACGTCATCGAAGCCGTCGCGGTTGATGTCGGCGCCGGTGCGGAGCCCGCCCAAGGTGAAGCCGAAGGTGCTGCCGCCTCCGGTGATCGTCTGGGTCGCCGTCGAGCTCACGCCGCTGGAGCTGCCCTGGAACAGCAAGGCGCGCCCGTAACCACCGATGAGCATGTCGTCATACCCATCGCCGTTCACGTCGCCCGCGCCGAGGATCGCGGCGCCGGAGTAGAGGCCCGTGCTGCCGCCGTCAATGGTGACGGTGCCCGTGGTGCGGGTGCCCGTGCTGGAGCCGTAGTACACCACCACGCGGCCCTTGTTGGAGCTGTACTGTGTGTCGGCGGCGGCGACGTCGTCATACCCGTCGTTGTTGAGGTCACCCACGCCCGCGACGGTCTCGCCCAGGTAGGTTGTGCCCGAGGCGGAGAGCGTGGTGCTGCTCCCGGTGAAGGTGCTGTTCCCGAGCACCACATAGGCGCGGTTGGCGCCGGAGTCGCCGTAGATGTAGTCCGCGTAGCCGTCGTTGTTCACGTCACCCGCGCCGCTCGCGGTGAAGCCGCTCGTGCCGGTGTGGGTCTTCACCCCGGTGGTGTTGAGCCCCGTGGACGAGCCTTTGTAGAGGATGACGTCGTCCTCGCTCGCCACCACCAGATCATCGTAGTTGTCTTTGTTGACGTCGCCCGCCCAGGCCACGTTGCGCCCGGCGCCGTAGCTGCCGCTGTAGATCGTGGTGTTCGCGGAGGAGGGCAGGCCCGAGCTAGATCCGTGGTAGACGTAGATGATCTCATTGTAGAACTCGCTGATCACCGCGTCGTCGTAGCCGTCGTTGTTCACGTCGCCGCGGATGTCCAGCGCCTCGCCGAACTTGCCGTAATAGCCCGTGCTGAGGTACGAGCGTGAGGCCGTGGTGGAGATGCCGCTGCTCCCGCCGTGGTAAGAGTGCGCCGTGCCGTACAGGCCGACGCCAAACCGCGCGCCGACGATCAGATCGACGTAGCTGTCTCCGTTGATGTTGCCGCCCAGGCTCACGCCGAGGCCAAAGTCGGTGTCCGTGCTGCGGGTGATTGACGTGGTGGCCGTCGTGAGGATTGGATCGACGTGCACGGGCCAGCGGGCGTCCGTGTCGTCTACCCAGATCTGCACATGGTCCCCTTCCACGGTCATCCAGCTCTCCAGCGGGACCCCCGTGTCATCCCAGGCGCGCAGGCCGTCGTAGCGGAGGCGCTGGCCGCTGAGCGTGCTGAGCCACACCGTGTCGCCGTCCATCGACAGCTCCGCGCCGCGCACCTCGACCTCGATCATGAGCGGCCCCTCCCCCGAGGGGGCCTCGTCGAAGGTCCAGCCCTGCTGCGTCGCCAGGCCGACGGCCCGCCAGCGCTCGACGCCCCCGGGCAACGAGCGGGCCACGGCCGGAGTGCAGCCCAAGACCGCCAGACGCCCCGGCGCCTCGACCCAGCAGCCGTCCGCCCGCGGCGCGGCGTCCCCGACCTCGATCAAGCCGCCGTCACGCCCCCAGCGCGCCGTGCGGAGCTGGAGCGCCTCGTCGGGTAAGCTCAGCCAGAGGCCGTCCTGAGCGATACGCGCGGCGGGCTGCAGCGCCATCCCCCCGTCCAGGACGGGACCAGCGAGGTTGACGCCGGTGTCCAAAGAATCCAGGCCGGCGGTGAGGCGCTGCGTGTCCTCGCCACGGCAGCCGAGGAGCAGGGTGAGGAGCGTCAGGGGGCGCGACGTCATGATCTCTCCGCGTGGATCGGGGCCTCGCAGTTTATCCAACCCGTGGTCAAAAGTCGCCCTTCAATCGATTTCAGCGCGTTACAGCGGGATGACACCAACGCGATACCGCGTACTGCCCCATCCGCCTTCGGCGCGAGGCGAGGCGGATGGAGGCCGAAGAACACGCACCGAGCCACTATCCCATACAAATGGATATGCGCAGCACACAACACCCAGAGGCGTCACGACGGCAATTTCTGGCCGCTCGGCGACGCGGTCCCGCGACCCCCAAGTCGCAGCTCCTGACCACGACCTGGGCTCCCCCACACGACGGCCTCCGCGCGCTCTAAGTCTCTCGTGGCCGTGTGTTTGAGGGGCGGCCCGGCCCATCGGCGCTCCCTCAAGCTCCGAGCGGAGGAGGCCCGACGTGAAGGCGTCGATCGGGGCGAGGCGGCGGGGCTCTGTCGGCGCCAACCCCAAATTTGACTCCTTCGGTGGATCTCAACACTCTGCTTGACGCGCTCCGGCGACCTGGTGTTATGCTGAGGGCGTCAGCGAGACTCCAGGGGTGAGGAAGGCGATGGGAGCAGCGGGGGGATCGGCGGCGCGCCTTGGACCTCTCAAGCGGCCGATCGCCGCGGAGAGCGCCCCGGCGAAGCCCTCTGGGGACCATCCCGAGTCCCACGGCGCTCCTCCGACGCACCTGCGCCTCCCCTTGGCCACCCCCTGCGCCCGGCGGTCCTTGGCGCCGCCCCTCTCTCCCAAGGGCGGTCAACAAATGGCGCTCCTCGATCGCGCCGCCGCGCTAACCCTCCCTTCTTCACAGCGCCAAGATGCCTCCGCGCCCTCCTTGAGCACTTGATGGGCAGCCTCAGCCACGCCCAGAGCGTCACCCCAGACCAAGACCTCCCCGCCTCCACACCCGACACCGACCAACACCAGCAGCCCTACGGCAACGCCGCCGCTGGGGCTGGCCTCGGCGGTGGCGCGCCTCCGCCCGACGGTCGCCCGCCCCTCTGGTTCGCCCGAACCGGCGGCGGCGAGGTCACCGTCTGCCCCTTCGACGCCGAGGATCAAGACGCCAGCATCCCCGGCGTCGAGCTGATCCTCGGCCAAGAGCCCCGGTACCCCTTCTTTGAGGCGGCCCTTCGCCCCAAGGGCCTGCGCGCCGAGCACCAGGCGCTCCTGCGGGAGTTCGGGGTGGACCCCACGGGCATCGACGCCGCCACCGCCGCCCGGCTCGCCCAGGCCCTTGACGAGGTGCAGGATCTTCAGGCCTGCGTAGACGGCCTCGACGGCGGCTGCGAGGCTTTGGGGGACGGGGCGCACGACCACAGCCTCACCTTGCCTATCGAGGGTGAGCAGACCGAGACCTGGTCGACGGCCACCGCCGAGCGCGGCGTCACCCTCACCGTCGTCACCGCGCCCGACGGCAGCGTACGCCGAAGCCTCCGCTACACCGATGTCTGCGGCGGCCTCGTGGAGGGCTCGGTGAGCCTCAACCACGATGAGGCCACGCCCCAAACGCCGAGCCCTGACGTGGCGACACCGACCGCGGAAGATGAGGAGGGCCTCGCCAGCTTCTTTGAGGGGGCGATCGGCGGGGATCTCGCCGACAACGACTCCTGGAGCGCCCTCGCGGGCCAGACCCTGGTGGGCTTCATCCCCATCGCCGGGCAGCTCGCCGATGTGCGCGACACCGCCGCCGCGCTCAAGGACTACGACGACGGCAAGGACGGCGCCGGGCTCAACCTCCTCCTCGCCATGATCAGCTTCATCCCCGGCGGCGACCTCCTCAAGGCCGGGAAACGCACACTCCAGAAGATGGCCAAAGGCATCGTCCCCGGCGCCGCCGAGAGCCTCGTCACCAAGAACCTCGACGAGGGCGTTGAGGCCGTCAGCGAGCAAGGCGCCAAGCAGGCCACGAAGGAGGGTGTGGAAGCCCTCAGCGACGAGGTGCGCGCAAGGTTCGTCGCGGCGCTCGGCGAGGAGGCCACCGAGCGGATCCTCAAGCGCTTCGGCGCCAAGGCCATGGCGCACTACGGGCCGGAGTTCTTGGGGAGCTTGAAGGGGGTCACTGAGGAGACGATGGAGCATCTGCTCACCGCGTCAGTAGGCGCCAACAAGAAGATCAGCGGATGCCATGACCAAGACATGTTCTTGGACTTCGTGGAGAAGGAGGGGCTGTGGGAGATCACCAAGACCACGCCGCACCCTGACAATCCTCTTGTCACCATTTACGAGTATCGTCCCTACAAGATGAACAAGGACGGGTCGCTAGTGGATCCCAAGGAGTTCAAAGGAGGCAAGGCAGAGGTGAAGTCCGTCATCAAAGGATTAGACACTCAACGCGCAGATTGGCAGACTGCCATGACCAAAGGCTTTGATGAGGCGATACGCACTCTCGACATTCCAAAGGACGATAAATCGATCACGATCGTTGTACATGGCTTAAGCATGTCGGGCTACCTACAGAATGGTGTCGTCACGACGCTTTGGCCTGCTGTGAAAGGAAGTACCAATGATGCCCTATGACCTGATTCAGACCAGATTTGAGCCACAACACAACAAGGTAGTGGCGTTCGGCTGGAAAGAGGACTTCGTCGTACAGGCAATTCTATGCAGTTTCTGGCGCTCCGGGATCCTGAAGGCGGTGAGGGCTGTCCTAAACCGCACATCATTCGACCTCGACGACTCCGGCTTCACCTACCCCAACGCAGAGTACCTTGGCTGGGATGATGATGTGGACGGCCCACTCTGGGAAGGTGTGTGTGCGCATGTCATGAGCGATGAAGCCTTCATCCCCGAGCCCACCTTCGCCCGCCTCATGCTCCGCGTCGCCCAGACCTTCATCGCGGGCGCCAACGAGCACGACCACCCCATGCTCCGTGAGCCCTGGTGGCCGGAGCTCCTCGACGCCACGCGGCGCCTGGAGGCCATGGTCGCGGCGCTCGACGACGGGGGCGCCGCCGAGCGCTGAGCGCCGTGGCTCAGGCCCGGCGGCGGCGGGCGCTCAGCACGCCCACCAGCAGGAGGGGGCTCAGCCAGAGGGCGCCCTTCTCGCCGCCGTCACGGCAGCCGCAGGGCCGCTCGTCGATCTCCTCGGGGCCGAGCTGCTTGGGGATCACCGTGCGGGTGTTGGAGGTGTTCGCCGCGTCGTGGTGCAGGCTCGCCCACTGAATCTCTTGGTCGGCGCGGCCTTGGGTGCGCCAGGCGAAGAGCTGGCCCTCCCGGGTCGTCACGACCACCTCGACGTAGCCGTCGCCGTCCACGTCGCCGACCGCGGGCGAGCCGAGGAGCCACTGGCCGGTGTTCTTGGGGAAGCCCGGGGCCTCGTTGCCGTTGGCGTCCCAGGCGTGCACCAAGGAGCCCGCCGAGGCGTAGATGACCTCGGGGCGACCGTCACCGCTCACATCGGCGATGGCCGGGGCGACGAGGAACTGGAAGTCCTCGATCTGCCGCGGGAACCCAGGCAAAAACTCGCCCGTGGCGCCGCTCCAGGCCGCGATGACGTGCTGGAACTCCACGGCCGTCGTGAGCGCGAGGCCCACCAAGGCGTAGGAGCCCGACCCGCCGAGCACAAGATCCTTCACACCGTCGCCGTCGATGTCGCCCACGGCGGGGTTGTTGGAGAGCGCCACGAAGGAGGGCTCGTCGGTGTTGGTGTTCTCGCCGTACTGGTCGCCGAAGTAGGTCAGCGGCAGCACCTCCGCCCCGGTGTGGTCCTTCACGCCGGTCTGGCCGATCATGATGGGGTCGAGGAGCTCCATGTCGGCGTCGCCGTCGAGGTCAAAGATCGCCGGGGTCGCCGGGTGCCCCTCGCCGATGATCGGCAGGAGCGCCGCCACCGCCACGAGCCCGGAGTCCTGAATGGGCCAGCCCGGCAGCAGCTCGCCGGTCTTCGCGTCATAAGCGAAGGTCACGGAGTCACGCCCACTCCGCACGGTCTCGTTGTTGCCCAGGATGAGGTCCTGGTCACCGTCACCGTCGAGATCCCCCACGGTCACCGAGTTGATCGAGCGCGCGCCGCTGCGGCCGCAGTTCTCGGGGTGGCAGACCTCGATGGGGTACGGCGCCACGGCGCCGCCGTCCTTGTCAAACACATACAGACGACCGTCAAACGCGGCGACGATGATCTCCCGGGCGCCGTCGCCGTCGAGATCGACGAGGGTGGGCGCCCCGGCGACGCCGGTGTCCCAGAGGAAGGTCCGGGACAGCTCGCTCTGGGCGCGGCCGATGATCTGTGTGGGGAAGCCCGCCCGCGGCGCGCCGGTCTCGTCCCAGGCGTAGATGGACCCGGAGAGCCCGGCGACGACGATGTCTACGCCGCCGTCCCCGTCGAGGTCCGCCACGCCGGGGCTCGCGAGCACACCCTCGGTCGGGGTGGGCAAGGCGCCCGTGGCGTAGGCCGGGGCGTCGGGGGCGACGAAGCGGGGGTCCACGCCTGTGGCCACGGGGAAGCCGGGCAGGGGCTCCCCCGCGCCGTCCAGCACCGACACCACGCCCGAGGCGGACACGGCGATGATCTCCAGAACACCGTCTCCATCGACATCGACGAGCACGGGGCTCGGCTCGCCCGAGGCGCCGAGGGGCCGGGGGAAGCCGGGCAAGAGGCCGTCGTCGTGGATCACCCACACGCTGCGCCGGGCCTCGGCGACGAGGCCGTCCTCATCCACCACGGTCAGCCGCGCGGTGACCAGGGGGGCGTGCACCCGCTCCACCCGGGCGAGCAGGGTCTCGTCGATGTCGCCCTCCGGGGTCTCGACGCGGCTCACGTCGCTGATGGGCAGGGTGACCGTCGTGCTCAGGGCCTCGCTGGCGTCCCCGGACGCGAGGGCCGTCCAGGTCTGGGGGTCGAGGCCCCGGCCCCACTCAATCGTCCACGAGAAGCCGTCGGCCCGGGGCGCGTCGGCCTCCAGCACGAAGCTCAGCTCCCCTCCGGCCACGCCGTTGTTGAACTCGAACCACTCCGGCGACACAAAACGCGCCGTCGGCGGGATGCGGCCGTTCACGACCTCCAGCACCGCGAGCTCGGTGTTCACCCGGCCATGGCCGTAGTAAGGGTCCCAGCCCTCGCCGCTCGGGTAGGTGCGCGCCTCGCTGACCTCGTCCTCGGTGAGCCAGATGTCATCGACGTTGAGGAGCACGAGCTGGCGCAGCTCCTCGGGGGTGAGCGTGAGGCCGACGTCTAAGGCCGCGCTCTGCAGGAGCCCGGCGACGCCGATGATCTTCGACACCGAGCCCGTGGCGCAGCCCTCCGACGGCGCCACGACGTCGAGGCGCGGGCCGTAGTTGTTGCAGTTGAAGAAGTTCATGTACGAGTAGACGCCGCCCTCCTCGCCGCCGGTGTTGCTGCGGATCGAGTGCACAAACAGCACGTCGCCGAAGACGCCGGGGTAGTTGCGGTGGTAGGCGTTCTCGTCCCCCGCCGCGGCGATGATGAACACGCCTTGGCGCCGGGCGTACTCCAGGGCCAAGGGGATCTCCGCCGGGCTGGAGAGCGCGCCGATGGCCATGCCCATGACGTCCGCGCCCATGTCCGCGGCGTAGGTGATGCCCTGGGCGATGCGGGTGCCGTCGGTGATGAAGGTCTCGCCGAGCCGGATGGGCAAGATGGCGCAGTTGGGGCAGACCCCGATGTCACCGCCGTCGCCGCCCTCAGCGGCCCCCTCCTCCATGACCCCGGTGCCGTGGGTGCCGTAGCCGTCGTCGTAAGTGGAGAAGGGGTTGTTGTCGTTCTCGTAGAAGTCCCACCCGGCGATGTCGTCGACGTAGCCGTTGCCGTCGTCGTCGATGCTGTCGGAGAAGGTGGCGATGAGGTCCGAGGGGTCGAGGAGGCCGTCCGCGCGGTCATCCCCGGCGGCGGCGCTCACCCGGGCGTCGTCGGCCCAGTCGGCGATGTTGTAGAGGCCGTCGCCGTTCATGTCGCCGCCGACGACCTCCTCGCCGTCACCGTCCATCGGCCAGGGCAGCTCCGCGGCGTTGAGGCGGATCTTGTTGACGATGTTGCGCTCGTCCCAGAGGATGCCGGAGTCGCCGACGGCGATGGTCACGTCGAAGCGGCCGGTGCTCTCCCGCCAGGCGCGGTCGGCGCTGATGCCCGAGCCCAAGATCAGCTCGTCGGGGCGCACGCTCTCCCGCGACTCCGCGGGGACGTAGGACAAGAGCGACCAGTCCTGGCTGAGATCGTTCGGGCAGAGCGCGATGGCGTCCTCTTCACCACACTCGGGGTAGGTGGGCAGCGGCAGCTCCGCGCGGGCGGGCCAGGCCAGCAGCGCGACGACGCCGAGGAGGAGGGTCAGTGAGCGAGGGCGCATCGGCGGGTGCTCCAAGAGCGAGGGGCTGCTCATCCTAACAAGGCCAGGGCGGGGTTATGTGAATCCTCCTTCAACTCCGGTGGCCCATGAACTTCGAGCTACGGCACTTCTTCCCGTGTGACACCGAGACGCTCTGGGCCGTCATCCACGACCCAGCCTTCCAGGCCGCCGCCACCCAAGGCGCCGAGGTGGACCGTGAGACCTTGGAGGACCGGACCGTCGCTGGGATCCGGACGCTCCGGGTGCGCTACAAGCTCCACAAACCCCTGCCGACGCCCATCGCCCGGGCGCTTGGCGCCGAGAAGCTGAGCTACGTCATGGAGCAGCGCTGGGCGCTCAACCCGCCCCAGCACATGCGCTGGACCCTCACCCCCGACGTCGGCGCCGAGCGGGTGCGCTGCCGGGGCGAGTTTAAGGTGCAGTCTCTGGGCGACGACGAGTGTGAGCGCCTCATCACCGGGGAGCTCAAGATCTCGATCCCCATCGTCGGCGGCAAGATCGAGGAGCGGGTCATCGAGGAGGTCAAGGCGAGCTACGTTCGCTCGGCGGCGACCCTGCGGGAGTGGGTGATCCGCCGCAAGACCGAGGGCGCGCCATGATCCCCCTCACCGCCGCCCTCTTGGGCGCCGCGGCCTGGGCCCAGAGCGCGCCCCCCGCCGTCGAGGTGGTGATGTCGGGCTTCGTCTCCGACGAGGGCCAGGCCCTGGTGCTCGTGTTCGCCGAGGAGACCGGCTTCCCCGTCGACCTCAAGCGCGCCGCCAAGACGACCGCGGCGCCGATTCAGGGCGGGCGCGCCGCGCTACGGCTGGAGCTGCCCCCGGGCACCTACGCCTTGGCCATCATCCACGACGAGGACAAGGACGGCGACCTCGACACCTTCTTGGGCATCCCCACCGAGGGCCTGGGCTGCTCCAACAACGCCAAGGGCAGCTTCGGGCCCCCGCCGTTCAGCGCGGCGCGGTTCACCGTCGGCGCCGACGGGGCCAAGCAGGCGATCACGATGGTCTACCTCGGGCGCTGAGGCCGATCGCTCAGCGTTTGGAGCTCGCCTCCTCCTCCCGGGCGAGCAGGCGGGGCATCTCTTCGCCCATCTCGTCGAAGCCCTTCTCGCCGGGGAACGGCACCTTGTGGTCGCGGATGCGCCGGGCCCGTTTGCCCATCTCCGCCGAGCGGGGGTCGCGGCTGCGCGGCGCGGGGAGCACGGCGATGATGCGGGCGGCCTCGTCTTCAGTGAGCGCCTTCGCCGATTTTTTGTACCAACGCTGGGCCGCGGCCTCTCCCCCGAAGGTGAGCGGGCCCATCTCGGCGACGTTGAGGTAGAGCTCCAGGATGCGCTCCTTGGGGACGAGCAGCTCCAGGAGGAAGGTGTAGTAGGTCTCCAGCCCCTTGCGCAGCCAGCTCCGCTCCTGCCACAAGAAGACGTTTCGGGCGACCTGCTGGCTGATGGTGCTGCCGCCGCGTAAGGAGCCGCCGTCGCGGTTCGACTCCAAGGCGTCGACGATGGCGTGCCAGTCGAAGCCGTCATGGTGCCAGAACCAGCCGTCCTCGCTGGCGACGGCCATGCGCGGGAGGTGGGGGCCGAGCTCGTCGAGGTCCACGCGGCGGTAACGGGGCAGAGCCCAGTCGCCGGTCTCTTCGTGCTGGGCGAAGATCTGATCGACCATCGTCAGGGTGAACAGCGGGGTCACGAAGCGCGCGGAGGCGACCTGCACGACGCTGAACAAGAAGAGGCCGAGGCTGAGCCGGAGCCCCCAGCGCAGGAGGCGCTGGCCCCAGCCGCGGAGGCGGAGCCGGGCGGCCGAGGGCGCGGCGGGCTTCACGGTGGGCTTCTTCGGAGCGGTGGCCATGCGGACGGCGCTGTATCTCGGCGGGCGGCGCCTGGGTAATTGGGCTCAGATCCAGGCGTCGGGATCGGGGAGGCCCTGGGCGGCCAGGGCCGCGCGCAGGGCGGGCAGCGGGGCGGTGAGGCCCTCCTCGGCGCCGAACTCCCCCTCGGCCTCTTGGTGCGCCGTCAGGGCGGCGGTGATGGCGTCGGCGTGGCCCTGCAGCGCGGCGAGGAGCACGTCGAGGGCGGGGTCGGGCCGCAGGCGCTGGGCGCGCTGGACGTCGGCGATGCGCCGCCGGAGCCACCAGAGCTGGGGCGCGCTCTCCAGCTCGACGCCGCCCATGCGCGCGTAGAAGCTCGCCCGGGTCAGCGCCCGGTGATCCTCAAACATCGCCTGGCGCACCCCGGCGATCGTCGCGTCCACCGCGGCGAGGCGCTCCCGGCGCCGGGACTCGGCCACGGCCACAAACCCCAGGCCGACGAGGGAGAGCAGGCCCCAGGGGACCGAGCCCACAAAGATCACCACGACGAAGTTCGCGAAGAACAAGCCGAAGCAGAAGCTCAAGAACAGGAGCGCCCACACCCAGTTGGGCACGCCGCCGGTCTTGAGGCCGTGGAGCCGGCTCAGGGCGCGGCGCTCGTCCTCAAGGCCCTCCAGGGCCCGGGCGGCGGCCCGCAGCCGCGGGATCGGCGCGGCGGGGCCCTCGGTCATCGG
>JAKLKD010000167.1 GCA_023150845.1 Myxococcota bacterium | reverse complement strand
GGGGTCGTGCTCAGGGGCTTCGGCGCGGCGGGGGTCGCGACCCGGACCGCGGCGATGAGCTGGGGCGAGCCCGCCCGGGGCACCAAGGCGACGATGTGGTCACCCGGGGGCACGTCGAGGATCGCCGGGGTGGCCGTAGACGGCAGGCCGCCGACGAGGTCGAGGATCACCCCGCCCTCCTCGACGTTGCCCTCGACCTTGATCTGCATGAAGGGCACACCGTCGCCTAAGGCGTCCACGGTGAGCGGCTTGCCAGGGGCCCCCTCGGGGAGCCGCTGGCGGATGATGACCTCCAGCTTCACCGGGCCGGTCACCTTGTACTCGAGCTTCTCCCCCGGGCCGACGCCGTGGTAGACGCCGCCGTTGGTGGGCACTCGGATGAGCACGGGCGCGGGCAGGCTCAGGGGGCTCAGCTCCTCACCGGCCTGGACAGGGGCGGCGAGGATCAACATCAGGATCAGCGAACGTACCGCGTAGCGCATGGTCAACTCACTCCAGCCCGTAGACTTCGAGCTCGTTGATGCCGCCGCCGAGGGAGTGATAGCTCCCGACGGTGAAGCGGACGTAACGGGCCGTCGCGGGGGTGCTCAGGTCGAGCTGGTGGTAGCGAAGCGTCGTCTCCAGATCGCCGCTGTCGCTGGAGAGGGTCGTCTCTTCGCCGGAGAAGCTGCCGGTGTCGGAGACGGCGATGGTGTACGCGTTCGTCGCGTAGCTGTAGCGGGGGCCGTGGTGGGTGTTCACCCAGCGAATCCGGGTGACGCCGACCAAGGCGCCGAGGTCAACGGTGACGTAGCCCGTGCGGCTGGCGGGGAGGAGCCAGTAGGTCTGGTCGGAGTAGGAGTCCTCGGCGGTCTTGCCGTCGATGATCTTCTTGCCGTCGTAGTTGCTCGACGCCGAGGAGCTGGCGGTCACCGTGCCGGTGAGGGCGAGGTTGTCGCTCACGGCGCAGGGCTCAGACTCGGTGTAGAGCGAGGCGACCTCCGCCGCGCTCAGGGCCTCGGCGCGCACCCGCACGTTGTCGATGGCGCCGGTCAGGCCGTAGGAGCCGCCGATGCCGCCGATGGAGAGGTCGTCGCCGTTCGTGACCAGGCCGCCGGTGACCGCCGTGCTGCCCTGCAGCGCGCCGTCCACGTAGAGCGAGAGGTCCGAGCCGTCGAAGACGCAGGCGACGTGGTGCAGCTCACCGTCGTTGAAGCCCGAGGTGCTCACCGTGGGGGTGTCCCCGGCGCCGTCTACGCCGCCGCAGCCCAAGAAGCTGCTGTAGGCGGCGATGACGTACTGCGCCCCGGTGAGGCTGCCCTTGGCGACGAGCACCTCGTAGTCCGTGGTGGCGCCGTCGCGGGCGTACCAGAGGTCTACGGTGAAGGCGTCGGTGGGGCTGAGCGCCGGGTCGTCGGCGATGGTGACGCTGCCGGTGCCGGTGAAGGTCGCCGCGTTGCCGAAGACGCCGATCATGCGGTCGGTGCCGGACTCAACGCCGGAGAGCCCGGAGGGGGAGCTGTCCGCCGCCGTGCCGCCGCTGTCCTCGTCGAAGGTGATCACGAGGTCGTAATCGACGTTGCAGGTGTCGCTGTAGCTGACGGTGACCGGGCTCGTCGAGGTCGAGATGTTCCCGGCGATGTCCTCGGCGGTGACGACGAGGTCGTTGTCGCCGTCGTTGAGCGTGACGTAGGCCGTCCAGGTGCCGAAGTTTGTCGAGGTCGCGACGGCCTCGGCGCCGTTGACGCTCACCGAGACGATGGCGGACTCGTCGCTCGCCGTGCCCGTGACGGCGACGACGCTCGTGGCCGAGCTCGAGCCGCTCGACGGCGAGCTGATGTTCACCGTCGGGGCGTCGCTATCGACGGCGCCGGTGCAGAGCTGGCCTTCGTCAGCGGCGCGGTCGGCCACCTCAGAGGCGGTCAGGGCGCCGTTGTGGATGATGAACTCGTCCAGCTCGGCGTTGAGGGAGTAGGTGCCCGCGTAGGACGGGTGGTAACCGAGGTAGAGGCCGTCGGTGCTCGACGCCGCCAGGGGGTTACGCGACGCCACCGAGCCGAGGCTGAGGCCGTCCTCGTAGATGGTGACGTTGTTGCTGCTGTCCATGGTGACCGCGTAGTGGTGCCAGTCACCGTCGAGGTTGGCCTTGTTGACCGTCTGGGTGATGTAGCCCGTGCGGGTGCGGCCGTAGAAGTAGAGGGTGTTGGAGCTGTAGCGGTAGAGCGCGTACTCCGTGGAGAGGCCCTTCAAGAAGATCAGCTCGTAGGAGGTCGTGCTGCCCGAGCCGACCTTCATCCAGAACTCGATGGACCAGTCGTTCGTGAGGTCCAGGGCGGCGTCGTAGGGGATGTCCGCCGACTCCGTGCGGTCGAAGGCCAAGGCGCCGAAGTGGCGGCCGCCGGTCCAGTCGCCGTTGCCGACGGCGGCGTCGAGGGCGTTCGGGCCGTCGTCGATGGCCGTCGTGCCCGTGGCGTCGTCGAGGTGCAGGAGCAGGGCGAGGTCCACGTCGCCGATCTCGACGTCAACGGTGTCCGTCGCGGTGTCTTCGCCGTCATCGACGCTGAGGCTCAGGGTGTAGGTGCCGCTCACGTCCGGGGTGAACGAGGGCGCGGCGGTGTCGGCCCCGACGATGTCGGCGTCGGTGAGGGTCGAGCCCGAGGGCAGGCTGTCGAAGGTCCAGGAGTAGGTGAGGGCGTCGCCGTCGGGATCCGTCGAGGCGGCGCCGTCGAGGCTCACGGCCTCCACCGCGCAGGTGGCCACGTCGTCGCCCGCGTCGGCGACGGGCGCGTTGTTCGGCAGGCCCGGCCCGGCGGTGATGACCACCTCGTCGCGGCCCTTGTCCGAGCCGTCATCGACGACGAGGCGCAGGGTGTAGTCGCCCTCCACGTCGGGGGTGAAGCGGCCCGAGGTGGTGAGGCGGTCGCTGATGGCGCTGTTCGTGAGCGTCGAGCCCGCGGGCAAGGTCACGAAGGCCCAGCGGTAAGAGATCGGGTCGCCGTCGGGGTCGTAGGAGCCCGAGCCGTCGAGGGTGACCTCTTCTTCGGCGTTGACCGCCTGATCGTCACCCGCGTCGGCGACGGGCGCGTTGTTCGCCCCGGCGTCCCCGACGGTGACCGTCATCGTGTCGAGGCCCGTGTCTACGCCGTCGCTCACGGTGAGCTTGACGGTGAAGGTGCCCTTCACGTCCGGGGTGAAGCTCGCGAGCGCCAAGGTGCGGTCGGTGATGTTTTTGCCCTTGAGCGTCGAGGTCGAGGGCACCGACTGGAGGCCCCACTGGTAGGTGATCGCGTCACCGTCAGGGTCGTAGGAGGCCGAGCCGTCCAAGGAGACCGTGTCGCCGAGCACCACCGTCTGATCGACGCTCGCGTCGGAGATCGGCGCCGAGTTGCCCGTGGTGGTGATCGACACGATCACCTCGTCCTCGGCGCACTCGAAGAAGGGATCGCAGACCGTGAGCACGATCCGGTACTCGCCCTCGACGTCGGGGTCGAAGGTCGGCGTGGGGCCGTCACCGCCGACGAGGTCGGCGTCGGTGAGCACGCTGTCGTTCGGGACCGCCGAGAAGCTCCAGGAGTAGGTCAGCGGGTCGCCGTCGGGGTCGTAAGAGAGCGAGCCGTCGAGCGCGACGACGTCCTCCGCCGTGGCGCCCTGGTCATCGCCCGCGTTGGCCACGGGGACCTCGTTCACGACCTCATCCACGGCGGTGATGACAAGATCACAAGGCGTCGAGGGGTAGAGGCCGTCGTTCACGGTGAGGGTGACGAGGTAGTCGCCCAAGGCGTCCGCGACGAAGGTCGGCGTGGCCGAGGCCGGGTCGGAGAGCGCGGCGAGGGAGCCCTCGGGGACGCCGGTGAAGGCCCAGGTATAGGTGAGCGGCGCGCCCTCGGGGTCGTAGGACGACAGGCCGTCGAGCTGCACCTCGGAGCCGAGCGCTACCTCCGTCGGCGCCGAGCAGACGCCGACCGGCGGGAGATCGTCGGCGCTCGTGATGAGCAGCTCAGCGAGATCCGGCGTGGAGTCGAGCTCACCGTCGTTCACGGTCAACGAGAAGACGTAGAGCCCGGCGAGGTCGGGGATGAAGGTCGCCGCCGGGGAGACGCCGTCGTGCTGGATGAGCGCGGCGCTGCTCGGCGAAGAGACGAGCTCGAAGCGGTAGGTGAGCTCCGCGCCCTCGGGATCCGCAGAGGCCGCGCCGTCGAGCACGATCTCCTCACCGATGAGCGCGGGATCGCCCGAGATGAGCAGGAGCTCCGCCTCGGGGGGCAGGTTGCCCGAGGTCGTCGTGGAGCGGGACACGACGTTCACCACGTCGATCACCGACTCGTTGCCGTCGTCGTCGAGGACCTTCAGGGCGATCACGTAGCTGCCGATCACGTCGGGGGTGATCGTCGCCGTGGCCCCGTCGCTCTCAAGGGCCGCCGCGGTGCCCTCTGGCGCCCCGATCACCCACCAGGTGTAGGAGACGATCTCACCGTCGAGATCCGAGGAGCCGGATCCATCGAGGGTGACGGTGTCCCCGACGCGCACGAGCTGGTCAGAGCCAGCGTCAGCGACGGGATCGTAAGACGTTGTGCTCTTACCGCAGGCCGCGAGGAGGATGAGCAGCGGGGTGGGACGCATCGGCAGGCTCCAGGCCCCCGCTCTGGGTCGGGGGGCGTTGAGCGAGCACGATAGCAGAGGTTCTGCGCCTCCGCTGGCAGCCCAGGAGCGCGCAGTTGGCGGAAGCTCAGCTTCCTGGCTGCACGTACCGGACGACCTCGGCCCTGGCGACGAGATCCGTCTCCCAGGCCTGAATGAGCTCCATACGCGCCATAGCCTGCATACGGGCCCGCACCGTGCCGACCTGGGCCGTGACCTCGGCCTCGGTGGGCTCCGCGCGGGAGGTCACCTGGGCGATCACGAGGTCGTCGCCGATGGTGTACACGTCCGGCAGCACCGCGCCTGCTTGCACGTTTTTTACATCCGCGATCAGCTCGACGGCCAGTCCGAGCCCTTGAACCTGGGGATCCGTCAGGCCGACGTCCTCGACGGTCTCGGGCAGGAGCCCCCGAGACGCCAAGAGCGCCAGGGGCGGGCGACCCTCGGCCTTCCAGGTGGCGAGGAGCTCTTCAGAGAAGGTCTTCGCCAGGGCGGGGGCGCGGTCGGCCTTGATCAGCTCCGCGGCGAGGATGGGCGTGGCCTCCTCCAAGGTGGTGACCTTGGCGTCGGTGATGGACTCGACGAGGAAGAGCTGGTAGCCGCGGCTCGTCTCCACGACCTGGGTGAGCTGGCCCGCGCCGACGGCGAAGACGGCCTCGGTGACCGCGGGGTCGAGCTGGGAGTCCGCCTGGACGCCGAGCACGCCGCCGTTCACCGCGGAGAGGTCCTCGGACCAGCGCTTCGCCGCCGTGGCGAAGTCACCGCCCGCGGCGAGCTCCACGCGCACGGCCTCAAGCCGCGTCTTCACGTCCTCTTTGGAGACGCCGGGGAGGTCGGTGCGCAGGAGGATCGTGCGCAGCTCGGCCTTGCGGGGGTCGTTGAAGCGGCGATCAAACTGGGCGTCGTAGGTGGACTTGATCCGATCCGCGGAGCTGGCGATGAAGGCGTCGAGCTCAGCCTGGGGGATGTCGATCGCCGGATAAAACGCCGCCGCGGGGATGCGGGTGTAGACGAGGGTGAGCCGGGTCTCCTGCTCGACGAAGCGGCGCTTGACCTCCTGCTCGCTCACCCGGGCGCCTTGGGCCACGACCGCGCGGACCTTCGAGCGCATCATGTCCTCGTAGAGCTGGCGCTCAAAGGCCGAGGCCGAGGTGCCCGTGCGCTCCAGGTAGGTCTGGTAACGCTCCTTGGAGTACTTCCCGTCGTCACCCTTAAAGATGCGGGCGATGGCGAGCTTGATCTCGTCCTCGGAGACCTCGATGCCGAGGCGCCGGGCCTCCTCCAAGACGAGCATGTCCTGGATGAGATCGGTGAGGACCTTCTGCTGCAAGGAGGCCTGCTCCTCGGCGTCGAGCGCCCGGCGCTGCCGCGAGGTCTCGGCGCGCATGGCCCGGGCAAACTCGACGTCGGTGATGGCCTGGCCGTCCACCTCGGCGACGGGGGCGACGGTGGGGCCCTGGTTGCCGACCCCCCAGACCACGAAGCTCGCCACGACGACGGCGAACAAGGCCTGGACGGGGAAGGAGTCAGAGCTGTTGCGCATCTTGTCCAGGACGGACATCAGGGTCGCCTCCGCGCCGGATCGGAAGGATCAGCGCGGGAAGCAGCTAGCGCGCCGCGGCCAACCACGCAAGCCGACGGAGGCTCAGCGACGTGTGCCGCCCGAAGACGAGCCGCCTGAGCCGCCCGAGCCGCCGGAGCTGCCCGACGACGAGTCGTTGTTCTTGCGGGTGCTGGACGAGCTGCCGCCGAAGTCCGAGCTCGTCCACAAGGTCGCCTGGGTGTTGCGGCTCTGCTTGTTGCGCTCGTAGCGCTTCTTGGCCTGGGGCATCCAGTCCTTGAGGTTCTCCTGGCGCTTCTCTTCGCTGGGGTGCGTCGAGAGGAAGGCCGGGGTGCCGCCGCCGCCGCTGGCCTTCGCCATGCGGTCCCAGACGTCGATGGACTCCGAGGGCGGGTAGCCGGCCTTGGCCATGTACATCATGCCGATCACGTCGGCCTCCTTCTCGTGGAGGCGCGAGAAGGGCAGGATGACGCCGACCTGGGCCCCGGCGCCCATGGCCGCGACGACGATCGCCTTCTGCTCGTTGCTCATCTCGGACTTGTTGTCGAGGTAGAGGTAGAGCGCGCCCATGCCGCCCAAGACGGCGAGCTGCTGGGAGAGGCGCTCGGCGCCGTGGTGCGCCGTGGCGTGGCCGACCTCGTGGCCCATGACGAAGGCGAGGCCCGCCTCGTTCTGCACGACGGGCAGGAGCCCGGTGTACACGGCGATCTTGCCGCCCGGCATACACCAGGCGTTGATCGTGTCGTTCTCCTGGATGAGCTTGAACTCCCAGTCATACGACTTCTGGTTGGCGGCCTTGGCGATGGCCTGCCCGACGCTCTTGATCGCCTGGGAGTTCTCGTTGCCCGAGGAGATCTTCACGTCCGCGAGGGTGGACTTGTAAGAGGCCTCCCCGAGCTGGCGCATCAGCGCGTCGGGGATGAGGTTGAACTGGCGACGGCCGGTGACGGGAACCTTGGCGACGGCCGTCCCGATCGTGGACGTGAGCAGCGCCAGGGCCAGGACCTTCTTAAGCAGGGGAGCGCGCATCGTGACACCTCGGTGGTGGGTCGAGCGTTGAATCAGGGCGTATTGTAGCCTTGTCGTCGCCTTGAGGGGGCGGACCTGCTCGGCTATACGCTGTTTACGGCGGGTCATTCGGCGGCATCTGCGAACAGCCTCGCCGCCCTCCGCTCAAAAGACCCCTCTCCGAGGTCCACCCCGTTGGTCACATCCATGTTCACCGGCGTGCTGGACGCGCTCTCTCAGGATCTCGCCATCGACCTGGGCTCGAACACCGTGCGGATCGCCCGCCGGGGTCGAGGGGTGGTCCTGCGGGAGCCGAGCGCCTTGGCGTTACACCGCGACGGGCGCGGCGCGCGGCGGCTCATCGCCACGGGCGCCGAGGCGCGGCAGATGTTGGGCCGGGTGCCGATGGACATCGACGTGATCCGCCCGATCCGCGACGGGGTGATCGCCGACTTTGAGGCCGCGGAGACGCTCTTGGGCGTGCTCCTGCAGCGCTGCGGCGCGGCGTCTCTCGTGAAGCCCAAGGCCGCGGTGTGTATCCCCGCGGGCACGACCGAGGTCGAGCGCCGGGCCGTGAGGGAGTGCGCCGAGGCCGCCGGGGTCCGGGAGGTCACGCTCATCGACGCGCCCCTGGCCGGGGCCGTCGGCGCGGGCGTCGATGTGGGCGAGACCCACGGGAACATGGTCGTAGACGTCGGCGCGGGGCGGTCGAGCGTCTCGGTCTTCGCGATGGGGGAGCTCGTCTCGACCCGGGCGATCCGCGTCGGCAGCGAGGCCCTGGACGAGGCGCTCATCCGGCACCTGCGCGCCGAGCGTGGCCTGCTCATCGGCCCGGCGACGGCGGAGGAGGCCAAGCAGCAGGTCGGCGCGGCCTTGCTCTGGGGCCCGAACCCGGCGGAGATCGAGGTGCGCGGCCGCGATCTCAGCACGGGCTTCCCCCGGGCCTACACCCTCACCGTCGCCGAGGCCGCCCAGGCGATGAGTGAGCCTGTGCGCGCCATCGTCGACGCGGTCATCGCCACCTTGGAGCGCACGCCGCCGGAGCTCGCCGCGGACATCGGCGAGCGGGGCGTGGTGCTCATCGGCGACGGGGCGCGCCTCGCGGCCTTAGACCGGGCCATCGGCGAGGCGGCGAGCGTCCCGGCGATGCTCGCTGAGCACCCGGGGGACGCGGTGGTGCTGGGCGCCTTGGCGCTGGCGCACCACCACGCCTGAGGCGCGCGGGCGCGCCGCGGGGGCGATCAGACGTGCCCGGCCAAGAGCGCGCGGATCTTCGACTCGTCCTGGTTGCCGATCACCTGACCGATGACCTGGCCCTTCTTGAAGACGAGCAGGGTGGGGATCGAGCGCACGTTGTAGGCCATGGCGGTCTTGGGGCTGGAGTCGACGTCCACCTTCACGACCTTCAGCGTGTCGGGGTAGGACTTCGCGATGTTGTCCACCTTGGGGGCGACGGCCTTGCAGGGCTGGCACCACACGGCCCAGAAGTCGACGAGCACGGGCTTGTCGCTGGAGAGCACCTCAGTGCCGAAGTTGGTGTCGTTCGCGTTGCTGATCAGGTCGCTGGCCATAGTCACCTGCCTTGGGGTTGAGCGCTTTGTCGAGATGAAGGAGAGGTAACCCCGCCTCTGATAGTCTGGGAGGGCCACCCCTGTCGTGTCTTGGTGAGGAGTCTCCGCATGTCCGTGCCGGTCGTGTCCCCCTTGGTTGAGCTCGTCCGGGCCTCGCGGTCGCGGGCGACGGGTCGATTCACCCTGGTGGCTCCGGCGGGAGGCGGCCTGACGGTGGATCTCCAGGGAGGCGCCGTGGTGGAGGTGGGCGGTGTGCCCGGCCTCTTGAGCGGCGTCGGGGTCAGCGGCTCGGGATCGCTGCAGCGGGACCTGGGCGCGGCGGTGGGCGCGGGCGTCGGGTTCGACAAGGCGCTGGCCGTCGCGGCGGAGGCGCTGGGGCGGGCTCTCGTCGCTGCGGTAGAGATGCCGGCCGCCACAGGGAGTTTCACGGCGGGGGCGCCGCCCGCGGGGGCCTTTCCGCTGCCGGGCTCGGTGACCCAGGTCCTCAGCGCGGCCTGGCGTCAGCACCGCGGGGTGGAGGCGCTTCAGCGGGCCTTGGCGCCGCTCCAGCGGCACATGGTCCAGCTCGTCGAAGGCCAGCCGACCGAGGGGCTCGACCCCACGCTCACCCGGCTCATCCAGCGCGCCAAGACCGGGCCGACCGTTGAGGAGCTGCTCGCCGAGGCCGCGGCGAAGGGCCCGGCGCGGCGGGATGAGGTCGCCCGGGGGGTGGAGCTGCTGCTGCACCTGGGGCTCATCACCCTGGGCGCCCCGGTGAGGGCCACGCGCCCCGCCCCGGCGGCGCCGGCCGGGCCGACGCCGGAGGAGCTGCTCAGCCTCGCCCAGCAGCTCCGCGCCCAGAGCCCCCTCACGGCGCTCGGCCTCGCCGAGATCCCGGCGGCGGAGATCACCCGGGAGCGGGTGCAGTCGGCGTTTAGGGCCGTCGCCAACCGCCACCACCCCGACCGTTACTCCGGGCAGTCCGAGGCGCACCGGGCCGCGGCGATGGAGGTCTTCGCCGCGCTCAACGAGCACTCCGGCGTCTTGGCCGAGCCCGCGGCGCTGCAGCTTGAGGTGGAGAAGCTCGCCTGCGCCCAGCGCGGGGAGGTCTGGGTGTCGGAGCTCGACAAGGAGCGGGCGAAGGTGCTCATCAAGCGCGCCCTGGCCGCGGAGCAGGCCCGGAGCTTCCAGAGCGCCCGAGAGCTGGCCCAGGAGGCCCTCGCGCTGTATCCGGGTTCCGTCGAGGGCGCGCTCCTGAGCGCCTACTTCCGCGCCGTGCTCAAGGAGCTGCCCCTCGCCGACGCCTTGGGCCTCATGGACGGGCTCACCTTGCCCAACGACCGGCTGCGCGCTGAGGCGGCCTACCGCGCCGGGCGCCTCTTCACCCTCGCCGATCGGCCGAACGACGCCCGGGCGCGCTTCACACGCTGCGTCGAGCTGAACCCCAACCACACCGACGCCCAACGTGAGCTGCGGGTGCTGCAACGCCGGGGCCGCCCCGAACAAGTTAAGTAAGGGCGCCAAGGTCACTCCGGGCCCTGACCGCCCGAGCGCCCCACGAGGCTCATGCAGCCCCTCCTGTTCACCGTCGCGCTGTTCGCTTACCTCGTCGTGGCCTCGGCGCGGCTGCCGGGGCTGTGGTCGCCGCCTCCTTGGCTCGGCGCGGTGGGGCGGGTGGCGCTGTGGGTCGGGGCGGGCGCACACATCGTCGGGCTCGTGATCTTGGCGGTGCACCTCGGTGGGGCGCCGGTCCTCGCCGCTGGGGGCACGCTCGTCACCTTGGCCGCGTTTTTGGGCGCGGCGAACGTGGTCATGCAGCGGCAGCCTTACGGCGAGGCGCTCTCCGGCGTGCTCGGGGCGCTGAGCGCGGCGATGTTGGGCCTCGGGATGCTCCTGCCCCAAGGCTCCCAGCGCGCGCCGGAGGCCCTGGCGAGCCTGTGGTTCCCGATTCACGCGGCGATGATCCTCCTCGGCTTGTTGGGCTTCACCCTGGCCTTTGGGGTGAGCGCGCTCTACCTCGTCGTCAGCGGGCGCCTCAAGGCCAAGCGCCTGGGTGAGCTGGGCCGCCTGCCGTCTATCGACGCCCTGGACGCCCTGAACACACGCTTCATCGTGCTCGGGTTCTTGGCCTTGACCTTCGGCATCGCCGCCGGGGGGCTCTGGGCCACCTCCATCCCCGACCGCGCGCCGCGGCTCGGGCCTACGGTCTATGTCACCGTCGTGCTCTGGGGCTGGTACGCCGCTGCGGTGCTGGTGCGGGTGGTCGGCGGCTGGCGTGGTCGCCTCGCCGCGCACTTCTCTCTGGTCGGATTTTTGGGCCTGCTCGTGAGCCTCGGCAGCATCGTCGCGATCTCGCGGGGGTGGCATTAGATGTTGGGCCCCAACGAGGTCGTGGCCATCGGGCTGAGCCATCACACGGCCCCGGTGAGCCTCCGCGAGCGCCTGGCGATGCCGACGGAGGCCGTCGGGCGCCACCTCGTGCAGCTCCGACAAGACAAGGTCGCGCAGGAGGGCTTCATCCTCTCGACCTGCAACCGGGTGGAGGTCTACGCGCTGGTGGACGGCGCCGACCTCGGCGCGCGGCTCTCCCGGTACCTCGCGGGGGCCAACGGCCTGAGCTGGCGAGAGCTCGACCCGCACCTCTACCGTTACCAAGGCGCCGACGCCGTCGCGCACCTCTTCCGGGTGGCCTCGTCCCTCGACTCCTTGGTGGTGGGGGAGCCCCAGATTCTCGGCCAGGTGAAGGACGCCTTCCGCATCGCCGCTGAGCAGCGCGCCGTGGGCCGCTTCTTGGGGCCGCTCATGCGCCGCACGCTGTCTGTGGCCAAGCGGGTGCGCACCGAGACACGCATCGGCCAAGAGTCCGTGTCCGTCGGCAGCGCCGGGGTCGAGCTGGCGCGGCAGGTCTTCGGGGAGCTCGGCGGGCGGCGGGTGCTGCTCGTCGGCGCCGGGGAGATGGGGCGCCTCGTCGCCCAGGCGATGTTGGGCGAGGGGGTCGCCGAGATCATCGTCGCCAACCGCACCTACCAGAACGCCGTCTCCCTCGCCGAGCTGTTCGGGGGCACGGCGGTCCACCTCGACCAGCTCAGCCGTTACCTGGAGCAGGTCGACATCGTCGTCACCTCCACCGGGGCGACGAGCCACCTGCTGAGCCGGGCGATGATGGCGCCGATCCTGCGCGCCCGGCGATATCGGCCGCTGTTTTTGGTGGACCTCTCCGTCCCGCGCAACATCGAGCCGAGCGTACACGACCTCGAGGGGGCCTACCTGTTCAACGTCGATGACCTCACCGAGGTCGCCCAGCGCGGGCTCATGCGTCGCCGCGAGGAGGCCAGCCGGGCTGAGGCCATCGTGCAGCACGAGGCGAGCCGCTGCTACCGCTCCTTAGGCGCCCGCTCCGCCGACCCGGTGATCGCCGCGATGACCCGCCGCGCTGAAGACGCCCGCCGCCGGGAGCTGGAGCGCAGCGAGGCCATCCTGCGCACCTTGCCGATGAAGGAGCGCCAGGTGGTCGAGGCGATGTCCAAGGCGATGTTTAAGCGGTTTCTCCACGACGCCATCGCCCAGGCGCACCAGCTCGGCGAGCGGGGGGACGAGGACGGCCTCAAGCTCCTCGGCGAGATCTTCGGTGCCCCGCACCACGACTCAGAGGACGACGAACATGGACCTTGAGCTCAAGCTCGGCACCCGCGGCAGCGCGCTCGCGCTCACCCAGTCCCGGTGGGTGGCGGAGCAGATCAGCGCGCGCAGCGGCGGGCGGGTCCGGGTGAGCCTGGAGATCATCCGCACCCGCGGCGACAACATCCAGGACAAGCCCCTGCCGGAGATCGGCGGCAAGGGCCTGTTCACCCAAGAGCTGGAGGACGCGCTCCGCGCCGGGGCGATTCACCTCGCCGTGCACAGCCTCAAGGATCTCCCCACCGAGGGCCCGCCGGACCTCACGTTGGGCGCCTACCCTTTGCGGGAGGATCCCCGGGACGCCCTCATCGGGGGGCCGCTGAGCGCCTTGCCCGCGGGCGCGCGGGTGGGCACGGGCTCGGCGCGTCGTGGGGCGCAGCTCCTCGCCGCCCGGCCCGACCTCCGGGTCGAGGGCATCCGGGGCAACGTCGACACCCGCCTGCGGAAGCAGCGGGAGGGCCTGGTGGACGCGGTCATGCTGGCCATGGCCGGCCTGAGCCGCCTGGGCCTGGAGGTGGACGCCGAGCCCTTAGACCCGGCGGTCTGCACCCCGGCGCCTGGCCAAGGCATCTTGGGGGTGCAGTGCCGGGCCGACGCCGAGGACGTGCTCGGCTGGCTGCAGCACATCGACGACGCCGACGCCCGGGTCGAGGCCGAGGCCGAGCGGGCCTTCTTGGCGGCCTTGGGCGGCGGATGTTCGGTGCCGGCTGGGGCCCTCGCCCGGCGCGCGGGGGGCCAGGTGCGGCTCCAGGTGATGCTCGCCGGGCCCGACGGGCGGGTGCGGCGCTGGGC
>JAKLKD010000166.1 GCA_023150845.1 Myxococcota bacterium | reverse complement strand
GCAGGGACTCCGCCCACACACGCTTGTGCACCGGCGGCGGCTCGGTGAGGGGCGCGGGGGCGCTGTCCACCACCGGGGGCACGGCCTGGGCGACGCTGGGCGTCGGCTCGGCGACGGGCGGGGCCTCAGCGACGGGCGGGGCCTCGTCGGGCGGGGCCTCCACGGGGGGCGCGGCCTGAACGACCGGGGGTGGCTCAGGGAGCGGCGGCTCGGCGAGGGGGGCGGCCTCTTCCGCCGGGGGCTCGGCGAGCTGGGCGGGCGCCTCCACCGGGGCCTCGACGTGCTGGGCGGGCTCCTCGACGGGCGGCTCCACGATCGGCGCCTCCTCGACGGGGGCGGCCTGGGCCACAGGCGGCGGCGCCACGACGGGCGGGGGCTCCGGGATGACCGGCTCCGGGGCCTTCATGACGGGCGGCGGCGGGGTCAGGATGGGCGGGGGCTCGACGACGGGGGCGCGCACCGGCGGCGGCGCGACCTCCACGCGGCGACCCGCCGGGCTCGCGGCCCACAGGCGGTCGCGGAGCTCGTCGAGCTCGTCTGAAGCTGGGAAGCCGGAGAGGATCGGCGGCGCGCTGACCTCGGGCGGGAAGAGCTCGGCGAGCAGTCCCCGCCAAGGCGCCTGGGGATCGACGCCGTGGAGGTGCTCCTGGAGGCTCAGCGCCAGCTCCGCCGTGCTCGACGGGCGCTGGTAGGGGTCGGGGTGCAGGCCCTCACGCAAGAGCTCAAAGAGCGCGCGCTCCTCGGCGCCCACGTCGCCCAGGGCGGGCGGCCCCTCCGCCCCGGCCCGGGCGGTCTGCTCGACGTTGGGGCGATGGTTGGGGTTGCGGCCCGTGGCCACGGTCCAGAGGCTCAGGCACAAGGCGTAGACGTCGGTGCGGGAGTCTAAGGGGCCCTGCTGGATCTGCTCAGGCGCCAAGAAGGCGTAGAGGCCGTTGTTCGCCGGGGTGGCCGGGGGGATCGGCGCGGGCACGAGGCCGCCGCCGAGCATCCGCACGCGGCCGTCCCGCTGCACCATGAGCTTCCGGGTGGAGAGCCGGCCGTGCAGGAGCTGAACCGCGGAGCCCGTGAGCGGTGACGAGGCGTGGAGCGCGGCCAAGGCGCCCGCGGCCTGCACACCCAAAGCGGCGGTGCGCTCCACCCGGCCGCGGCTGCTCGCCGAGCGCTGGCGGCGAACGACGGCGGCGACGTCGACGCCCTCGACGAGCTCAGAGACCGTCGCGGTGATCCCGCTGGTGCGGACGATCTGCCGCACAGGCACGAGGCTCGGGTCGTGGAAGCTCTGGCGCAGCTTCGCCACGGCGACGAAGGCCTCACGCACCTGGGCGCGGTCCTGGAGCGACGGCACGAGCACCCGGACGGCGACGGGCTGGCCCGCGGCGTCTCGGCCGCGCCAGAGCGCCGTCGAGTAGCCCACGGCGATCACGTCGCGGAGCGCGACCCCCTCCAAGGTCAAGGTGTCCGCGGTCGGGGCGGGCGGCGGCGGGGGAGGGGCCGGCGCTTTCGGCGCGGCGCTCACCAGCGGTCGGCCATCCTTGAAGCAGAAGGCGTCGCTGTTCGGGTACTCGGCGCCGCACAGGGGGCAGGTCTTCATTCGCGGGGGCTCAGGCTTGGGGGTGTAGAGCGCTGACGAGGTCGGCGGCCCTTCCTGGGCGGTGAGCGCGACAGGATCGCGCCCTGTAGATCCACGAGGATGCCACGAGCCGCCCCCGGCCACAAGCCGCGAACGCGCAGACGTGGGGAGCGTCTTGGGCGCATAGGCCGTTGGGGAGGGCGACACGCAGGGGGGAAGCAGTGGTAACCTCTGGCGCGTCCCCCTGCGCCCCCGACCGGATCATGCTCGACCTCTTCTTCGACGACACCCACCGCGCGCTGCGTGACGCCGCCTCGGCCTTCGTGGCGCGGGAGATCCGCCCCCACGTCGCGGAGTGGGAGCGCGCGGGCTGGTTCCCGGAGTCCTTGTCCCGGGCGGCGGGGGAGGCCGGGCTCTTGGGGGTGGGCTACCCGGAGTCCTTGGGCGGCGGCGGCGGCGACGTCTTCCACCGCCTCATCGTCACCGAGGCGCTGGTGCGCGGCGGCTCCGGTGGCGTCGCCGCGGGCCTCGGCAGCCACGCCATCTCCCTCCCGCTCATCCTCGACCACGGGAACGACGCCCAGCGGGCGCGTTTTGTGCCGCCGGTCCTTTGCGGCGAGCGGGTGGCCTGCCTCGCCGTCACCGAGCCCGGCGCGGGCTCCGACGTCGCGGGCATCACGACCCGCGCGACCCGTGACGGCGATCATTTTGTGCTGCACGGCACAAAGTGCTTCATCACCTCGGGCGTGCGCGCGGACCTCGCCGTGGTCGCCGCCCGGACGGGCGCTGAGGGCCACGGCGGCCTCTCTTTGTTCATCGTCGAGCGCGGCACCCCCGGCTTCACCGCCAGCGCGCCGATGGAGAAGATGGGCTGGCGGGCCTCGGACACCGCGACGCTCTACTTCGACCAGTGCCGGGTGCCCGCGGAGAACCTCATCGGGGAGCAAGACGGCGGCTTCTACCTGCTCATGTCGAACTTTGTGCCCGAGCGCCTGATGCTCGCCGCCATGGCCGTCGCGACGGCGAAGCTCGCCTTGGAGGAGGCCGAGCGCTACGCCGTCGAGCGCGCCGCGTTCGGTCGGAACATCGGGCGCTTTCAGGTGATCCGTCACCGCCTCGCCGACATGGCGACCCGGGAGGAGTCCGCCCGGGCCTTTGTGGCGGTGGTCGCCGAGCGCGCGCGCCGGGGTGAAGACGTCGTCTCCGAGGTCGCGATGGCCAAGAACCACGCCGTAGACGCCTGCTTGTGGATCTGCGATCAGGCCGTTCAGATCTTCGGGGGGCATGGCTACATGGCCGAGCATCTCGTCGAGCGCCTGTACCGCGACGCGCGGCTCTTGCCGCTTGGCGGCGGGACGTCGGAGATCATGCGCGAGATCATCGTCCGCAGACGCGGCTACGGCGGCTGAGATGACGATCCAAGGTGCATCAAGATGAAGCGCCTCTCCTGGCCCGAGACTGAAGAGCTCTTGTTGAAGCGCGCGCCGTGGATCGGCCTCGGCTTCTGCGTCTGCCTCGCCGCGCTGCTGCATGGGCCCGCGTTGCAGCGCGTTGGCACCCACCTGCCCGGGGAGCCCGGCTCGGACGTGCTCCGGGCCTGGTGGTCGGCCTGGCTCGTCGCCGCGGAGCTGCCGGGCTGGCCGTTCTCGACGACGCTCGTGAACTTCCCCGCCGGGGTGGACGCCATGGTGTTCCCGGCGGTGTCGCTCATCGCCGTCGCGCCGATCACCTGGGTCTTCGGGGCGGCGACGGCCATCACCGCCCTGGTCTGCCTGCACACGATCTTCGCAGCCTGGGCGACGGGCTGGCTCGTGCGAACCTTAGGCGGCGGCTGGGGCGGCGCGGCCATCGCCGGGGCCCTCGCGGCGACGCAGCCGCTCTTGGGCGGCGCCCTGCGCGACGGCACCTTGGAGATCCTGGCGGTGGGCTGGGTGCCGCTCACCGTGGGCGCGATGGCCCGAGCCGTGGCCGGGAGCTGGCGCTGGGGCGTCATCACGGGTCTGCTCTTTGTGCTGACCTGCCTGGAGTCGGTCTACTACGGGAGCTTCACGGCGCTCGCGGTGATCGCGGCCTTGGCGGGGCTGCGGCGGCGGGAGGGCCTCGTCGGGGCCGGGGCGGCGGCGCTGACGGTGGCCGTGGGCCTGGGGCTCTTGGCGATCCCGCTGAGCCCCGTGCTCCAGGGCGCGACGGCGGCGATGGCCACGGCGGGCGGCGCCGATCCCGCCGCGCTCCGGGCCGGGAACGCCGCCCAGCTCGACCTGCTCCAGCAGCTCGCCATGAGCCCCGGCGCCCGGGGCTGGCGGGTGGGTGACCTCTACGCCCCGCCCTGGACCCACTGGATCGTCTTCGCCTTGGGCGCGCTCTTGGCCTTACGAAAGGCCCCTTGGCTCACGGCCTTGGGCGGCGTCTACCTGCTCCTGGCCCTGGACGACGAGCTCGTGCGGGTCTGGGCGGAGAGCCCCATCGGCGAGGTCGTCCGTTTCCCCCGGCGCTTCATGGCGCCCTTGGCCGTGGCCTGGGGCGCGGCGGCGGGGGTCGGGCTCAGCGAGGTGCTCCGTCGGCCCGCCTGGGAGGGCCTGTTGAGCCTGCCCGTGGCGGCCTGGCTCGCCTGGTGGGGCGCCATCGCCGGGGGCTGGCGCCTCGCCTACCCGCTCCTGGAGCTGCCCGCGCCGAGCTTCGTGGCCCAGATCGCCGCCGACGACGAGGACTGCGCCGTGCTCATGGTGCCCATCGAGCGGCCTGGCGAGCGCCAGGAGCTGCGCAGCCAGACCCCGGTGTTCGCGAGCCTCTCTTCAGAGATCGCCTCGGCGGACCACCTCGCGCTTCAGACCCTCATGGGCAAGGCCGGCTGGTACAAGCCGAACCTCGTCACCCTCACGGCGCGGTCGGGCGCCACGGGGCTCACCCCGAAGAACCTCACCGACCTCGCCCTGCAGGCCTATGGCCGCGGGGTGCCGGGCTCGGCGCTCTTGCCCGCCGACGCCTACGGCCCCGACCTCGCCTGGCTCATGGGCGAAGGGCTCAAGTACGTCGTCGTCGACAAGGCCTCCTACCGCGCTGAGGAGCTCGCCCGGGTGGAGGCCATCCTCGCGCCCGTCGCCGTGCGCCGGGAGGAGATCGACGACGGCACCGGGGTGATCCTCTTCCAGCTCTACGAGACCCGCCCCGCGCGCACCGAGGCGCCGTCGTCGAGCGCGGGCGCCATAAACGCGGGCTTCTCCGGGCGGGTGATGAGCGTCGACAAGCTCTTTGGGCGGCTCTTTGTGGTGGTGACCTCGGACGGAAAGAAGGTGCGCTGCCCGGTGACGCCGGGCACGGGCGTCTTCCAGTGCGGCGGGGTGCGCAGCGTGCAGGCCGTGGCCTTGGAGCTCGAGGGCATGGTGATCCCGAGCACCTGGGAGGGCTCGCTCCTGGAGGCCCGGGTGATCCCGACGGAGTTGACGCCACCGTGACGACCCCGTGGATTTCTGCTCCACGCCTGGGGGGACGGGTTAGCTTCGCGCCATGTCATTCGACCTCGCCCATCCTGCCCTCCGCCGCGCCCTCGAAGAGCGCGGCTACGCCGAGCCCACCCCTGTCCAGGCCGCCGTGCTCAAGGAGGGGCTAGAGACGCGCGATCTGCTCGTCTCCGCCCAGACCGGCTCAGGGAAGACCGTCGGCTTCGGCCTGACCCTCGCCCCGACGCTCTTGGGCGACGCCGAGCGTCTGCCCCACGCCCCGACGCCCCTCGCCTTGGTCATCGCGCCAACCCGCGAGCTGGCCATGCAGGTGGAGCGTGAGCTCGCCTGGCTCTACCGGCCCGCGGGCGGTCGGGTCTGCGTGTGTGTCGGCGGCACGGACATGCGGCGCCAGCTCCGGGCGCTCTCCGAGGGCCAACACATCGTCGTCGGCACCCCGGGCCGCCTCGTGGACCTCCTGGAGCGCGGCGCCTTGGACCTCAAGGCCCTGCGCGCCATCGTGCTCGACGAGGCCGACGAGATGCTCGACATGGGCTTCCGGGAGGAGCTCGAGAAGCTGCTCACCGCCGCCCCCGCCGAGCGCCGCACGCTCTTGTTCTCGGCGACCTTGCCCGAGGGCATCCTCGGCCTCACCAAACGGTACCAGAAGAACGCCGAGCGTGTCGCCGTCTCCGCGGGCCAGGCCCACGCCGACATCCAGTACCGCGCCGTGCTCGTCTCCCCGGCGGAGCGTGAGCGCGCCGTGGTCAACGTGCTGCGCCTCGTGGACGCCCCCGGCGCCTTGGTCTTCGTCTCGACCCGCGAGGCCGTTCACCACCTGCACGCCCGGCTCATGGAGCGCGGCTTCTCGGCCACGGCGCTCTCCGGCGACTTCACCCAGGCCGAGCGCAGCCGCTCCTTGCAGGCCCTCCGGGACGGCCGCGCCCGGGTGCTCGTCGCCACGGACGTCGCCGCCCGCGGCCTCGACCTCCCCGATCTCGCCCTGGTCATTCACGCCGATCTCCCCCTGGACGCCGAGGCCTTGCTGCACCGCAGCGGGCGCACGGGCCGCGCCGGTCGAAAGGGCCTCGCCGTGCTCATCGTGCCCGCCCCCCGCAAGCGCGTGGCGCTGCGCCTGCTTCACGAGGCCAAGCTCAAGGCCACCTGGTCACCTCCGCCGATGCCCGAGGAGATCCTCGCCAAAGATCAGGTGCGTATCGCCGCGGCGATGGTGCCCGAAGGGGAGTCCTCCGAGGAGGACCTCGCCGTGGCCCGGGCGCTTTTGGCCGCCCACGACCCCGAGCGCCTCGTCGCGGCCTGGGTGCGTGAGCACCGCGACCGCCTGCCCGCCCCCGAGGAGCTCCCCGGCACCCGCTACGTCAACGAGCGTGAGGCCGCCGCGCCCCAAGAGCGCGCCGCCGCGCCGGGCCCGCGCCCCGACCGCGCCCAGCCCCGGGGAGGCCCGCCCCAGCGCGGCCCCGAGGGGGTTTGGTTCCGGGTGAACGTCGGCCGCCGCCACAACGCCGACCCCCGCTGGATGGTCCCCCTCATCTGCCGCCGCGGTCAGGTGCAGAAGGCCGCCATCGGCCAGATCCGCATCTTCAACAAGGACAGCCACTTCGAGATTCACCCGTCCTTCGCCGCGGAGTTTGAGGCCGCCGCCGCGATGCCCGACCGGAAAGAGCCCGGCGTGCTGATCGAGCGCGTCTGAGCCCTCGGCCCGGCCTTCAGGAGCGTCTCTATGATCGAGATGATCCCCTGGACCGCTGAGCACTCCTTGGAGCTGGAGCGCGCGCTGCGGGTTCGCCTCGGGCCCTTGGAGCTGCTCGTCACCCGCCGCCCCCGCGAGCTGCGCGTGAAGAGCGTGAACGACCCGGCCCAGATCGCCCGCGTCCCCGAGGTGGAGCAGGTCGTCGTCGCGGAGGAGGCCCAGGCTGACAGCGCGCTAGGCCAGCAGACCTGGCGCTTCGGCTTCACCGAGGAGCCTGAGCGCCTGCACATCACCCCGGCCCTGGCCGACCGCCCGGTCATCATCCGCCCCGAGGAGCCGTTGACGCTCCTGCCCGGCGAGGAGGTCCGCGCCTACGTCTCGAGCCCGGTCTGGGTGCGCCTGCTCGTCGGTGAGGCCCGCCGCCTGATGCTGGAGCTGCCGAGCCACCGCCCCTCAGACACCTGGTTCGGCCCCTTGGACCACCAAGGCCAGCTCTGCTACGCCTTGGCGACCCACCTGAGCCTCACCTGGGCGGACCGCCTGTGGAAGCCCAACCGGGCCATCACCCCCGTCGTCATCGTGAACAGCGCCCGGGAGCCCTTCACCGTGGCCCGACTGCGGGTGCCCGTGGGCCAGCTCTCCATCTACGGCACGCCGGACCAGCGCCTCTGGACGGAGCGCATCACGCTCACCCGCCGAGATGACGCCGAGGGGGAGGCCCGGGTGACCGTCGACGGGGAGCCGCCCCGGGAGGCCACCGCCGGAGAGCTGTTGAGCCCGCCCCGGGCGCCGGGCGGCCGCTCCTTCACCTTACGCGCCTTTGAGGGCGCGCTCTTCGGCCGGAGCGTCGCGTGAACCCGCTCGACGAGCTCGACGTCTCCGCGATGTTTCATCAGTGGGCCCCGCTGTTTGTCCAGGCGGGCCTCTTGTTGCTCATCGGCCTGCCGATGGCCCGGCTGCTCAGCCGCGGCGCCGAGCGGGCCGTTGAGCGCAGCCCCAGCCCCGAGTACGCCGCCCCCGTCGCCCGGGCGGTCTCTTACTCCCTCACCGCGCTCATCTTGGCCTTGGCCCTGGAGATGCTCGGCTTTGACCTCGGCGTGCTCTTGGGCGCGGCGGGGCTCGTCACCGTGGCCTTGGGCTTCGCCGCCCAGACCTCGGCCTCCAACCTCATCAGCGGCATCTTCCTCATCTTTGAGGGGGCGTTTAAGGTGGGCGACGTCATCCAGGTCGCGGGCACCGTCGGCACGGTGATCTCCGTGGACCTGCTCTCGGTGAAGGTGCGCACCTTCGACAACCTGCTCGTGCGTATCCCCAACGAGACCCTCGTGAAGTCCGAGCTGACGAACCTCACGCGGTACCCGCTCCGCCGCGTCGACGTCGTCGTGACCGTGCCCCACGAGGCCGAGCTCGCCCGGGTGCAGGCCGCGCTCTTTGACGCCGCCGACGACGACCCCGAGTTCTTGGAGCAGCCCGCCCCCGAGGTGCGCATCTTAGAGCTCAACGAGCTCGGCGTGCGGGTTCAGGTCCTGGCCTGGGTGGCCACGACCAACGTCGTCTCCGGCAGGACCAAGCTCATGGCCGCCGTCAAAGGCGCCTTCGACCGGGCGCAGCTCAAGGTGGCCACGCCCCAGCGGGTCGTCCGGCTCGTCCAGCCGGACGAGGCTCAGTCGCAGGTGACGAGCATCGAGTAGGTGACGTCGATGGTGTCGCCGGACTCGGGGATGTCTGTCGTGAAGAGCACGGCGTTCTCGGCGGTCTCAAAGGTCCAGCCGCCGGTGCGCTCGGTGCCGTTCACCCACACCCGCACTGTGCTCGGGGCCGCGGTGCTAGAGAGCTCAAACTGGTTCACCTTCACCGAGGCGCTCGCGAGGAGCGGCATGTAGGCCGTCCAGCTCGTCGCGCAGATGGAGAGGAACTCACCGCCCGTCGCCGCCACGGCGTCGGCGTAGCCCGTGCCCGCGTCGGCGGTGGCGCAGCCGCTCGGCATGTCCCCGGCGATGGCCGAGAGCTTCACCTTGCCCGCGCCGATGTTCGCCACGATCTCGTTGGTGAGCGTGGACCAGCTCTTCGTGGACTGCTCGGGCTCGTCGGTCACGAAGATGATGTGCAGGAGCGCCTCGTCGCGGCGGAAGCCGGTGTTGCAGCTCGCCATCTTGCCCGGGCTCGTCGCGAGCGCCGCCGTGGTCAACAGCGCCTCGGTGTTCATCGGCTCGCCGAAGAAGCCGCCGTTGTTTACGCCGAGGGTGTAGTCGCCGAAGGCGTCGGCGACGTTGGGCGTGGTCTCGGTGAGCACGCTCACGTTGCCATACTTCGCGTCTTGGCGCGCGCAGCCGTCATCATCGTTCACGACCATGATGTGCCAGTTGGTCGTGTAGTCGCTGATCTCGTTGATGAAGGTGTTGAAGTTGGCGTTGAGGATGGCGGTGTTGTCGTCCATCGAGCAGGACTGGTCCACCAAGAACATGATGTCGGCCGGGGGGTCGGCCTCGACGACGAAGTGATCCTCACCCTCGCCGACCCACTCCGCCGCGCCGAGCTGGGTGGCGGTGCGGGTGCCCAAGGGCTCGTCGGAGATGACGGTGAGGGTGCCCTCAAAGTCACCGGCGTCCGTGGGCAAGAACTCCAGGAACACCGAGGACTTCTCGCCCGCCTCCAGGGTGAGCGGCAGGCTCTCCGGGGCGTCCAGCGTCCAGGCGCCGCCGGAGTGGGCGACGCTAGAGATGGTCAGCGCGCCGACGCCGACGTTCTCTAAGGTCAGCTCGCCGTTCCGCAGGCAGCCGACGTAGTTCTCGCCGAAGTCGTAGGGGTCGGGGCTGATCTTGAGCGAGGGGATGTTCGACGAGCCGATGAGGTCCACCGCGGCGGTGTCGCCCTCGGCGTCGTTGGAGGTGACGAGGGCCTGGCTCTCGGCCTGGGCGTCGACGGGGTCGAACATGATCTCGATCTCGCGCTCATCGCCGGGGGCGAGCACGAAGTCCAGGGGCGACGAGAGCACGGTGAAGCTGTCGCCATAGGCCCCGATCTCGACGTTGAAGACCTCCAGGGGGGTCGTGCCGACGGACTTGATCGTGAAGCTCATCACGCTGGTCTCGCCGGAGCTCACGCTGCCGAAGTTCAGGCGCTCGGGGGTGACCTCGATCTGCGGGCCGTCGATGCCTTCGCCGTCCTTGATGACGTGGAGCGACGAGTCGCTGCACGCCACCGCGAGCAGCACGAGGGGCAGGGGCCAGGAGCGAAGCGCAGAGTGGGATGCCATCGGGGCTCTCCGTCAGATCAGGGGGACTCACCATTCTGCCAAGCTCTGCGCCGACGCACAAGTCAAAAGTAAACGAGGTCGACCAGGGCCTCGGCGGAGGCCCGGCGCGAGGCCACGCTTGTCTTGGGGCCCGCGCTCCACTACAATCTCACCACGCTCAATCCTCCTAGCGTCGGGTTGCACCAGATGGAATCAACAGACCTCTCCCAGCTCGTCGCCTTAGACGCCTTGCTCCAGGAGGGCAGCGTCACCGGCGCGGCCCGGCGCCTCGGGCTCTCGGTCCCGGCGACGAGCCACGCCTTGGCCCGGCTCCGCGAGCGCCTCGGCGACCCCCTCCTCGTGCGCGCCGGTCGCAAGATGGTGCTCACCCCCCGGGCCGAGGCCCTGCGCGCCCAGGCCCGGGACGCCGTCACCGTCGCGAGCCGGGTCTTTGAGCGCCCGGCGATCTTTGACCCCCGCCGCCTCGACCGCACCTTCGCGCTCAGCGCCACGGACTATGTGCTGGTCATGCTGGGGCCGGGCCTTGAGGAGCGCCTCGGCGAGCGCGCCCCGTCGCTCAACCTGCGCTTCGTCCCCAACGCCGTCGACGACCCCGAGCGCCTGCGCCGGGGGGAGACAGACCTCGCCGTGGGCCTGTATGGCGAGCTGCCCCCGGAGCTCAAGACCCGCCCGCTCATCACCGACCGCCACGTCTGCGTCGTGCGGGAGGACCACCCCGTCGCTTTGGGGCGCTTCACCCTCGACGAGCTCGTCGCCCTCGACCATGTGCAGATCGCCCCCCGGGGCCAGCCCGGCGGCTACATCGACGAGCTGCTCGCCGAGCGGGGCCTCAGCCGCCGCGTCGCCCGGGCCGTGCCCTACTTCCAGGTGGCGCTCTCGATGATCCCCGGCACCGACCAGGTCCTCATCATCTCCGAGCGTATCGCCCGGGCCTTGGGCCCCGGCCTCGGCCTGACCGTGCTGGAGGTGCCGCTCCCGCTGCGGCCGTTCTTGTTGTCGATGGTCTGGCACCCCCGGTTTGACCGCGACGAGGCCCACGCCTGGCTGCGGGAGCAGCTCGCCGAGACCGCCCGGGCCCTGGCGCCGGAGCCACACCCGAACGCTCGGCGGCGCCTCAGCCCCGCCGACCCCACGACGGGGCACCCCCGGCGCACCCGAGGCGCGCGCTCAACCTTGCAGCAAATGCAAGAATAAGTTCGGATCTGTTCGCTTGAGCGTGGGTCAAATCGGGCGCACTTTGGGGAGGTCTGACGCCGTGAACCGTCAGCTCAACCGGAGTGAACCCATGAGCGCAAACGTCAACGTCACCCGTCCCTCGCGCAAGAAGAAGATCCTCATCGTCGCCGCGAACCCGTCGACCTCGACGGTCACCGGCTGGCCCGTCGGCTTCTGGTGGGCCGAGCTGACCCACCCCTACTGGACCTTCACCGAGGCCGGCTACGACGTCGAGATCCGCAGCCCCGAGGGCGGCGCCTTGGCGGCGGACAGCTACAGCGACCCGGATGACGCCAGCGGCTACTCCGCCCACGACCTCGTGAGCCTCGGCTTCAAGCGCTCGCCGCACCACGCGGCGCTCGTGGAGCGCACGGAGTCCATCAAGGGTGTGCGGGTGGAGGACTACGACGCCCTGTTCGTCGCCGGGGGCCAGTCGCCGATGTTCACCTTCCGGGGGAACACCAAGCTCCAGGACCTCATCGCCGCGTTCTACGAGGCCGGGAAGGTGACCGCCTTGGTCTGCCACGGCACCTGCGCGCTCTTAGAGACCCGGCTCTCCACGGGGGAGCTGCTCGTCACCGGCAAGACCTGGACGGGCTTCGCGAACTCGGAGGAGCGCTTCGCGGACAGCTTCGTCGGCCAGCGGCTCCAGCCGTTCTGGATCGAGGACGAGGCGCGGGCCCTTCCCGACACCAACTTCGTCGTGGACCAGCGCTTCCGCGAGTTCGCCGTGCGGGACGGCCTGCTCGTGACCGGGCAGCAGCAATACTCTGGCGCCGCCGCCGCCCGGCTCGTCATCGAGGCCTTAGGCCGCTGACCTTAGCCCGTGGCCAAGGTGAGCGGCCAGGGCGCTCACCAGCCGCAGGGGACGTCGTAGAGGTAGTCTACGTTGTTGTCCTCGACACACTCGCCGTTCTCACCGGAGCCGGTGCCGTCGTCGTCGATGACCACCATGAGGCCGCCGCGGCCGTACTGGGCGGCGGTGATGACGACCTCCCAGCCCGCGGTCTTCTCACCGGCGGCGATCTCCGGCAGGGTGCCGGTGGTGATGAGGCTCACCTCGTTGTCGATGGCGTAGAGCGCCCAGGGCGTCGGGTCCTTCGAGGGGTTGCCGCCCATGTTCTGGGCCTGGAGCGCGATGCGCACGATGCCGTCGTCTTCGCAGGAGGCGACGCAGTACTCGGTGAAGTTGATGGCGAGGTCAGCCGTGGCGGGGTCGTCCACGGCGGGGCGGGCGCGGAAGACGTTGTACTTCACCCAGGACGGGTCGGGCTTCGCGGGCACGCTGCCGTCGGGGTTGATGTTGGTGACGGCGAAGTCGTGGACGTGCCAGGTGGTGCCGGACTTGGGCCAGCCGTCGCCGTCGTGGCCGAAGACGGTGATGCCGTCGAGCACTCCGCCGTAGTTGGAGGCGATCACCACCTCAGCGCTGCCGTCGTTGTCGATGTCGGCGACGGTGGGGTACTCGAAGATGGTGCCCGAGGCGTGGTCGGAGTTCTGGAACCGCACGGTGCCGGTGGCGCCGTCGAAGATGTAGAAGTTCGTCTGGTCGGCGAAGAGGATCTCCAGCACGGTGTCGCCGTCGAAGTCGTACGCCGAGCAGCCCGCGAGGCCGGAGCTGTCGTCCATGGGGTAGGACCAGATCTTCGTGCCGTCGAGCTCATAGACGTTGAAGCTCGAGGAGCTAGGCCAGGCGATCTCGGGGTAGTCGTCGCCGTCGAAGTCGGCCACGCAGGGCGGGCCGGGCTGGCCGGTGCCCGCGGCGACCTTGAGGATCTGGGTGCCGTCGTGCTCGTAGATGGCGAGCTGGCCGCCGCCGATCATCGCGATCTCGGCGTCGCTGTCGCTATCGTAGTTCAGGACCGCCGACCAGTGGCCGTAGCTGCCGCTGATCGGCGAGGACCAGAGCTTGGTGCCGTTCGAGTCATAGACGGTGTTCTGGATGATGACCTCCTGGTCACCGTCCTGGTCAAAGTCGCCGGGGATCGGCCCGTGGTAGGGGATCGAGCCGTTGGCCGGGGGCTTCCAGATCAGGC
>JAKLKD010000165.1 GCA_023150845.1 Myxococcota bacterium | reverse complement strand
GAAGGCGAAGCTGTCCATGCCGGTCACGACACGCTCGCCGCCCGTCGCGAAGGAGAGGGCCTCGCAGTCCGCGCCGCCAGGGGCGCTCGCCGTGATCACCAAGGAGGCCGCGCCATGGGCTTCGAGGGTGAAGCGGGTGAGCAGCGCCCGGCCCGTCACGTCGAAGCTCGTGCCGTCGGGGAGCTCGATGGCCTCGCCGGGGCCGTACTCGGCGCTCGTGAGGCCCGCGGGGCCCGTGGCGTCGAGGCTGGCGCCGGGGGCCTCGCAGTGGATGAGCACCCGCTGGTCGGCCTCGGCGGCGAGGTTCGTCAGGGTGAGGGCGGCCCCGGTGTCGAGGGCGGCGCCGGAGACGGTCGTCCAAGGCGCGGCGAGGGCCTCCACCACGTCGAGTCGCCCGCCCGCGCGGACCTTGTCGGCGAGATCAGCGCTGGGCTTGGCCGAGGCCCGCAGGATCTCGGCGAGGTCACCGGCCGTGAGGTCGGGGTGGGCCTCCCAGACCAAAGCCGCGGCAGCGGCGACGAGCGGCGTGGCGTAGGAGGTGCCGCTGGCGACGGCGTAGTCGTCATCCGCGCCGACATCTAAGGAGCAGAGATCAACGCCGGGCGCGGCGAGATCGACGCTCGTTATCCCGTAGTGGCTGTAGGGGTTGAGCGTGTCGGAGGTGGTGCTCCCGGCCACGGAGAGCACGTGCTCACCGACCTCTCCGGCGGGGTAAAGCGGGGTGTCGTCGTTGTTCGCGTCGCTGCAGTCCGGGACGCTGCAGTTGCCCGCGGCGGCCACGAGCAGGATGCCCGCCTCCCCCAAGGCGGCCACGGCCTCGCCGAGGGCCTCGCTGCGGGGGCTCGACGCCAAGGAGTACGACAGCACCCGCACCCCGAGGCTACCCTCGGCGAGGGCGGCCATGGAGTCCACGGCGTAGGAGATGTAGAGCGCGCCCGAGCTGTCGGCGATCTTGTGCAGGACGAGCTGGGCCTCGGGCGCGAGGCCCGCGCGCCCGGCGTCGTTGTTGGGCAAGGCGGCGATGAGCCCGGCGATGAAGGTGCCGTGCCCCGGCACCCCGGCGGTCCAGCTCACCTCGGCGATGGGGTCGTTGTCGCCGTAGTCGTACTGGGCGAGGATCTGGCCGCTCAGCTCCTCGTGGCTCGCCAAGAAGCCGCTGTCGGCGATGGCGACCGGGGCCGCGCTCACGCCGCTGACCTGATCCCAGACCGTCGTGGCCCGGAGCGCGCTGAGGTCCCAGAGCTCGGGGCAGTCCGTCGTGCCCCCGGCGTCGGCGAAGAGCCCACGGGGGATCGGCGCCACGACGGGGCCCGGCAGGCGGGCGTCCTCCTCGACAAACCGTGCGCCGGGGAGGCCCCGCAGGGGGCTGAGGTCGGTCCAGCCATCAGGCAGCTCGACGACGCAGACCTTCGGCGCGTCATGACAGCGCAGGAGCGTCACGCCCAGGGCCTCGGCCGCGGGGCCCAGGGCCGGATCCGCGGGATCCTCCACGCCGACGAGCGCCCGCCCGGCCAGGGCCACCGTCGAGATCGTCCAAAGAATCGTCATCCCGTCTCCTCGCGCCCCGCCGAGGCGCGACGAGAGTGTACCCCGCGGCATCAGCCTCGGGTGAGCCAGCAGAGGGCCTCGACATGATCCGTGTGCGGGAACATGTCCAGCGCGATGAGCCGCTCGACGCGGTACCCGGCCTTCAACGCCGGGCCGAGGTCACGGCCCAAGGCGGCGGGGTTACAGGAGACGACGGCGATGGCCTTGGGCCGGGTGACGACGAGCTGGTCCATGAGCCCAGGCGCGCCCGCCCGGGGCGGATCGAGCACGGCGACGTCGAAGAACTGGTCCCCGGCCTTGAAGCGCCCGGCGTCACCGCCAACGGCGCGCAGGGGCAGGCCGAGGCGCTTCGCCGTGGCCTGGGCGTCGCGGATGGCGGCGCCCTCCCGCTCGATGAGGGTGACAGGCGTGCCCGCCGCGGCGAGGGGCATCGAGAGGTTGCCCGCGCCGCCGTAGAGGTCGAGCACCCCGGCGGGCCGAAGCGGCGTGATGAGCGCGCGCAGGGTGTCCACCAGGGCCTCGTTGACCTCCAGGTTCACCTGGTAGAAGGTCTCCGGGGAGAGCAGATGCTCCACCCCCGCCACGGTAAGCCGCACCCGGGGGTCCCCCTTGAGGGCCTTGCCGTTGAGCGCCACGGGCAGAGGCGCGGCTTGCAGGAGCGCCCGGGCGGCGTCAGGGCGGGTCCCGCGGTCGGCGAGGCGCGCGTGGAGCACGACCTCCGCCCCGTTTGAGCGCAGCTCCAGGCGGTCGAGGCCCCGGGCGTCGGGGATCGCCTCGTTCAGCGCCCGCAGCGCCTCGTTCACCTCGGGCCGGGCGATGGCGCAGGCGTCGATGGCGTTGTGATCGTGGCTCCGCGGCCGGTTGTAGCCCAGGCGCCCCGTCGGCCCGACGCTCAGGTCGATGCGGGCGCGGTAACCGAGGCTGCGCGGGGAGGGGATGAAGAGATCGACGGCGCGGCCCGCGGCGCGCTCCACCAAGGCGCGTTTTCCGGCCTGCTGGTCGTCGAGGGGGCTGTCCATCCGCGGGCAGCCGCCGCATTGGGCACGAATCGGGCAGAGAGGCTCAGACATGGGGCCGGGGTGTATCCGGTCCTGTCCCATCGTGGCTACATTGGGGGTGGAGTCTCGCCGATGCCCGCGCCTCCCCGCCGCTCACGCCTCAGCCGCCTGCGCCTCTTCTTGACCGACCCCGGCCAGTGGTGGGCGGAGCGTTACGCCTCGTCGAGCGTGATGCACCTCTCCGCCGTGCGCCCGGACACCTGGCGCGAAGACGTGGGCCCCCAGGCGCCCTCTCCGGTGGCGTCGGACAAGCCCGCTGAATAAGTGCGGTACTCCTCAGGGTGAACAGAGCCCATGATCACGTACCGCAAGACCCAAGGCCGCCAGGTGGTCGCTCGTCGTGAGGGCGCCTACGTCGGCAAGCTCGACGACTTCCAGTTTGACCTCACCCGCCGCGTGATCTACGGCTACCGCCTCAAGGGCGGCGGCGTGTTCGGCCGCGCCGGGGGCGTGAGCGCGAAGATCCTCGATCAGATCGGCCGCGACGTCGCCTTCGTCAACGCTGAAGAGGACGTCGAGTGGTCCGGCGCCCCGCGCAACGCTGAAGAGGGCCGCGCCTGGGCCTCGCTCTACCGGGGCACCCGGGTGATGAGCCGCCTCGGGGCCTCCATCGGCGCCGTGGACGACCTCGCCTTCGACCCCGCCTCGCGGAAGGTCGTGGCGATCATCCTCGACGGCAACCGCTACATCGAGCTCACCGAGCAGGTCGCGACGGGCCCCGCCGCGGTCATCGTCGAGGACACCGCCCTCGTCCGTGAGCTCCCCCAAGAGGACCACGCGGGCCAGGCCTGGTGGAGCCGGGTGGTGTCGAGCTTCTCGTCGTCTGACGATCGTTCCGAGCCGCCCAAGACCCTCGCCGAGCCAGCCCCGGCGGCGCCTCAAGACGCCCCGGAGCGGCCCGGCGACGAGCCGCCGCCTCAGTAGGTCGGCAGGCTCGGGTCCACCTGCTGGGCCCAGGCCGTGATGCCGCCCTCGAGGTTGAACAGGCGCTGGGGGTCAAACCCGGCCTCAGCGAGGGCCTGGGCCGCGGCGGCTGAGCGCCCGCCCATCTTGCAGTGGATGAGGATGTCCCGGTCCCGGGGCAGCTCACTGGCGATCTGCAAGACCTCGGTGTGGGGCTGGAGGCGATCGGCGAAGCTCAGCTTCACGATCTCGGCCTCGTTCGCCCGGCGCACGTCGAGCACGAAGGGCGCCCAGCCCGCGTCGAGGCGGGCCTTGGCGTCGGTCACGCTGATGCGGGCGAAGGGCTCGGCGGGAGGGGCGTTGTTGACGTTGGGCATTCCGCAGAACTCCTGGTAGTCGATGAGCTGGGTGATCGGCTTGGCGTCGGGGTCGCGGCGGAGCTTGAGCTCCCGGAAGCGCATGTTCAGCGCGTCGTAGAGCAAGAGCCGCCCGGAGAGCGAGGTGCCTTGGCCGAGGAGGATCTTGATCGTCTCCGTGGCCTGGATGCAGCCGATGACCCCCGGCAAGATGCCCAGCACGCCGCCTTCAGCGCAGGACGGCACGAGGCCGGGCGGCGGGGGCTCGGGGTAGAGGTCGCGGTAGTTGGGGCCGCCCTGATAGTTGAAGACCGAGGCCTGGCCCTCAAACTTGAAGATCGAGCCGTAGACGTTGGGCTTGCCCAAGATCACGCAGGCGTCGTTGACCAGGTAGCGGGTGGGGAAGTTGTCGGTGCCATCGACGATGACGTCGTAGTCGGCGAGGATCCGCAGGGCGTTCTCCGAGGTCAGGGGCTCCTCGAAGATGTCGAGCACGACGTTCGGGTTGAGGTCGTGGATACGCGCCGCCGCCGAGCGCACCTTGGGCACGCCGACGCTGGAGGTGCCGTGGATGATCTGGCGCTGGAGGTTCGAGGCGTCCACGACGTCAAAGTCCACGAGGCCGATGCGCCCGACGCCCGCCGCGGCGAGGTAGAGCAGGAGCGGGGAGCCCAGGCCGCCGGAGCCGATGCACAGCACCCGGCCGCCCTTGAGGCGCCGCTGGCCTTCGACGCCGACCTCGTCGAGGATGAGGTGCCGGGAGTACCGCCCGATCTCTTCGCTCGTCAGCTCCGGCAGCTCGCTCACGCCGCACCCCCGGCGATGGACGGCACGATCGTGAGATCCGCGTTGGCGCCGATCGGCGTGGCCTCCTTCTGCAAGAAGCGGATGTCCTCCTCGCCGAGGTAGACGTTCACGAAGCTGCGCAGCTTGCCCTCGCCGTCGCGCAGGTGCTTCTGCAGGTTCGGGTAGCGGGTCGTGAGCGCGCTGAGCGCCTCGCCGACGGTGGCGGCCTCCACGGTCACGGTGGCCTGGCGCTCGGTGTAGACCCGGAGCGGGGTGGGGATGTGGATGTTCACGGCCACGAGAGGACCTCCAGAGTGCGTTTGGTCATTAGCCCTCCCAGACGTGAGGCTCGGAGAGGTAGCGGTTGCCGCCGTCGGGGAAGATCGTGACGACGACACCTTGGGTGAGGGTCTTGGCGACCTCGATGGCGGCCCAGAGCGCCGCGCCGGACGAGATGCCCGCGAGCAGGCCCTCCTCCCGGGCGAGGCGCCGCACGAGCACGAGGGACTCTTCAGTCGGCGCGCCCAAGGCGAGGTCGGCGAGGCCATCGGGCTGGTAGATCGGCGGGACGATCGCCGTCTCCATGTGTTTGAGGCCCTCGAGGCCGTGGAACGGCGAGTCGGGCTCGACGGTGGTGCAGTGCACGTCGCGGTTGCGGGCCTTGAGGTAGCGGCTCGTGCCCATGAAGGTGCCCGAGGTGCCCAAGGTGGCGACGAAGTGGGTGATCCGCCCGCCGGTGTCGCGCCAGATCTCCGGGCCCGTGGAGTGGAAGTGCGCCTTCCAGTTGGCCTCGTTTGAGTACTGGTCGCAGTAGAAGTAGAGCTCGGGGTTCGACGCGGCGATCTCCCGGGCCTTGAGGATGGCGCCGTCGCTGCCCTCCAGGGGGTCGGTGAAGACCACATCGACGCCATAGGCGCTCAGGATTCGTTTACGCTCGGTGTTGGCGTTCGCCGGCAGGCAGAGCTTCACCTTGTAGCCGCGGGCCGCGCCGACCATGGCGTAGGCGATGCCGGTGTTGCCCGAGGACGAGTCGAGGATGATCATCCCCGGCCGCAGCAAGCCCCGGCGCTCGGCGTCGAGGATGATGCCCGCCGCGGCCCGGTCCTTCACGGATCCGCCGGGGTTGAACCACTCGAGCTTCGCCCAGAGCTCGACGTTCGGGGCCAGGACCCCCTCGGCGATGCGCTTGAGGCGCACGAGCGGCGTGTCGCCGATCCGGCAGATGAGGCCCGCGCAGCCCGCGAGCCACTCGTCCGTGGGCCCAGGCTTGGAGGTGAGGAGGTCGAGCCGACGCGCCGCGTCCATACCGAGGCTCCAGAGGGGTCAGGCGAGCTGTGAAGCTTTGCACCGCCTGTCCGGGGTCAAGGTGGCGGCCGAAGGTCTTGATGCGGGCTGAAGGACTTGGTTGCGCGGCGACGGCTTGCGCGCGGCGCCGGGCGGGGGGATACTGCGCAGGACCGGAGGTCTGCATGACGGCAGAGATCCGAAGGATCGAGGTAGAGGGCCTCGGACTTCGTGTGGAGCTGGAAGGCCAGGGAGACACCACCCCCATCGTGTTTCTGCATGGCTGGCTCCGCTCCAGTGAGGAGTGGCGCTACCTCGCGCCGTACTTCGCCCAGCGCGCCCGCTGCGTGAGCATCGACCTGCCCGGCTGCGGCGGCTCGGACGTGCCCCAAGACGCCCCTTGGGACCTCCCCTGGCTCGCGCGGCTGGTGAAGGGTGTGCTCGACCAGCTCAAGCTCAGCCGGGTGCGCCTGTTCACCCACGGCCTCGGCGGCGCCGTGGGCCTGCGCCTGTGCCTGGACGATCCCGATCGTTTTGAGCACCACGTCGCGGTGAGCGCATCTACCTTTGCGAACCCCCTGCGTGGGGCCCGCGGGCGGCTCATCTCCTCGAACGCGGCCTTGGGCAAGCTCGGGGCGCGCCTCGTGCTCACCCGGGATCGGGTGCGGCGGCTCTTGCTCGATCGGCACTACCACGAGCCCCTGCGGATGAACGAGGCGCTCATGGACAAGATCATGGCGCCCCTGGAGCGCCCCGGCGCCAAAGAGGCGGCCTGGGAGCTCCTCGTCCTCGACATGGACCCAGGCCTCGGCGCCGAGCTGCTCCAGCTCCGCGTGCCCACGACGATGATCTGGGGCTACAGCGACCGGGTGAACCTCATCGACCTCCCGAAGACCCTTGAGGCCGAGGTCGAGTGTGTGCGCCTCAACCAGATCCCCAACACGGGCTACCAGGCCATCGAGGACCGCCCGCTCTCCGTGGCGATCTACGCGGCGCGCGCCTTCGGCCTCACCTTGCCCGAAGGGGTCGAGGACGGTCACCCCCGCCCGGGCACGGCGAACTTCGTCTGAGGCACGGGGTTGTCTAGACAGCGGCGTCTAGTCCGGCCACTCCAGGCGGGGCTCGCCGTCCGTCGCCGTGCGTAAGAAGTTCTGGTAGAGCAGGGCCGCGTCGCGGTTGTCGAAGACGGCGAAGTGGTCGTTGTCGGGGAACTGGGCGAGACCGGCGGTGATCGGCGCGTCGTCCCAGGCGCGCTGGTCGAGGCTCGACGGCGTCGGCGTCGAGCCCAGGCCCAAGAGGCTGTAGATCTCCGGCACTCGGGCGTAAGGCTCGATGAGGGGCAGCCCGGCGGCGGCGGCGAGGGCCTCCGTGGTGATGGGCGGGGTGTGCTCGTCGAGGAGGCCCTCGGTCATCAGCACGGGCACCGGCGGCGTGCCGATAGGGCTGCGGCGGCTCAGCCACAGCGCGCTGTAGTTGAGGGGGTCGGTGGCGTCGGTGAGGCTCTGCACCACGGCGGCGACGGGGTGAAGGGGGTCGAGCACCTCGTCAGAGTCAAACTGCAGCGCCCCGGTGACCAAGGCCGCGATGTCGAGGCCACCCTGCTGCCGGTAGACCAAGGTGAGGGAGAGCCCGCCCCCGGCCCCGGAGACCACGGCCCCCTGGATGAGGTCGCCGATGTAGGGCAGGGCCATGGCCCCGGTGATGCCGCGTTGGGAGTGCCCGAAGAAGGTGAGGCGCTCGGGATCGAGGAGCAGAGTGTCACCCCCGGCCGTCGTGAGCGTCTGAGGCTGCCCCGCGAGCACATGGGCGAGGTAGACGAGATCGAGGGCGCCTTGGCGCAGGTTGCTGCGGCCGGCCTCGGGGTTGAAGTAGTTGAAGGTGTGCAGCTCGACGTTTGTGGAGCTCGTCGCCCGGTCGCCGTGCAGGGGCTGGGAGATGCTCAGCATCGCGAGCCCGGCCCCAGCGGCCACCTCAGCCTCCACCCAGCCGGTGTTCCCGATGCAGCACGAGCGCCAGTCGCCGCCGGTGCCGTGGGCGTAGAGCACGACGGGCCAGCCCGTCTCGGGCATCTTTTTGCCCCGGGGGATCGTCAGCGAGAAGTGCACACGCTCCCAAGACGCGATGGCCCACTCGCCGTCGTCCTCCCGGGTGAAGCCGCCGCCTTCGCTCGCGTAGGGCCGCTCGCCGCGCTGCCAGACCGGCACCCAGATCAGGCCCTCGTGGGTCGTGTAGCCGAAGAAGCTGCCGACCTCGGTGAGCGTCTGGTTGAGGTCCTGTACGCCGAGGCGGCCGCGCACGTCCCAGGCGATGCTCGAGAGCTCGTCCGCGGGGGCCCCGGTGGTGAAGCGGCTGGCGATGGCGACGTCCTCGACGGGCACCCCGGCCTCAAAGAGCGCGAGGCGCAGGTCACGCCAGTACTCGTGCTCGGGGTGGTCGACGGTCCAGACCTCGGCGAGGTCGGGGTCGGGGGCGGCGGCGCCCGTGGTGATGACCACGGCGTAGCGGGTGCTGGGCCGCAGCACCGCGCCGGGGACCGGCGAGACGGCGAGGAGGTTCGGCGGCTGGAAGTGGGTCTCGTCGAGCTGGAAGTCCCAAGTGACCGGCACACGCTCACCCCAGCCGGGGGAGTCGGGATCGCAGTTGATGAGGAAGAGCGTGGCGTCCGGCGCCAAAGAGCCCGCGGCGTCGGGGAGCCGCTCCAGGTCGAGGGCGCCGTCGAAGCGGAAGAAGACCGGGGCGACGGGGCTCGCGCCGTCGAGCACCTCCTCCGCGAGGGCCGCGTAGTCCGCGAGGAGCGGCAAGGTGTCGGCGTTGGGGAACTTCAGGAGGTCCGGGCCGCCCGACGCGCCGCGGCGGAGATCCGAGGGCCAGGGCGCGTCAAAGAAGGCGCCAGCGAGATCGTTCATCGGGTGGGGACCGTCCTGGTCCGCGCAGGCCAGAAGGCCGAAGATAGGCAGCGCGCTGAGAAGACGGGGCATGGACGGTCGCCACGACGCGGGGGGTGAGGAGGGCCCCTCGCCTGGGAGACAGCGTAGCGCGCGGATCGCCCGATGACCAAACTGGTGGACTTGAAACCTTGTTGACACGCGCGCTCCCAGCCAAAGCCGTATGCTTGTGGTGGTCAAGCACCGGAGTCTCTATGCGCGCAGCCCTCCTCCTCGTCGCCCCTACGCTCCTGAGCCTCGGCTGCAAAGGAAGCCTCAACCTCGGCAAAGGGGAGGAGCCCGACTCACGCTTCACCGCCGATGTCTACGTCTGGCCCTGCATCGAGAAGGCGGAGGACACCGGCAGCGAGGACTCCCTCTACAACGGCGTCTACGCCTTCGACCTCAGCCTGGAGTACGCCCCGGACGCCTTGGCCGACCAGTCGCTGCCCGCGCCAGGGACCTGCCAGGCCTCGCTCTCGGTGTTCCCCATCGACGCGGGGGCGAGCGGCGTCGACATCCCGGAGCTCACCGGCGATCCCGAGTGGGAGAGCGTCGTCGACGTCGGCGTGCTCGCCCACGGCGCGCCGGGCTTCTACTTCTCGAACGTGCTGGAGAACCAGCGCTCCTGCCAGACCACCAACGACATCGTCGGCGGCGGCGTCGCGCTGACGAACGCCGGGGCGATCACCGGCGCGCGCACGCCGGATCCCGGGGAGCTTGGCCCGGTCACCGTCGCCGACGCCAGCGGCGACGGCCTCCTGGAGTTCGGCGAGATCACCGAGGTGAGCTGGGAGGCCTCGGGCTGGAACGAGACCTGGGTGCAGATCCGCCAGGAGCGCGACGGCGAGGCCTGGGGCACGGTCACCTGCAACACCACGGGCATGGACAGCTTCACCCTCGACGCCAGCGTGTGGGGCGAGCTCAGCGAGACCTTGCCCGTGCAGTACATCAACCTCTACGTCGGCTTCACCGCGGCGAACACGCAGCTCCCCGACGAGGTTCAGAAGGTGCACGCGCGAACCCGCACCATCTACGTTCAGGTCATTCAGGATTGAATAAACTCCGATTGTTAAGGGAGATCGTGGGTTTCCGCTTCATCGCGCCCCTGACCCCTTTGACAGCGCTCGACCTCAGGTGGTAGCTCTTGCTCAGGCTCTCCCCGGTGGGATCATGACCCCCAAGACCGTCCTCGTGGCGCACCCCAACCCTGGCACGCAGCAGCGCGTGGCCGACGCCTTCAAAGGCGCCGGTTTTACGCTCCTGCGGGCGTCTGATGGCGCCGAGGCCACGCGGCTTGCGGCGGGGACGTCGATTGATCTCTACTTCGGCGCGGTGCGGCTCCCCGGCGGGCTGAGCGGGCTCAAGCTCGCCCGTGAGGTGCGCGACCGGCACCCCGCCGCCTTGGTGTACCTGCTCGCGGGCGGGTTCGACGTGCTGGAGGCCGGTCAGGCCGAAGACGCGGGCCTCGACGGCGTCATCTCGATGCCGTTCACCCCGGCGGGTTTACGCGCCAGGGTGGAGGAGGCCATCGGGCCGATCCTCACCGTGCCGAGCCTGCAGGCGCAGCTCCCCGCGGCGGGCGGGGCGGACGAGCCGCTGCCCCTGCCGATGGACGCCCTCGCCCCGGTCGCGCCTGAGCCCGTGCACGGCGCGCTCCTGAGCGACGAGCGCCTGGCGAGCTTCTTGCCCCGTGAGTTCCGTCACGCCGAGCCCGTCGGCGTTGACCCGGCCGTCCTGAGCGCCGCTTTGGAGCGCTCGATCATGGAGGTGCTGCCGGAGGTTGTAGAGGCGATCCTGCGCAACGCGCTGGTGAGCTCTCCAGCCTTCCGGGAGGTCGTTCGTGGCGCCGTCGAGAAGGCCGTCACCGACCAGCTCCCCTCGGCCCTTCGCGCCGCCGCGCAGAACATCGAGCGCGGCCGCTAAGTCGCCCACGGGATGAGCCCTCGGGTGTGGCCCACGCGCCACCGCCCGGGATACCTCCTCATCTGCATGTCGATCGGGGCCGCGCCGCGCGCCCCGTCCGGAGTTCTCCGTGTCTGAGACCGATTCGTCCGCTGACTCGTTCCCCCGCGCCTACGACCCCAATGACGCCGCCCGCCGCTACTACCCCTGGTGGGAGTCGAGCGGCTACTTCGTCGGTGACCCGAACGCTCCCGGCGAGCCCTACGCCATCGTGATCCCGCCGCCGAACGTGACGGGCTCGCTGCACATGGGCCACGCGCTCGACAACACGCTCCAGGACATCCTCATCCGCTACAAGCGTATGGACGGCTACAAGGCCGTGTGGATCCCCGGCACCGACCACGCGGGCATCGCCACGCAGTCCGTGGTGGAGCGTGAGCTGCGCAAAGAGGGCCTCGACCGCCACACCTTGGGCCGCGAGGAGTTCTTGCGCCGGGTGTGGGCCTGGAAGCAGCAGTCCGGCGACCAGATCTTCCTCCAGCTCCGCGCCTTGGGCGTGAGCTGCGACTGGTCCCGGGCGCGTTTCACCATGGACGATGGCCTCTCCCGCGCCGTGCGGGAGGTGTTCGTGAAGCTCTATGAAGAGGGCCTCATCTACCGCGACACCCGCATGGTGAGCTGGGACCCCGCCGGGCGCACCGTGCTCTCCGATCTTGAGGTGGAGCACGAGGAGGGCTACCAAGGCGAGCTCTGGAGCTTCGCTTACCCGCTCTCCGACGGCAGCGGCGAGATCATCGTGGCGACGACCCGCCCCGAGACGATGTTGGGCGACACCGCCGTGGCGGTTCACCCCGACGATCCGCGCTACCAGGCGATCATCGGCAAGACGGTGTACAACCCGCTCGTCGACCGCCACATCCCGATCATCGCCGACGCCATCCTCGTGGACCCGGCCTTCGGCACGGGCGCGGTGAAGGTGACCCCGGCGCACGACCCCAACGACTACGAGGTGGGCCGCCGCCACAACCTGCCGTTCATCAACATCTTTGATGAGGCGGCGACGGTGAACGAGAACGGCGGGCGTTTCCAGGGCCTCGACCGCTTCGACGCCCGCAAGGCCGTGAAGGCCGCCATGGCGGAGCTCGGCCACGACCGCGGCGCCAAGCCCCACCTCATGTCTCTGGGCCGCAGCCAGCGCAGCGGCGTGGTGGTGGAGCCCATCGTCTCGACCCAGTGGTTCGTGCGTATGAAGCCCCTCGCCGCCCCGGCCATCGCCGCGGTGGAGCACGGCTTCACCCGCTTCGTGCCGTCGCAGTGGGAGAACACCTACTTCGCCTGGATGCGGGACATCCGCGACTGGTGCATCTCTCGCCAGCTCTGGTGGGGCCACCAGATCCCCGCCTGGACCTGCTCCGACTGCGGCCACATCACCGTGGCGAAGGACGACCCCTCCGCCTGCGCCAAGTGTGGTGGGGAGCGCATCACCCAAGACCCCGACGTGCTCGACACCTGGTTCAGCTCGGCGCTCTGGCCCTTCTCGACGATGGGCTGGCCCGAGAAGACCGACGACCTGCGCGCCTGGTACCCCACCGCCGTGCTCGTGACCGGCTTCGACATCATCTTCTTCTGGGTGGCCCGGATGATGTTCAGCGGGATTCACAACATGGGCGTGCCGCCGTTCCGCGACGTGTGCATCCACGGCCTCATCCGCGACGCGAACGGCGAGAAGATGTCCAAGACCAAGGGCAACGTGGTCGATCCCTTGGGCACCATCCAGAAGTACGGCGCCGACGCCTTCCGGTTCACCTTGGCCCAGCACGCCGTGCAAGGCCGGGACATGAACTGGGACGACGGCCGGGTGGAGGTGTCGAGCCGCTTCGTGAACAAGATCTGGCAGGCGTTCCGCTACATGCACACGAACTTGGAGGGTTACGACCCCCAGGCCACGCCGACGCTCTCGGTCTACGACCACTGGATCTTGGCCCGCCTCGGCGCGGCCACGGCGCGGGTGCGGGAGGCGCTGGACGCTTACCGCTTCAACGACGCGGCGAACGAGCTCCACGCCTTCACCTGGGGTGAGCTCTGCGACTGGTACCTGGAGCTCTCCAAGCCCGCCATCTACGGCGGCGGCGAGGGCCGCCAGGCCGCGCAGCACACCCTGGTGCGCGTGTTCTCGGCGGTGGCCCGGCTCATGCACCCGATCATGCCCTTCTTGAGCGAGGAGCTCTTCCAGCGCCTCCCCGGCGTGACCGGCACGGTGATGTTGGCGTCTTTCCCCAAGGTGAACGAGTTCCCCGAGGACGCCGCGGTGCTCGCCGAGGTGGCGACGCTGCAGGAGGCCGTCACCGCCCAGCGCCGCGCCCGGGCGGAGATCGGCCTGCAGAACAAGCAGGTGCTGCCGCTCTACGCCCGGGGGGAGCGCGCCCCGGCCCTGCTCAAGCACGCCTCGGCCCTGCGGCAGCTCGCCGCGGTGGAGCGCGTGGAGCTCCTCGTGGGGGACG
>JAKLKD010000164.1:3301-16578 GCA_023150845.1 Myxococcota bacterium | reverse complement strand
GGCGGCTTCCGGTTCCACAGCTCGGACTCGGACATCTGCCTCTATTACGACTGGTCGGTGAACATCCTCTCCCTCGGCGGCCCGTCGAACGTCTTCGCGAACCTCCTCGCCGAGGGGGACCCCGACTTCAAGGTGGCGCTCGCCGACGCGATCCATCGCAACCTCAGCGGGCCGCTCTCCGCGGAGAACGCGGCGGCTCGTTACGCGCGCCTCGCCGGGCTCGCGGAGGGCGGCATCGTCGCCGAGTCCGCGCGGTGGGGCGCTGGCTGGTGGGACCGTGACGGCGAGTGGGCCGTCGAGCGTGACCGGCTCCTCTACGGCTGGTTCCCCTTCCGCACCGACGAGCTGTACCGCCAGGTTCGTGAGGTCGGCTGGTTCCCGCTGGACGCGCCGGTCTTTGACGCCGAGGCTGGCCTCGTGGAGCCCGGCACCCCGCTCACCGTGGCCGTGCCCGACGACTCCTTGGCAGAGCTGTGGGTCACCCTCGACGGCCACGACCCGCGTGAGCCGGGCGGCGCGACGGCTCCGACCGCCTTGGGGCCAGACGGCGCCCGCGTCGTGACCCTCGACCGCTCCACCTTCGTGCGGGCGCGACTCAAGGATGGTGAGACCTGGGGCCCCCTCGCCGAGGGCTTCTACGAGGTGGACGCCCCCGCGGACGTGGTGCTCAACGAGTGGAACGCCGTCGGCGCCGACAAGTGGCTCGGCGGCGAAGGGAGCGACGGCGCCGACACGACGCTCGGGCGCGTGATGGGCAACGGCGGCGACTGGATCGAGCTCCTCGTTCGGGCGGACACGGACCTCCGGGGCTGGCGCCTCACGATGACCGACCGCAACGGCGAGGTCGGCGCGCTCGTGTTCACCGACGATGCGCTCCTCGCGGACGTGAAGGCGGGCACGATCCTCACGATCGCCGAGGACCTCCCCGAGGACGCGGCGTACGCGCCCGAGTCCGGGGACTGGCGCTTTCACCTGCGCGCGGGCGCGAGCGGGAGCGGTCGTTATGTGTCCGCCACCCCGTTTGACGTGACCAGCCGCGACTGGCAGCTCACCTTGCAGGACGCCGAGGGTCGGGTGCGCTTCGGGCCGGTCGGCGAGGGCGTCGCGCCACAAGACGGCCTCGCGTCGGAGGAGGTCGGCGCGCTCACGGCCACGCCGAACAACACGACGCGCCGGGACTCCAGCGCCTATGACGGCGAGCGGACCTCAACCTTCGGCGCCCCGAACGTGTGGGCGGACGGCGAGCAGGACCTCTCGGGGCTCCGCGGGGAGACCGGCGGCGTCGTGGAGCTCGGCGACACCGCCCGCGTAGACACCGGCGAGCTGGACACAGGCTCGCCCAAGCCGGGCGGGCGCGGCTGCGGAGTCGGCGGCGCCCCCGGCCTCGGCCTGACGCTCGCGGCGGCGGCCCTGGTGCGCAGGCGCCGGGACCTATCGCCGACGGGTCAGAGGAGCCGGGGATGAACCTGCTCTTTCTGCTCGCCTGCGCTGGCGGGGACGGCCCGGCGCCGAAGGACGCCGCAGACACAGACAGCGCCGCGCCGCCGAGCTGCTACGCCGACAAGGATCGTGACGGCTACGGCGACCCCGCGGCCGCCATCCCCTGCGGCGGCGCCGCCGCCGCTGACTCGACCGACTGCGATGACACCCGCCAGGCGGTGAACCCCGGCGCCCCCGAGGTGTGCAACGGCGTCGATGACGACTGCGACGCGCTCACCGACGCGACCGACCCAGACCTCGCCGACGGGCTCCTCTTCTGGGCCGACGCCGACGCCGACGGCTACGGCGGCGAGACGCTGGTGCGGGCCTGCTCGGCGGATGACGGCGTGGCGCTCATCGACGGCGACTGCGACGACACGGACGCCTCCGTGAACCCCGCCGCCGAGGAGGGCTGCGAGGGCGTCGACCTCAACTGCGACGGCCGCGCGTCCACCGAGGGCGGCTCCGACCCGGAGTGCCCCGGCGAGACCTGCGCGACGATCCTCGCCGAGTACGGAGGCTCCGCCGCCGACGGCGCCTACTGGCTCACGCTGCCCTCCGGCGAGGTGGCCGAGGTGTGGTGTGACATGACCACGGACGGCGGCGGCTGGACCCTTGGCTTTGTCCGCAACACCGCGTCCGTCGCCAGCCAGGCCGACTTTGGCTATGGCGACGAGGGCCTCGCGTCGATGGCGGTCTCCCCCGCCGCGGCGAGCGCCTCAGCCGTGCCTGCCCTCGGCTGGCTCGACCTGAACAGCTTCACCTGGGACACGCTGCGCTTGGGCGCGTACGCCTCCGGCGCGGAGACCTGGCGCTCTCGGGACATCGCCCGGTCCGAGCTGCGTATCCCCTTCGGGAGCGACGGCTACTACCTCTACGGCGGCGCGAGCGGCTACTACTGGTGCGGCGGCGCGGCGTCCTACACCGACTGGGGCGTCAGCGCGGTCAACAACCCCGCGGGCGCCCCGGCGGACTGCAAACTTCACGGATCCCTCGGCTCCGGCTGGGACTTCTCCGAGAGCCCCTCCGCCAACGCCGGGCTCACGCTCTGCGGCGGCGACGGCTCGTACTTCCTCTACACGGGCTACGGCGTGAACCCCATCAGTTACGGCAACCCCGGCGGCGCCCAAGCGATGTGGGTGCGTTGAGCCCAGCCTTGCCGGAGCCCGCCCCGAGGCGGCCGATGAAGATCCGGGCGCGACGGGTGGCGGCGGGGCTCATCGTCGCGTATCTCCTCAGCATGGGCCTCCTCGCCGCGCTCCAGCGAAGCATGCTCTTCCCCGCGCCGACGCTCCCCGAGGGCTGGCTCGCCGCCGAGGCGCGGGCGCAGGGCGCGCGTGAGCTCCAGCCCGTCGCGGAGGACGGCACGCGGCTCTACGGCTGGCACCTGCCCGCGCCCACATCACGCGGGGTGGTCGTGTGGTTTGAGGGCAACGGCGGCTCGGTGGGCATGAGGCCGGGCGCGTTCCGGCGGCTCACCGAGGACGGCTGGGACGTCGTGCACCTCAACTACCGCGGATACCCCGGCAGCGACGGCGCGCCGAGCGAGGACGGGCTCCGGATGGACGCCCGCGCCGCGTGGGCCGTGGCGAAGGGCATCGGCGGCCCCGTGTGGATCTACGGCAAGTCCCTTGGGGGCGGCGTCGCCGTGGGGCTCGCCGCCGAGCGGTGCGACGCCGGTGACCCCCCGCTCGCCCTCGTGCTGGAGAGCACCTTCACCAGCGCCGTGCGTGTGGGCCAAGAGAAGCTCCCGTGGGCGCCTGTCGGCCTCGCCATGCGCGACCGCTTCGACAGCCTCGCCCGCGCGCCCCGGGTCACCGCGCCGGTCCTCGTGCTCCACGGCGACGCCGACACCCTCATCGGGCCGCGCCACGCCGAAGACCTCGCCGCCGCCCTGCCGAACGCCCGCGTCAAACGTTTCGTGGAGGCCGGGCACAACGATGAGCTGCTCACGACGGGCCCCGGCTGGGCCGCGCTGACCACGCTCCTCGACGAGGCCCTGGCGGCGCGCACCCCGTAGAGGCCGCCGCGCGAGTCATCCTCTCCGGGCGCTCAGCGGCGCTCCAAGAAGCTCGCCTCCCAGGAGAGCTGGCGGCAGCGCTCGGCGTCCTCGGCGCTGATGATGTCCGACTCGGTGAGCAGCCGGATCTCGTTCATGAGGTTCGTCCGGCAGAGGTAGGTGCCGTCGGTGTTGATCGTGAACCGCACGCCGCCCTCCTTAAAGGTGCCGAGGACGTAGGCGAACTCCTCCAGGTGGCGCACGGCGCGGGTGTGGAGGTTCGACGTGGGGCAGATCTCCAGCACGGTGCCGGTGTCGGCGAGCATCTTGACCGCCTCGGGGTTGTAGGCGGCGCGCACCCCGTGGCCGATGCGGTGGGGCTTGAGGTGCTTCATCACGGCGATGACGCCCTCACCCGCCGTCGAGGACGTCTCCCCGGTGTGCACCGTCGTGCCGAGGCCGGCCTCCCGGGCGCGCTCAAAGATGCGGGCGAAGGCCTGGGCGCTGTCGCCGAGCTCAACGGCCTGCTTCTCCGTCCCGGCGAGGTCGATGCCGATCACGCCGCGGTCCATGTAGCGGATCGCCTTCTCGAGGATGATCTCGTTGAGCTCCGGGGTGAACTCCCGGGCGAGGCAGAAGATGAGCCCGGCCTCGACGCCGTACTCCAGGCAGGCCCGGTCCATGCCGCGGAGCGTGGCGTGGATGATGTGGTCGAGGTCCCGCTCTCCGCCGAGGTTACGCTTCATGGGGTTGAAGCGCAGCTCAATCCGCTCCACCCGCGAGCCGCGGTACTCCTTGCCGATGACCTCGTAGGTCGAGATCTCCATGGCGCTCGGCGAGGACTGAATCCGCTCGGTCCAGGTGTGGAGGATCGAGAGATAATCCTCTAAGGTGCGCACCTTTCGGGGGTTGACCGTGATGAGGTCAACGAACTCCCAGTAGTCCTTCACCGGCAGGCGAAGCCCCTGCTGGTGAGCGATGGACCACATGACGTGGGGAGCCACCGAGGCGCCGATATGGATGTGCAGATCGCAGAGGGGAGATTCAGGGTTTGGCATGGCTCGCCCTAACCCCTGTGGCCCACACTCGGCAAGGATTCTGCGGCGGGGCGATCGGGGAGCGCCCGTCGAGCCCTCTCGACCCGTCAAGAGCGCCCGGACACGTTTGGGCCTGCGCAGGGGACCTTGGGCATGTTATTCGTCGCAGCCTGCCCACGCTCCGCCGCCCGCTCCGCCGCGTCCTCCCCACCCACCTCCTCCCCGCTGCCGCCCAATGACTGACCAGGTTCAATCCGTCGCCCTCCATGAGGCCGCGAGCCGTCGATACTTGAGCTATGCGCTCTCGGTCATCACCTCCCGCGCGCTCCCTGACGTGCGGGACGGCCTCAAGCCCGTGCAGCGCCGCATCCTCTACGCGATGTCGCACAACCTGCACCTGCGGCCTGACGCGCGGCACCGGAAGTCCGCGGCCATCGTCGGCGAGGTGATGGCGAAGTACCACCCCCACGGCGACCAGTCGATCTACGACGCCATGGTGCGCCTCGCCCAGCCCTTCTCCCAGCTCCACATGCTCGTGGACGGCCAGGGCAACTTCGGCAGCTTGGACGGTGATCCTCCCGCGGCGATGCGCTACACCGAGGCCAAGCTCCGGCCCCTGGCGATGGAGCTTCTGGAGGAGCTCGGCCAGCACACCGTCGATCTGCGCCCGAACTACGATGGCCAGTACTTTGAGCCCGTGGTGCTCCCGGCGCGGTTCCCCCAGCTCTTGGTGAACGGCTGTGAGGGCATCGCCGTCGGCATGGCCACCCGCGTGCCGCCGCACAACCTCCGTGAGGTGCTCGACGCCTGTGTGCTGCTCATCGACGAGCCCGAGGCGCCGCTAGAGAAGGTCTGCCGCAAGGTGCGCGGCCCGGACTTCCCGACCGGCGGGGAGCTGCTCAACTCCGCTGAAGAGCTCCGGGAGATCTACGCCACGGGCCAGGGCTCGGTGACCGTGCGGGGTTCCGCCGTGGCGGAGCGCCAGGGCAAGAAGGCCCTTCTCATCCTCACGTCGATCCCCTACGCCCAGAACAAGGCCGACCTCGTCAAACGGATCGGCGAGCTCATCTCCGAGCGCGCCTTGCCCCAGCTCCTCGACGTGCGCGACGAGTCCACCGACGACGTGCGTATCGTGCTGGAGCTCCGCCGCCCCGAGGATGAGGGCCCCGCCCTCGCTTACCTCTACAAACACACGCCGCTTCAGCAGCGTTACCACATCAACCTCACGGCGCTCGTCCCCACAGACAACGCTGAGGTCTGTGTGCCCGCCCGGCTGAACTTGCGGGATCTCCTCAAACATTGGCTCAGCTTCCGCCTGCTCACCGTGCGCCGCCGGTTTGAGCATGAGCTGCGTAAGCTCCGCGAGGCCATCCACATCCTGGAGGCCTTCGCGATCCTGTTCAACGCCTTGGACGAGGCCATCCAGATCATCCGCTCGTCCGAGGGCAAACGGGACGCCGCCGAGAAGCTCATGGAGCGGTTTGATCTCGACGAGGTGCAGGCCGACGCCATCTTGGAGACGAAGCTCTACAAGCTCGCCAAGCTGGAGATCAACGCCATCCTCGCCGAGCTGAGCGCCAAACGGATCGAGGCCGCGCGTATCGAGGCGCTCTTGGCCTCTGAGGCCGCGCTCTGGTCTGTGGTGCGTGACGAGCTGCTCAAGCTCCGCGACGCCCACGCCCAGAAGCGCCGCACGAAGATCCTCGGCGAGGTCGAGGTCGAGACGTATAGCGAGGCCAACTACATCGTCGCTGAAGACGCCTGGGTCATCCTCACCCGGGACGGCTGGCTCAAGCGCCAGTCCTCCTTCACCGACATCGCCAAGATCCGCGTGCGTGACGGTGACAGCGTCGGCTGGGTGGCCCTGGCGTCCACCCGGGCCACGGTGAGCATCCTCACCGACCAAGGCGGCGCCTACACCCTGCGCGTAGACGACATCCCCGCCACCTCCGGCCACGGCGAGCCCGTGCAGAAACGTTTCCGTTTCGCCGACGGCGAGCGGGTCGTGGCGCTGATGTCACACGATCCCCGTGTGCTGCCCAAGGCCTTGGCCCCGCCGAGCGAGCCCGACGAGCCCCCGGCGCCCCACGTCGTCGCCGTCACCCGCCAGGGCCGCGGCCTACGCATCGCGCTCGACGGCTTCGTGGAGCCCTCGACGCGCAGCGGGCGCCGGTTCATGAAGGTGGACGAGGGCGGAGACGGCGTTCTGGCCGCGTGGCTCAGCGCCGGGACAGAGATCGTGAGCCTCGCGTCAGAGGGCGGCAACATGCTCGCTTACCCCATCGCGGAGCTGCCCGTGGTGAAGGCCGCCGGGCGCGGGATCACCGCGATGAAGCTCAACGAGGGCGACACGGTCTTCGCCTTTGAGCTGGCGCGCACCTCGGCCGAAGGCGCCATGGTGCGCACCCCCCAGGGCCGGGAAGAGATCGCGCGGCTGGCGAAGTTCGGCGGCAAGCGGGGTGACAAGGGCGGCGTCGTGATCAAACGTGGTGGCTTCGTGGAGTGGGTGCGGACGACCCAGCTCATCGTGCCGCCGAGCCAGGAGGGCACATGAGCACGAAGGGGGCCTACACCGAGCACGACATCACCGTGCTTGAGGGCCTGGAGGCGGTTCGCCGCCGCCCGGGCATGTACATCGGCTCGACGGGGGTGGACGGCCTGCACCACCTCGTCTGGGAGATCGTCGATAACGCCGTGGACGAGGCCATCAACGGCCACGCCAGCTACCTCTCGGTGACCATCCACAAAGATGGCCGCACGATCTCCGTCTCTGACAACGGCCGCGGCATCCCCGTCGGTGTGGTGCCCAAGTACGGCAAGAGCGCGCTGGAGCTCATCCTCACGACGCTGCACTCCGGCGGCAAGTTTAACCAAGAGAACTACGCCACCTCCGGCGGCCTTCACGGCGTCGGCTCGTCTGTAGTGAATGCGCTGTCCGCGCGGCTCCAGGCCCGGGTGCGCCGAGACGGCAAGGAGTGGTCTCAGGAGTTCCGCCGCGGGGTGCCCAAGGCGCCGATCGCTGAAGTCGGCCCGGCCCGGGGCACAGGCACCTCGATCACCTTCACGCCCGACCCCCAGATCTTCGGGGATCTGGGCTTTGACGGCGCGCTCATCCGCGACCGCCTGGAGATCAAGGCCTACCTCAACGCCGGGCTGCGGGTCGTGTTCCGGGACGAGGTGAGCGGGGCGAACGTCGAGCTGCGTCACGAGGGCGGCCTCTCCGACCTGCTCCAGCACCTCCTGCGCCAGGCCGAGCAGCGGCCGCTGGTGGAGCCCTTCAGCCTGCGCCGCGAGGGCGAGGGCCTCGTGCGCACCGAGCTTGAGCTCACCTGGACCGAGTCCAACCGGGAGCAGCTCAACACCTTCGTGAACGGCATCCCGACCCGCGAGGGCGGCACCCACGAGCAGGGCCTCAAGGACGCCGTCGTGAAGGCCCTGCGCTCGTTCATCGAGGCTCATGACTTAGAGCCCCGGGGCCTCAAGCTCACCGCTGAAGACCTGCGCGAGGGCATGCTCGGCACCTTGTCGATCTATGTGCCCGAGCCCCAGTTCCAAGGCCAGACCAAAGACAAGCTCAACAACCCCGAGGTCCGTGGGCAGGTCGAGGCCATGGTGCGCACGGCCTTGGAGCGCCAGCTCCACGAGCGCCGCTCTTGGGGTGAGACGCTCATCGCCCGCGCCGTACAGGCCGCCCGGGCCCGGCTGGCCTCTCGCGCCGCCGTGGCGGACGTCAAACGGAAGTCCGCGGTGAACACCCGGCTGAACTTGCCGGGCAAGCTCGCCGACTGTGCGTCATCGGACCCTTCGGTCTGTGAGCTGTTCATCGTCGAGGGTGACTCCGCCGGGGGCTCGGCCAAACAGGGCCGCGACCGCGAGAAGCAGGCCATCCTGCCCCTGCGCGGCAAGGTGCTGAACACCGAGCAGGCGAGCCTCACCACCATCCTCAAGAACAACGAGCTCACGGATCTGGTGAAGTGCCTGGGCTGCGGCATGGGCAAAGACTTTGACCTCTCCAGGCTGCGCTACGACCGCGTGATCCTGCTCATGGACGCCGACGTCGACGGCAACCACATCGCCACGCTCCTGCTCACCTTCTTCTACCGCTTCTTGCCGGGGCTCGTGCGGGAGGGCCACGTCTACATCGCCCAGCCGCCGCTCTACCGCATCGAGGTGGGCAAAGACACCTGGTGGGCCGCCGATGACGCCGAGAAGGAGCGCATCCTGCGGAAGCTCCCGGCGCGGTCCAAGCCGGAGATCAGCCGCTTCAAGGGCCTCGGCGAGATGATGCCCAAGACCCTCTACGAGACGACGCTCGACCCCAAGAAGCGCCGGCTCCTGCGGGTGAGCGTGCCCGAGCACGCCCAGCTTCTCACCGACGAGATCTTCGCCGAGCTCATGGGCAAAGACGCCGCCGCCCGGTACCAGTTCATCATGTCCAGGGTCCACGAGGTCGACTCCTTGGACGTGTGATGGGCCTCGGCGCGGCGGCGGGTGCACGACCGCCCGCCGCGCTCATCGGGTGGTGGGCAGGATCAGCGGGCCTTGACAGGCCGGGGGTGGCCGTTTAGTGTTGGGCTGCTACTGAAAACGAAAGTCAATATCAAGTTCTAGTCGGAGGCCCCGTGCGCACCCCGCTCCCGCTCCTCGCTCTGCTCCTCGACCTCGCCGCCTGCACCAAAGGCGGCGAGGAGGGTCTCGTGTGGCCGGACGCCACCGCCGACGCCGTGAGCGCCTACACGAGCCTCGTCGAGTTGAGCTACGCCGACTCCTTGGTCGAGGCCGAGGCCCTCGAGCTGGCGGTGGGCGCCTTCGTCTCCGCGCCGAGCGACGGCACCCTCGACGCGGCCCGGGGCGCCTGGCTGCAGAGCCGGGAGCCCTACCTCCAGACCGAGGTCTTCCGCTTCTACGACGGCCCCATCGACAACCCCGAGGACGGCCCCGAGGGCCTGCTCAACGCCTGGCCCCTGGACGAGCGCTACCTCGACTACGTCGAGGGTGACGCCGAGACGGGCATCGTGAACGACCTCAGCGTGACCCTCGACGCGGACACCCTCATCTCCTTGAACGAGGCCGGCGGCGAGAAGAACATCGCCACGGGTTACCACGCCGTCGAGTTCTTGCTCTGGGGCCAAGATCATTCCGACGACGGCCCAGGCGAGCGACCCTACACAGACTACGTCGTCGGTGAGGGCGGCACGGCCCAGAACCAAGACCGCCGGGCTGAGGCCCTCACCCTCGTCAGCGGCCTCATCGTGGAGCATCTGGGCCAGGTGCACGACGCCTGGGCCCCCGGCGCGGCCTACCGTGTGGGCTTTGAGGCCGATCCCGAGGCCTCCTTCGCCAAGATCCTCACCGGCATGATCGTGCTCTCCGGCTTTGAGACCGGCGGCGAGCGCCTCCAGGCGTCCTTGGACAGCGGCGACCAAGAGGACGAGCACTCCTGCTTCTCGGACAACACACACAGAGACATGGTGCAGGACGTGCGCGGCGTGCTCAACGTCTGGGAGGGCCGCTACACCCGCCTCGACGGCTCCGTGGTGAGCGGCGTCTCGGTGAAGGAGATCGTCGAGGAGGTCGCGCCCGAGCTCGCCGACGCCCTCGACGCCCAGATCCGCGAGAGCCTGCAGCTCGCCGAGGCCCTGCAGGCCCCCTACGACCAAGAGATCGCCCCCGGCAACGCCGAGGGCAACGCCCGGGTCCAGGCCCTCGTCGTGAGCCTCCGCGCCCAAGAGGCGCTCTTGTTTGAGGTCTTCACGGCGTTTGAGCTGACCGTCGAGATCCCGGAGTAGCCCGTGACCGCCTCGTGTGCCGCCCGCGCCAAAGCCGCTCCTTTGACCTTCGCCGCGCTCCTCGGCTGCGCCGGGCCGCAGGCGACCCTTGAGGAGGGCGAGTGGCTGCCCGGCGGCGACACGACGAGCACCCTGCTCTTGGGCTCAAACGCCTTCTTGATGCCCGCCCAGAACCTCGACGCCGAGCACGAGCAAGACTTCTACAGCGGGAACAGCTTCTTCAACGCCTCCTGGACCGAGGCCCCGGCGAGCGCCGAGGCGCGGGACGGCCTCGGCCCCCTGTTCAACGCCCGCTCCTGCTCGGGCTGCCACTTTAAGGACGGCAAAGGCGCGCCCCCGGAGGCGGGCGACGGCCCCTTCGTCGGCCTGCTCCTCCGGATCTCGGCCCCGGGCGCCGACGGCCCGACGCCCGACCCCCGCTACGGCGGCCAGGTGCAAGACCAGGCCAACCCCGGCGTGCCCGTCGAGCTCACGCCCCGCGCGGCTTGGCAGACCCGCGACGGTGAGCTTCACGACGGCACCCCCTACAGCCTGACCTGGCCGACCTTCACCCTCACCGACCCCCAGCACGGCCCCGTCGCCGAGGGCCTGATGATGTCGCCGCGGGTCGCCCCGCACATGGTCGGGCTGGGGCTCTTGGAGGCGATCCCCGAAGAGCGCCTCGACGAGCTCTCGGACCCTCACGATGAAGACGGCGACGGCATCTCCGGCGTCGTCCAGCGCCACGGGGATCGTGTCGGGCGCTTCGGCTGGAAGGCGGACGCCACCGACGTCGAGGCCCAGGTCGCCGGGGCCTTCGCCGGGGACATGGGGCTCACCAGCCGGCTCGTCCCCGCGGATGACTGCACCGACGCCCAGGCGGAGTGCCTGGAGGAGCCCAGCGGCGGCGAGCCAGAGGTCAGCGACGAGATCTTAGACCTCGTGACGCTCTACTCCCGCGCCGTCGCCGTGCCCGCGCGCCGCGCCGCCGACGACGAGCGCGTGCTGCAGGGCAAGGCGCTGTTCAACGAGCTCGGCTGCGGGTCCTGCCACACGCCGTCCCACGTCACCGGGCCGAGCCCCCTGCCCGAGCTCTCCGACCAGCTCATCTGGCCCTACACCGATCTGCTCCTGCACGACATGGGCGAGGGCCTCGCCGACGGCCGCCCGCTTGGCGAGGCGAGCGGCCAGGAGTGGCGCACGCCGCCCCTCTGGAGCCTTGGCCTCATCGACGAGGTCAGCGGCCACACCCGGTTCTTACACGACGGCCGCGCCCGCAGCCTGGAGGAGGCGATCCTCTGGCATGGCGGCGAGGCCGAGGCCGCCCAGGCCGACTATGTGGCGCTCTCCGCCGAGGACCGCGCGGCGCTGATCGTGTTCTTGGAGGATCTGTGAGGGCATCGTTCACCCTGGCGCTCTGCGCCCTGGCCGCCGGATGTGACGCCCCGGCGGAGAGCCCCAACGCCAGCCGCGCGGACGTCGTGCGCGCCTTGGCGGAGCAGGTCGCCGAGGGCCACTACGCTGACTTCGCCGCCCAGGCCGCCACCTTGAGCGAGCGTGCCGTCGCGCTCTGCGCCGCCCCCGACGCCGCCACCCTCGCCGAGGCCCAGGCCGCGTGGTGGGCGGCGAAGGCGCCTTGGGCCCGGGCTGAAGTCATCCAGTTCGGCCCCGTCGTGGAGTACCCCGAGCGCCTCGGCCCCAAGCTCGACGACTGGCCGGTGAGCGCCGAGGCCGTCGAGGCGCTGATCGCCTCCGACGACGCCCTGGACGTGGCCGCCTTCGGGCTCATGGGCAGCGCCACCCGGGGCCTGCCCGTCGTGGAGTACCTGCTGTGGTCCGTGGACGGTGACGACCTCGGCGCGCTCCTCGCCGCCCCCCGCCGCTGCGAGGCCCTGGTCGGGGCGAGCGGCGACGTCGCCGGGAGCGCCGCGCGCCTGGAGCAGGTATGGCGGGAGGACTGGATGCTCAGGGTCGGGCGCCCCAGCCCTGACGACGGGGACGCCTACGACACCGTGCAGGACGCCTTAGACGAGTGGGTGAACCGAATGGCGTTCACCGCGGAGAACATCCGCGGCACGAAGCTCGGCGCCCCCGTCGGCGACAAGACCGGCGGCGAGCCCCAGCTCGACCTGCTCCAGTCCCGGCTGAGCGGCCGCTCCTTGACCGACGCCCGAGACGCCTTGGCCGGGGTGCAGGACGTCTGGACCGGCGGCGACGGCGACGCGCCGCTCGGCGTGCGTGACCTCCTCCGCGACGACCCGACCCTGAGCGCCCAGATAGACGCCTTGCTCGCGGCCAGCGACGCCCGCCTCGCCGAGCTCCCCGAGCCCCTGGAGGACACCATCCTGCTCCAGCCGGAGCTCGTCGTCCGCGCCCAAGACGCGCTCTTGGCCTTGCAGGTCGCCGTGCAGGTGGACCTCGCCCAGCGGCTGAGCGTCACGATCACCTTCAACGACAACGACGGCGACTGATCGGTGCTCCATCGCCTCCGCGCCGCGCTCTCTGCCCCGGTGGACCCCGCGGGGCTGATCGTGTTTCGTGTGGGGTTCGGCCTGCTCGCGGCCGCCTCGGCTCTGCGGGTGATGGCCTTGGGCTGGGTGGAGGCGCTCTACGTCACGCCCACGACGCACCTGCCGTGGATCCCCGGCCTCACGACACCCTCGGCGACCGCGCTCTATGGCCTCTTCTGGGCCCAGGTCATCGCCGGGCTCGGCCTGGCCTGGGGGCGCGCCCCGCGGGCCTGGCTGAGCCTCTGGCTGGTCACCTTCGGTACCGTCGAGCTCCTCGACAAGTCGCTCTACCTCAACCACTATGTCCTGTTCACGCTCTTGGGGCTCTGGGCGCTCTTGTTGCCCCTCGGGCGCCTGCGGCTGCGCGGCGACGTGGCGCTCCCGGCCTGGGGTCTGTGGTTGATGCGGGCCCAGGTGATCACGGTCTACCTCTGGGCGGGCCTCGCCAAGCTCAACGCCGACTGGCTCCTGCGCGGCGAGCCCC
>JAKLKD010000164.1:0-3287 GCA_023150845.1 Myxococcota bacterium | reverse complement strand
GGCTTGAGGCTCGGGCGCAGCTCCCCCTCGTCGGCCCGCTCCTCGCCCACGACGCCACGGCCTTCGTGATGAGCTGGGCTGGCGCCGCCTACGACCTCAGCGTGCCCTGGCTCTTGCTGCACCCCCGCACCCGACCCCTCGGCGTGGTCTTGGTCCTGGGCTTTCATGTCAGCGTCGGCCTGCTCTTCCCCATCGGCGTGTTCCCGGCGCTGATGATCCTGAGCAGCACGCTCTTGTGGAGCCCGTCTTGGCCCCGCCGCTGGCTTGGGGCGAAGGCGGCGCCGATCCCTGCCCCACCTCCGCCGCTGCCGTGGCCCCAGACCGCGGCGCTCGTGGGGCTCATCACCTTCATGGTGCTCTTCCCGGGCCGAGGGCTGCTCACGGGCGAAGACGTGGCCTGGACCGAGCGTGGCCACCGCCTCGCGTGGCGGGTGATGCTCATCGAGAAGACCGGGCTCGTGGAGTATCGGGTGGTGGAGCCCACGACCGGCCGTGTGTGGCGGGTGTCACCGGCGGAGGGCCTCACGGCCTTGCAGCACAAACAGCTCCGCACCCAGCCCGATCTCATCCGCGACTACGCCGTGCAGCTCAAGGCCCAGCACGCCGCCGAAGGCCGGGACGTGGCCGTCTACGCCGAGGCCTTCGTGAGCCTCAACGGCCGCCCGTCCCAGCGGCTCTTGCGCGCCGACCTCGACCTCACCCAGCCCCTCGGAGCCCTGGACGAGGCCGGGTGGATCCTGCCGAGGGAGGCGCCGTGATGGGGACGATCCTCCGCCCCTGAGCGGCGATCCGCCGACGGGCGCGATAACGGACGAGGGTCGCAGGAGCCCCCACCGTGACCACCCCCACCCCTTACGCCGTTGTTGACCTCTCCCACGCCGCCCGTCGGGCTGGAGGTCGCCCATGAGCAAAAAATCGCTCACCGAGACCGAGATCTGCGACCGGTACATCTCCCCCGCGGTGTACGCCGCAGGCTGGGATCAAAAGGCCCAGGTGCGGCGGGAGTACACCTTCACCGCCGGGCGTGTGGTGGTGCGCGGAAAGGTGGCGACGCGGGGCAGCAAGAAGCGCGCCGACTACCTCTTGTTTTTTACCCCGAACCTCCCCATCGCGGTGATCGAGGCCAAAGACAACAAGAGCCCCGTCGGCGGCGGGATGCAGCAGGCGCTGGGCTACGCCGAGGCCCTCGACGTGCCCTTCGTGTTCACCTCGAACGGCGACGGCTTCTTGTTCCACGATCGCACCGGGCGCTCCACCCCCGTCGAGCAGCTCCTCACGATGGAGGAGTTCCCCAGCCCCGAGGCCCTGTGGAGCCGCTATCGGGCGTGGAAGGGGCTCAGCGAGGAGGCCGAGAAGGTCGTCAAGATCCCCTACCACGACGACGGCGGCGGCAAAGAGCCCCGGTATTACCAGCGGGTGGCCATTCAGCGCACCGTCGAGGCCATCGCCCAGGGGCAGCGCCGGGTGCTGCTCGTCATGGCCACGGGCACGGGCAAGACCTACACCGCGTTTCAGATCATCTGGCGGCTGTGGAAGGCCGGCACGGTGAAGCGGGTGCTGTTTTTGGCCGACCGCAACATCCTCGTCGATCAGACGCAAAAGAACGACTTTAAGCCCTTCGGCGGGGTGATGACCAAGGTCGAGCACCGCACGGTGGACAAGTCCTACGAGGTCTATCTCGCGCTCTACCAGGCCGTCACCGGGGCTGAAGAGGCGCAGCAGATCTACCGCCAGTTCTCCCGTGGATTTTTTGACCTGATCGTGGTGGATGAGTGCCATCGGGGCAGCGCCCGGGAGGCCTCCGCGTGGCGCGACATCCTCGACTGGTTTGAGCCCGCCGTACAGCTCGGGCTCACCGCCACCCCCAAAGAGACCACGGACGTCTCCACGAACACCTACTTCGGCGAGCCCGTCTACACCTACAGCCTCAAACAAGGCATCGAGGACGGCTTCTTGGCCCCGTACAAGGTCGTCCGCCTCGACATCGATCGCGATCTGCTGGGCTGGCGCCCCACGGCGGGCATGGTGGACGACCTCGGCCAGATCATTGAGGATCGGGTCTACAACCAGCGCGACATGGACCGGGTGCTCGTGCTCAACCAGCGCACGCGGCTCGTGGCGGCGAAGGTGGTGGAGTACCTCGCGGGGACCGACCCCTACGGCAAGACCATCGTGTTCTGCGAAGACATCGTCCACGCCGAGCGCATGCGCTCCGCGCTCGTGAACGAGCTCGCCGAGAGGATGCCCCAGGAGCGGGAGCACCTCACCAAGATGGTCGTGCGCATCACCGGCGACAACGAGGACGGCAAGCGGGCCCTATACAACTTCACCTCCCCCGAGCGGCGTTATCCCGTCATCGCCACCACCTCCAAGCTGCTCACCACGGGCGTAGACGCCCAGACCTGCCGCCTGATCGTGCTCGACCAGCGCATCGAGTCGATGATCGAGTTCAAGCAGATCGTCGGCCGCGGCACCCGCATCCATGAGGACAGCGGCAAGCTCTGGTTCACGATCATGGACTTCAAGAAGGCCACGGAGAATTTCGCCGATCCCGACTTTGATGGTGAGCCCGAGGTCATCTACAACCCCGGCCCCGGCGGTCCCGTGGCGCCGCCAGAGGACGACGAGCCCGACGTGGACCCGCCCGAGCCCGATGGCCGGGTGAAGTTCGTCATCTCGGGCGTCACCGTGTTTGTGGTGGCCGAGCGGGTGATGTACTACGGCAAAGACGGCAAGCTCATCACCGAGTCCCTGCGCGATTACACCCGCGCCACGGTGCAAGGGCGCTACGCCAGTGTTGATGCGTTCTTGACCCGCTGGTCGAGCGCCGAGAAGAAGCAGGCCGTCATTGATGAGCTGCGGGAGGAGGGCGTGCTCTTTGAGGCCCTGCAAGAGCAGGTGGGGCGGGCGCTGGACCCCTTCGACCTTGTGTGCCACGTCGTCTACGACCGCCCGCCCCTCACCCGCCGCGAGCGCGCCCTGCGCGTCCAGAAGCGCGACGTGTTCACCCGCTACGGGGAGAAGGCCCGGGCCGTGCTGCAGGCGCTCTTGGAGAAGTACGCCGACGAGGGCGTGGTGCCCGATGAGCTCGCCGTGCTCCGCGTGCAGCCCCTGAGCGCCTTGGGCACCCCTGTGGAGATCGTCAAGCAGTTCGGCGGCCGCGACGCCTACGTCGCCGCCGTTCGGGCCTTAGAGGACGAGCTGTACCGGGACGCCGGGTGAGTTTTCATTCAACACGGACACGGAGGCCAAGTTGTTCATAGAAACCTCATTGGACGCCAAAGGCG
>JAKLKD010000163.1 GCA_023150845.1 Myxococcota bacterium | reverse complement strand
CGCGATGACCACCAGGCGGCCCGCGGCCCGGGCCCGCTCCACGGCGCGGGAGAGGCCGACGAGCTCCATCCAGTCGAGCTCGACCTCGTCGAAGCCCAGCTCCAAGGCGGCGTCTAGCTGGGCGTCGGTGCGGCACAAGGGCACGACCCGGGGCCCGGGCTCGCCGCTGTCCGCGGGCAGCCGCGCCAAGGCGGCCTCCCGCAGGCGATCGACGGCGCCCAGCGCCCCGAGGGCCCGGGCCGGCGCGCCGAGCCAGGCCGCTCGCATCGCCGTCGTGAGCTGGCGGCGGCACTCCTTGAGCAAAGACGGCGGGAGGTAGAGCCCAGGCTCCAGCGCGTCGAGGACGAGCGTGTCCACGGCGAAGGGGGTGCCCCCGAAGGCGCAGAGCTTGTCCCGCAAGAGCGCCTCGTCGAGCCCACCTTGGCGCGCCGGGGTGAGCGGCGCCTCCCCGAGGACGGTCACCTCAGCCCCAGCCCGGGCGGCGGTCACGGTCAGGGGCTCCCCTCTCCGCCCGGAGACGCGCAGGGTGATGCCGATCCGGCCCTCCGGCGGGCGCGGGCGCTCGGCCCGCTTGAGCACCGCGGGATCCGAGGTCAACCACACGCGCTGGCCCGGGCGCACCCGGTCGAGGTTGGGGCCGGGCCGCCCGAAGCGCAGCCGCCAGCCGCCGGGCTCGGCGTCGACGCCGAAGATCGGGCCGCCCTCCTCGTCCTCATGGGGGCGGCCATCATCAAACACGACCCCTTGGCCGGCCCGGGGCGGCGGCGGGGTCGCGGCGGCGCCGATGGACGTCGTGGCGTCCCCGCCGAGGGTGAAGGGGGCCGGGAGCACGGCGCCTTTGCCGCCGGTCCTCGTTGGCAAGGCCGCCCCGCCGCTCGTGGAGGGCAAGGCGTCCGCCGTCACCCAGACCGTGTCCCCGACGACCCGGCTCACCACGCCCAAGGGGAGGCCGCGGTGTTTGGGCGCACGGGCGTCCACGAGGGTCTGGTGGTCCGAGCCCAACAAGAAGCCGTCGGAGAAGCCCCGGCTGTAGGTCAGCGCCATCTCGCCGAGGTCCTGGCGGGCCCGGGACTCGTCCTCAGGCGTGACGCCCCGCGCCACGGCCTCCACCCAGCGGCGGTAGCCCTCTACGGCGGTGACGACGTAGGCCGGCCCCTTGTAGCGGCCCTCGATCTTGAGGGAGGAGATGCCCATCTCGGCCAGCGCGGGCACGGCGCGGAGCCCGGCGAGGTCCCGGGGGCTCAAGAGGTACCGGAACTCACCCAGAGGCCGCGTGACGCCGTCCACGACGAGGTCATAAGGCAGCCGACAGGACTGGGCGCACTGGCCGCGGTTCGCCGAGCGCCCACCCCAGGCCTCGCTCGTGAGGCACTGGCCGCTCCAGGACATACACAGCGCGCCGTGCACGAAGACCTCAAGCTCCATGTCCGAGCCCGCGGTGAAGCGCCGCAGCTCCTCGACGGAGAGCTCGCGGGGGGCGACGACCCGGCACACGCCGAGGCGCGCGGCGAAACGTGCGGCCTCCGGGGACGAGATGGTCATCTGGGTGCTCGCGTGTACGTCGAGCGCCGGGCAGATCTCCCGGGCCAAGAGCGCCACGGCGGGGTCCTGGACGATGATCGCGTCAACCCCCGCGGCGGCGATGGCCCGCAGGAGCTCCTCCATCCGGCTCAGCTCGGCCTCAAAGATGAGCGTGTTCAGCGTGAGGTAGCCCCGGGCGCTGGCCTCGTGGATCTCCTGCATGATCTCCGGCAAGGCCGCGAGCGAGAAGCTCTCCGCCCGGGCCCGGGCGTTGAAGCCCTCGTCGAGGCCGAAGTACACGGCGTCAGCCCCGGCGGCGAGGGCGGCGCGGAGGCTCTCGTGGTCCCCCGCCGGAGCGAGGATCTCTGGGCGTTTGAGCATCCCCTCTCTTCCCCCGTTGCGGCGCCCCCCGCAAGCGCCGCGTGTCCCTGATGACTTGACGAGATGGTGACGGAACCCCGCTACGCCAGCCGTTATCGTGAAGGGCTCAAGATGAGGAGATCACATGGCTCGAATCTCGATTTGGGGCCTCCTGCCCTTCGTGTTGTTCGCCTGCGGCGACAAGGACCAGCCCGCGACGGACGACTCCACCGCCACTGACGACTCGACGGCGACGGACGACTCCACGGCGACGGACGACTCCAGCACCACCGACGACTCCACGGCGACCGACGACTCCACCGCGGAGACCCTGCCCACCTGCGCCGACACCTTCACGGCCTGCGGCGGCGACCCCACGGGGAGCTGGACGCTGGCCGAGACCTGCTACACGAGCACCCGCCCCGCGGAGTGTGAGAAGGCCTTCTGGACCGTCGAGACCAGCCAGACCGGCGGCTACGAGCTCGCCGCGGACAAGTCCTACACCTCGGCCTTCAAGATCGTCACCAAGCTCACCTACATCTCTGAGAAGAGCTGCCTGCGTGAGGGTGAGACCTGCGAGGACCTCGCCGCGCCGCTCAAGCTCGACTCCTGCGTCGACCAGGGCGACGTCTGCGAGTGTAAGGGCGGCGGCTCCCTCGACTCGACGGTCACCGGCACCTGGACGACCTCGGGCACGACCTTGAGCCTCACCCCGAAGGACGCGCCCAAGGCCGTGGACTACGACCTCTGCGTGCAGTCCGGCGAGTCGATGGAGCTCATCATCAAGGTGCCCCCTCCCGGCACCGAGGGTGAGGCCCGCCAGATCTACGGCGTCAGCACCGGCGCCTGAGGCCGAGGCCCGAGCCGAAGGATCAGTCGTTCAGCGGCTGATCCTTCGTCTCCACGACGAGGGGCAAGGCGAGGAGCCCGACGATGGGCACCCAGCCGACGTAGAACAAGGCGTTCACGACGGCGTCCGGTCCCCCCTTCGCGACTGAGCCGACCCAGAACGGCCCCACCGCGGCGAGCACACGCCCCGCGTTGTAGCAGAAGCCCGCCCCGGTGGCGCGCAGCCGCGTCGGGTAGAGCTCCGGCAGGTAATAGGTGAAGCTCCCGAAGACCCCGAAGATCGTCAGCCCGACGAAGAAGCTCCCCCAAAGCCGAGAGATCGGCGCGATGTCCAGGCCGTAGACCGCGAGGATCGCGAGGCCCGACATCAAGAAGTAGGTGCCAAACATCACCCGCCGCCCCATCCACTTGGCGATGGGCACGGTCAACATCGTGCCGATGAGGCCGCCGATGTTGAAGCTGTTTAAGGCGATGGACTTCCACTCGCCGATGAGGCCCCCCGTCGCTGAGGGGTCGAGGCCCTGGGCCACGGCCTCGGCCCGGGCGAGGCCCGCGGCGAGGGTGGGCAAGAAGGCGTTACACGACCACCAGGTCACGAGCGCGATGATCGCCAAGGCGAGGCCGCTGAGCGTGCGGCGACGCCACTGGGGGCTGAACAGCTCCGAGATGGCCGGGGGCGGCGCGGTGTTCGCGGCGGCCTGCCAGCGCTCGGGCTCCTTCACGAACCAGCGCACACCCAAAGCCACGGCCGTCGGGACGAGCCCGCAGAGGAAGACGTAGCGCCAGCTCATCTCCGGCTGATCGACGAAGGCGACCCCGGCGATGGCGTGATCGACGAACGTCGCGCCGATGAGCCCGATGGGCGCCGCGGTGTAGAGCAAGGCCCCGGCCTCGACCCGGCGCCGCTCGGGCACGACCTCGGCGACCATCGCCGCCCCGGCCGCCCACTCCCCGCCGATGCCTAAGCTCGCGATGAACCGGAACACCGCGAGCACCGCGAGGTTCGGCGCAAAGGCGCAGGCGGCGGTGCCCAAGGAGTACATCGCCATCGTCAACATGAGCGTGCGTGTGCGCCCGAGTCGGTCGGCGACTTTCCCGAACAGGATGCCGCCCGTCGCCCAGCCCAAGAGCAGCAACGACGAGAACACGCCGTTCCAATACGGCACGACCTCGGCGGCCTCCTTCGAGCCGATCGGCACGCCGAGGAGCGTCGGGATGCAGTTCGGCGCGACGAAGTTGAAGAGCAGGGCGTCGAAGCAGTCGAAGCCCCAACCGAGCCACGCGGCGAGGATCACGACCCACTGCGCGCGGTTCATGTCGAGGAAGATCGGTGGATCCGCCGTGGCCGACGGAGAGGTCGATGTAAGCATGGATGTAACTCTACCAGAGCGAAGAGATCGCCTGGGGCACGGCCCCGATGGGCACGGGATCTCATGAAATGACGTGGCGGCGCCCGGGCAAAAAAGGGCGCCGCTCACCGACGCTGACTGGCGCTTTACACAATTTGAGCGCGCAGAGGTGCTATGGTGAGGCACCCATTCGACCCCGAGGTGATGATATGCGTTCCGGTCTACTTCTGGCGTCTTCCCTGCTCTCTCTCGCCGCGCTCGTGAGCTGCGGCACCTCCACGGATCCCGTCGCGCAGGGTCCCGTCGCGGGCGGCGTAGACGGATCCTTCGACGAGCCGGTCTTTGGCGCAGGCACGGCGGAGGAGCTGGAGCTCGCGGAGAACCTCTCCTATGAGGTGCTCTACGGCCCCACCAGCCCGGCCTTGGCCAAGGGTGTTGACGCCCTGCGCACCACGCGGGTCAAGCTCGACGACCTCGGCATGGCCCACACCCGGGTTCAGCAGCTCCTCAACGGCGTGCCCGTCTTCGGCGGCGAGGCCATCGTGCACCTCGACGAGCGCGGCAAGCTCTTCGGCGTCACCGACGACCTGATCGCCAACGTGCAGGTCAACACCACCCCCGACCTCACCATGGAAGAGGCCATGGAGATCGCGGCTGAGGAGCACTTCGGCGGCGAGGGCCTCCTGACCGCGGATCCCGAGGCGAGCCTGTGGGTGCTGCGCCATGAGGGTGAGGATCACCTCGTCTGGCGTGTGCAGCTCCGCCGCACCATGGGCCAGGTCGGGGACACGATGCCCCTCTTCTTCATCGACGCGCACAGCGGTGACCTGGTCTGGTCGTATGAGAACCTCCAGTCGGCGACCTGCTCGGGCTCGACGAACTACTACGGCACCATCAGCTTCGAGTGCTACACCACGGGCGGCAGCTACTACACCGAGGACGCCACCCAGCTCCTCGCGACCTTCTCCTACAACAACACGACCTCGTCGCTGAGCTACGTCAGCAGCACCTCGACGACCTTCGGCACCACCCAGCTCACGAAGAACGCCGTGGAGGCCTACTACGTCCTCCAGAAGACGAACTCCTACTTTGAGAACGTCCACGGCCGCAACGGCATCGACGGCGCTGGCGGCCCCGCGGCCATCACCACCCACGGCTACAACTTCGTCACCGCCGCCACCTCCTACAGCCGCAACTACGTGAACGCCTACTGGGACGGCACGATGATGGTCTACGGCGACGGCGACGGCGTGAACGCCAGCTCGCTCACCAGCCTCGACATCGGCGGCCACGAGCTCGCCCACGGCGTGACCGAGTACGAGGCCAACCTCACCTACTCCGGTGAGCCCGGGCACCTCAACGAGGCCACCTCGGACGTCTTCGGCGCCATGGTCGAGCGCTCCGTCCTCGGTGAGAGCGCGGACACCTGGCTCGTCGGTGAGGACGCCTGGACCCCCGGCACCTCTGGTGACGCGCTGCGCTACATGAACGACCCCGCGGACGACGGCTACAGCTACGACTACTACACCTCGTCCATCGGCTCCGTGGACGTGCACTACGGCTCGGGCGTGCCCAACCTGGTGTTCTACCTCCTGGCGAAGGGCGGCACGCACCCCCGCGGCAAGTCCACGGTCAGCGTGACGGGCATCGGCGCGGATGACGCGGCGGACATCTGGTACCTCGCGCTCACGACGTACATGACCTCGTCCACGAACTTCTCCGGCGCCCGCACCGCGATGCTCAGCGCGGCGACGGCGCTCTACGGCGCCTCCTCCACCCAGTACGCGGCCGTTCAGGACGCCTGGGCGGCGGTCGGCGTCGGCACGTCGAGCTCCGGCGGCGGCAGCAGCTCGTCCTGCACCTCGACGACCTACACGGGCACCCTGTCCAAGTCCCGCTCCTCGGCCTACGCGCCGTCGTCCTCGGGCTCCTCGGTCACGGGCACCAGCCAGACGGCGACCCTCTCCGGCCCCTCCAGCGCCGACTTCGACCTCTACCTGGAGAAGAAGTCGGGCAGCCGCTGGTCGTCCGTCGCGAGCTCGACGAACTCGGGCTCCACGGAGTCGTTGAGCTACACCGGCACCTCGGGCACCTACCGGGTGCGTGTCTACAGCTACTCGGGCACGGGCAGCTTCAGCACGACCTGGTGCCGCTGAGCGTTTGCTGAGGGGCGCCAGCCGCGTCCCCTCCCCCACCGCGTCGGGCTCAGCCCGGCGCGGTGCTGCTCTGGCTCACGGCGAGCGCGTCCGCGACGACCCGGGTGAGCGTCTCGTTCGTGAAGGGCTTCCGCAAGAAGATCGCGCCTGGGGGCATGGAGCGGCTGCGCACGAGCTCGTTCCAGGCGTAGCCCGACATGAACACCGTGCGCTGCGCGGAGTAGAGGCGCTGGGCGTAGCTCGCCAAGGCCACGCCGCTCTCACCGGGCATCACCACGTCGGTGAGCAGGAGGTCCACGGGCCCCGTACTCAAGATGTGGCGCGCCTCGGCGGCGTCGCTCGCCAGCTTCACGCGGTAACCGACGCTCTCCAGGACGAGCGCGATGGTCTCTTGCAGGTCGAGGTTGTCCTCGACGATGAGCACCGTCGCGCCTTGGCCCGACCTCGGCGGCGCGGCGGCGAAGGGCGCGCGGCCTAAGCTCTGAATCGCCTCGCCGACGCTCACCGGGAGCAAGACCTCAAACACGCTGCCCTGCCTCGGCGCCGCACGAGCCCGGAGCGCGCCGTCGTGGGCGCGCACGATGCCGTAGGCCGAGCTGAGCCCGAGGCCCTTGCCCGAGGCTTTTGTGGTGAAGAAGGGGTCGAAGATCTGCTCACGGAGCTTCTCGTCGATTCCAACGCCGTCGTCCTCGACGCGGATCACCACATACGATCCAGCCGCGAGCCCGTACTGTACGCCCTCCTCTGGCCTGAGCCGTATGTCTTCGGTCGAGACACAGACGGTCCCACCTTGGGGCAAAGCGTCGAGGGCGTTCATGATGAGGTTCATGACGACCTGCTCAATCTGCGCGGCGTCCGCCCAGGCGAGGGACTCCGCACGAAGCGCGGCGGTGATCTGCACGTCCGCCGGGGTGCTCCCCCGGGCCAAATCCACACACTCGCTGATGAGCAGGTTGAGCTCCGTCGGCGTGCGCTGGCTCACCTGCCTGCGCCCAAAGGAGAGGAGCTGGTCGATGATGCGTGAGCCGCGCTCCAAGGCGCCCTCGACACGAGAGATGTGACGGCTACGCTCGGCGCTCTGACCGGGCCCGGCGTTGATGAGGGAGAGGCTGCCCAACGCCACACAGATGACGTTGTTGAGATCGTGGGCGAGCCCCCCGGCCAAGATGCCCAACGACTCCAGGCGCTGCACCTGGGCGAGGCGCTCACGCAGGGCGCGGCGCTCCTCCTCCTCGACGTGCCTGCGGGTGATGTCGTGCCCGACGATGTAGACGCGGATCGCCGGCTCACGGACGACGACGCCGCTCCAGGAGATCCAGCGCTCATGGCCGGTCTTGGTGACGTAGCGGCCCTCGATGCCCTCAAAGTACGGCGCCTCGACGAGCTGCGCCAAGGCGGCCTCGATGAGCTGCAGGCTCTTCTCGGGGTCATCGGACTGTGAAACCCGCACAGTCGCCGTGGACTCGGGGGTGTCCTTCACCCCAAAAAGCGTCCAGAACGCCGGGTTTCCGCGCTTGATCTTGCCTGCGCCGTTTAAGATCGCCATGGCGTCTTGTGCGCTGGTGAAGAAAAGATCCCGCTCACGCTCGGCTTGCCGCCGCTCGGTGATGTCGGTCAGCAGCCCCTCGGAGTACAGAAGCGCCCCGTCGCTGTCATATACCTTGTGCCCGACGCTCCAGACCCAGCGCTCCCGCCCCTCGGCGGTGACGACGCGGTACTCCAGATCAAATCGATCCCCGGCGCGGGCCTGCTCGACGCAGGCCGAGATGACCCGGTCGAGGTCGTCGGGGTGCACCAGCTCCAAGAACGAGCGCCCGAGCAGCTCGTCCGGGGCGCGGCCCAAGAGCGCCCGGCTGCCCTCGCTCACCATACAGAAGCGGTACGCCTCGCCCATGTCTGTACGAAATGCGAGGCCAGGGAGGTTGTTGATGAAGTCCTGAAAGCTCTTTGTGCTGCGACGGCTAGACTCGGCGCTGTCGATCCTGGCGAAGGCGCGGCCCAAGAGCTCAGCGGTAGAGGTGAGCAGAGGCTCCGTCGTGATGGGGCGGCGCGCGAAGGACGCCTCGTTCGGCCAGAGCGCCTTGAGGTAACCCCGCGTCGAGCCGCCGTCGGAGATCACCGCGCAGATGCGCACGGCCTCGCCGAACCTCACCGTCTCAAGACCCTGGGTGGGCGGCCGCGCGGACACCATCGGCACACGGTCATCGGGCTCGCCCCAGCTCCAGAGCCCCACCACGGTGCCGCTCGGCTGGCCACGGAGCACACGAAGCTCCCGGGCGCCGAGGTGTACACCCAGCACAGACAACACCTGGGGCACCGCGGCGTCGAGCTCGTCGTCGCTGCAACGGGCGAGCGCGGCGGAGGCGGCGGCGCGCAGCTCCTCGGCGGCGCGTCGCTCTCTCAGCTCACGCTCGGTGCTGAGCCCGAGCTCACGGGTGGACATCAGCACGACCGGGCGCCCCTCCAGCTCTTCGCGGATGAGCTCGACCTGAACGCGCCGCGAGGGCTGATCACCCCGGCCAGTCTCGACCGAGCGCCACATGCGCGGGCGCTCCGCGAGCGCGACGAGCCACTCCCGCCACCGCGCCTCGCCGATGGCCGGGACGACCTCCCAGACGATCATGCCGATGGGGCCCCCAACACAAGGCTGGGCGGGCCGCTCGGCGGTGTTGTACTGGATGATCCGGTCATCTTCCCCGACGATGAGCCAGGTGTCGCCGCTCATTCGGCGCGTCAGCCGCGCCAGCTCGTCGTCAGCGGTCTGCGCCGCTTGGGGGACGACCACGAGCCGAACGAGGGCGCCCGGCGCGGGCGTGAGGGGGCTGATCTCGGCGACGAGTCCTGGCGCGAGGGTCACGACGCGGCGAGAGGCGTCGTGGAGGGTGCCTTCGATCCACTGCCACGCCGCGCCGCCGAGGGCGGAGACGAGGAGGGCCTCGGCCCCAGCGCCGACCACGTCAGGCCGCGGGCCGCCGGACCAGATGAACCAAGTCGCTGAGGCGTCCTCGGCGAGGGCCGCCAAGGCCGCCAGACAGGCGTCACGCGCGGGCGCGGGGAAGTCGGGCTGCGCGACCATCGTCACCTCCTGGACCTCAAAAGCGCTGGCGCGGTCGTCTCGGCATCATGCCTTACGCGCGCCAGCGCCGTCGCGCCGCTCGCGGGCCGTCAGCGCCGGTCGGAGGTCAGGGCGGCCGCCTCATCCTCAAACTTGCCCTTGCCCCACTCCGTGTCCTGCTCGGAGCGCGCCTTCGCCGCGCGGGCGGCCTGGGCCGCGGCCTGACGCGCGCGCTTCTCCTCTTGCAGCTCCACGAGGTGGTGATGAGTCGTGAAGTAGGGCAGGCTCTTGCCGACGGCGTCCCCGACCGCGGCGAAGCCGTGCTGGTCGAGGCGCGTGTTGAGCCCGGAGATCAGCTCCTCGACCATCTCGAAGCCCTGGAGCATCGGTCCGGTGCAGGACTGCACGGTGTTCGCGCCGACCAGGATGTGTTCAAAGGCGTCGTCGGCGCGGGTGACCCCGCCGATGCCGGAGATCGACACGCCGGGGAGCGCCTGGGCGATCTCGGCGACCATCCGCAGGGCGATGGGCTTCACGGCGGTGTAGGAGGTGCCGCCGGGGGTGGAGTGCCCCTCGACGGTCGGCAGGGGCCGAAGGTTGTCCAAGTTGATGCCGATCACCCCGAGCACGGTGTTGATCGCGGAGATCCCCGCGGCGCCGCCGGTCACAGCCGCCCGCGCGGGCTTGGTGATGTCGGTGATGTTGGGCGTCATCTTCGCCCAGACGGGGATGTTCACCGCCTCGACCACCCAGCGGGTGACCTCCTCGACCTGCTTCGGATCCTGGCCCATGGCCGCGCCCATGCCGCTCTCGGGGTGGCCGTGGGGGCAGGAGAAGTTCAGCTCCAGCGCATCGACGCCGCAGGCCGCGGCGCGCCCGGCGATCTCTTGCCAACGATCCTTGTTGTAGCACTCCATGATGCTCGCGATAAGCGGGCGGTCCGGGTAGGCGTCCTTCGTCTCTTTGTAGTAGCCCTCCCAGGCCTCGAAGCTCAGGTCGGAGATGAGCTCGATGTTCTGGAAGCCGACGACGTCGCCGCTCGGGCTGTGCAGCTTGCCGTAGCGGGGCTGAACGTTCACGACGTGGCTGTCGGTCAACGCGGCGGTCTTCGCCACGACCCCACCCCAGCCCGCCTTGAACGCCTTGATCATCACCCGCGCGTTCGTGCTCGGCGGCCCGGAGCCGATGATGAAGGGGTTCGGGAAGCGCACGCCGTTGACGAGAATCGACAGGTCAGCCATGAACGGGACTCCTTGGGGCAGGGATCAACGATTCTACCAGAGCGCACGCCCCCGGTCATCGTTTCGTGTCAAATCGCGGTATGATAGGGCCCCAATCTCCCCAATGGAGGACACGATGTCCCGCACCCCGCTCCTGCTGCTCACGCTCACCCTCGGCGCCTGCGCCGGAAAAGACGACGACACCACACCGACGGAGTCCGCGATCCCCGAGATCGACGAGGACGGAGACGGCTCCCCGGCCTCGGAAGACTGTGACGACAGCGACGTCACCCGGGCGCCTGGCCTCACCGAGACCTGTGATGGTGTGGACAACAACTGTGACGACGCCGTAGACGAGGGCCTCGGCTCATTGTGGTACGCCGACGGCGACGCCGACGGTTTCGGCGATGACGCCAACTCCACGACGGCCTGCGAAGCCCCCACGGGCTTCGTGGCCCAGGGCGGAGACTGCGACGACAGCGACGACACGGTCTACCCCGACGCCGCCGAGCGCTGCGAGGGCGTCGACAACGACTGCGACGGCGCGATCGACGAGGACGTGCAGACGAGCTGGTTCAGGGACGCCGACGATGACGGCCACGGCGACGCGACGGGCGCGCTCACGAGCTGTGATCCTCCAGCCGGTTACGCCGCGTCGAGCGACGACTGCGACGACACCCGGGCCGACGTGTCCCCGAGCGCCACGGAGGTCTGCGACGCCGCGGACAACAACTGTGATGGATCCATCGACGAGGGCGTGACGACCACCTACTACCTCGACGCCGACAGCGACGGCTACGGTGACCCCGACTACATCACCGCCGCCTGCAGCCTCCCCGCGGGATACGCCGCGACGGCCACGGACTGCGACGACAACACGTCGAGCGCGAACCCCGGCGCCACAGAGTACTGTGACGGCCTCGACAACAACTGTGACGCCAAGGTAGACGAGGACAGCGCCGCTGACGCGCCCACCTGGTACATCGACTACGACAAAGACAACTACGGATCTACGGCCTACACGAAGACACAGTGCAGCCAGCCCTCGGGCTACACCGCGCTCAGCACCGACTGTGACGACACCACCGCGAAGACCTACCCCGGCGCCGCGGAGTACTGCGACGGCGTAGACACAGACTGCGACGGCACCAAAGACGAGGGCGACGCCTTAGACGCCGATGTCTACTACCGAGACGCGGACAGCGACACCTACGGCGACCCCGGCTCCACGACGACCTCCTGCAGCCTGCCCTCGGGCTACGTCACCGACAGCTCCGACTGCGAGGACGGCGCCGCCACGGCGTATCCGGGCTCGACCGCGACGGAGACGCCCAAGGACGGCATCGACCAGGACTGCGACGGGGAGGACCTCTGCACCGATCTGAACTGTGATGGGTTGCCCGACGTCGTGTTGGCTCAGCAATACACGGGCAGCAAACACAGCGGCTCGCTCTACCTCTACATGAACCAAGGCAGCGGCAAGTTCTCGTCCTCGAAGGTCACGACGCTCGCGTCGAGCGGCAGCTACGGCTACGATGTCGCCGACCTTGACCAAGACGGCTACCAAGACGTCATCATCGCCAACTACTACGACGGCTCCACGACCTCGCTCAACTCGATGGTCTACTGGGGCAGCGCGGCCGGGTACTCCACCGCCGACAGCACCGCCCTGCCGACGATCGGCGCCGTGCGTGTGCTCGTGCACGACCTCAACCTCGACGGCTGGGACGACCTCACCTTCGTGTCCCACTACAACTCGAGCTCGTCGAGCTACAGCGTGAACAGCATCATTTATTTCGGCAGCGCGTCGGGCTTCTCGACGAGCCGCACGACGAGCCTGTCAACGCCTGGCGGCTGGGAGGGTATGGTCGAGGATCTCGACAACGACGGTTACCCCGACCTCATCTTCTGTGATTATTACTCGGGCTCGAGCTACAGCACAAACAGCTACATCTACTGGGGTAGCTCTGGGGGTTACAGCAGCTCCGACCGCACGAGCCTGCCGACCTTGGGCTGCTATGACGTCGACACCGCGGACTTCAACGCCGACGGCTACACTGACCTCGCCTTCGCCCACCACTACGACGGCAGCGCCTACTCCACCTCCAGCTACGTCTACTACGGCTCGGCCTCGGGCTATTCCACGGCGTACCGGTCGAGCCTCACCACCTACGGCTCCTTGGAGGTGGCCATCGGCGACTTTGACGGCGACAGCTTCGAGGACGTCGCCTTCGGCGGCTACCACACGGGCTCCTGGTCCTCGACGGCCTACACGATGATCTATTACGGATCCTCCTTGGGCCTCTCGTCGAGCGTCTACGACCAGCTCTCCACCAACGGCGCCCACAGCGTTGAGGCCGAGGACCTGGACGACGACGGCTACTCCGACCTCGTCGTGCCCCACTACTACAACGGCTCGAGCCACTCCACGACGTCCTACGTCTACTACGGCAGCGCCACGGGCATGAGCAGCTCAAACCGTGAGAGCATGACGACGCCGGTCGGACCGATCAGCGTCGCCATCGGCGATCTCAACGGCGACGGGCTGCCCGACCTCACCTTCAGCGGCTACTACTCGGGCTCCTGGTCCTCCACGGCCTACTCGCTCATCTTCAATGGATCGGCCTCGGGCTACTCTTCTTCGCCGAGCGTGAACAGCCTGGCCGATCGCGGCGTATGGGCAGCACCAGTGCTCGTGGGCAACACGGCTTGGTGAACGTTACGCTGAGCCTAAGGAGTTCGAATGCGCTCGATCTGGCTGATGCTGCTGATATCCCTCACGGGATGCTACAAGAACACCGTG
>JAKLKD010000162.1 GCA_023150845.1 Myxococcota bacterium | reverse complement strand
GGCCACTGGGGATTTTGGATGGGCTTGGAGCTTCGGTCCGCGGCCTTGAGTGAAGAGGAGCTTCGGAAGATTCAGGAGCTCGCCGACGATTACCCCGACGATGTTTATCTGCGCGAGCGGCTACACGCCCTACTAAGAGAGCGTGATGAATGTTCATGGACCAAAAAGAAGCCAAATGATCTCCTTCAGATGGGGCGATAGCTCCATGACCATCCGACGGTGTACAACTCAAGTTCCCAAGCTGCGAGCCCCTGAGCCCGAATCACCACCAACCAGCGGTTGGGTCGCCCCCGCGTGAGGGGGTAGGGTGGCCTCTCCCGGGAGCTCTGGAGAGGTCCGAAGCGCGTGATGCGCGAGAGGACCTCGGAAGCGCAGCGACCCCCGGTCCAGGATGGACTGGGGCGAGCGGTCCCGGGAGAGGTCGCCCGGACGCCTCACGATCAGGGGGCGGCTCCACCGCGTTGTTAGCGCCACAACGCTCACCGATCGCTGAACCACCGGGAGCCCAACCCGAATCACCACAAACGCGGCTGACGGGCCTGGGCGATACCCCCACCTACCCCACCACCCCCAACAGCTCCCCCGCGTCCACCAAGGCCCCGGCCACTGCCCTCAACGCCCCGACCACGCCATCCTGCGGCGCCCGCAGGGTGTGCTCCGTCTTCATCGCCTCCAGCACGATCAGCGCCTGCCCGGCCACCACGGCGTCGCCCTCCGCCACCTCCACCCGCAGCACACGGCCTGGCATCGGCGCCACGAGGCTGCCCGGCGGCAGGCTCACCCGGCGGTCGGGGAAGGGCGGGTCGAGGGTGAGGCAGACATCGGCCTCGGCGGTGTGCACCCAAATCCGGTCCTGATCCCGCACGATTCGCGCCGTCCGCCGGTGGCCGTCGAGGCGGAACGCGAGCGCCGCGCCGTCTGGGGGCTCCAGCGTGAGGCGCCCCGACGCGCCGGTCAGCGGGTCGTTCACCTCAAAGGCGCCCAGGCCCTCGGCCGCGGGGCACCACTGGACGGCCTGACCGTCGATGGAGAGCTCCGCGTCTCGCGCCCGGCTGTTTCGCCAGCCCAAGGCCACCTTTGGCAAGAGGGCCTGGCCCCGCTCGTCTCGGCGTGGCCGCGTGAGGGTCTGCGCCAAGGCGGCGAGCCGCGCGGCGCCTAAAGCGGCTGCGGGCGGCTCCCCAGCGCCGGTCACGCCCTCGGTCTCGATCCAGCGGGTGTGGTGCCGCGCCTGGACAAAGTCCGGGTGCCGCAGGATCGCCAAGAGCTGGGCCTTGTTGTTGCGCACGCCGAGGCAGCTCGTGTGACGCAGCGCCGCGATGAGCCGCTGCCGCGCCTCCTCCCGCGTGGGCGCCCAGACGATGAGCTTGGCGAGCATAGGGTCGTAGTACACGCTCACCACGCTGCCCGTCGTCACCCCGGCGTCGATGCGTAGGCCCTCGAGGGTCGGCACCGACCAGTCCAAGATCGTCCCCGCCTGGGGCTGGCCTTGGGCGGCGGGGTCCTCGGCGTACAGTCGCGCCTCAATGGCCGCGCCGGAGAGGGCCGGGCGCTCGGCGGGCAAGGGCTCGCCCGCGGCGATACGGAGCTGCCACTCCACGAGGTCCCAGCCGGTGATGGCCTCGGTGACGGGGTGCTCCACCTGGATGCGGGTGTTCATCTCCAAGAAGTAGAACGCGCCGTCTTCAGCAAGCAAAAGCTCTACGGTGCCCGCGCCGACGTAGTTCACGGCCTCGGCCGCCCGCACGGCGGCGGCCTCGATCTGCGCTCGCAGGGCAGGGGACACAGAGGGCGAGGGCGCCTCCTCGATGACCTTCTGGTGGCGGCGCTGGGCCGAGCAGTCGCGCTCGTACAGGGCGATGACCCGGCCAAACGTGTCGCCGAGGATCTGCACCTCGATGTGTTTGCCCCGGGCGATGAACCGCTCCAAGAACACACGGTCGCTGCCGAAGGCGCCGAGCGCCTCACGCTGGGCCGAGGCCAGGGCCTCGGGCACCTCGGCGGGGCCGTGCACCAGGCGCATCCCGCGACCGCCGCCGCCTGCGTCGGCCTTGATCATCAGGGGGTATCCCACACGGTCGGCGTCGTTGGGGTCGTGGCTGCCGGGCACCACGGGCACCCCGGCGGCGATCATCCGCGCCCGGGCGTTCACCTTGCCGCCCATGGCGAGGATGGACTCTGGGCGCGGGCCCACCCAGATGAGCCCGGCGTCGATCACGGCCTGGGCGAGCTCCGCGCGCTCGGACAGAAAGCCGTAGCCCGGGTGAACGGCGTCACAGCCAGCACGCCGGGCGGCGTCGAGGAGCTTGGGGATGTTGAGGTAGGTCTCCGTGGCCGTGGCGCCGCGCAGGGCGACGGCCTCATCACAGGCGCGCACGTGCACGGCCTCGGCGTCGGGGTCGGAGTACACCGCGACGGTGTCTACCCCCAGACGGCGGGCGGTGCGGGCGATGCGCGCGGCGATCTCACCACGGTTGGCGATGAGCAGCTTCTGAATCATCTCAGCACCTCAATGGCGGTAGACGCCCCAGGAGGTCGTCCCGGCGAAGGGTCGGGTCGCGCAGGCCGAGAGCGCGATGCCCAAGGCGTCGCGGGTCTGTCGGGGGTCGAGGATCCCGTCGTCCCAGAGCCGCGCCGTGGCGAAGTAGGGGTCGGACTCGCGGTTGATCTGCTCGGTGATCATCTGCTTCATGAACCCGAGCTGCTCCTCATCGACGGGTTTGCCCCGGCGGGCGGCGGCGTCCCGTTTGATGATGTCGAGCACCCCGGCGAGCTGCTCCCCGCCCATCACCGCGACGCGGTGGTTCGGCCAGGTGAACAGAAAGCGCGGGCTGTAGGCCCGGCCCGCCATGGCGTAGTTGCCCGCCCCGAAGGACGCGCCCATCATCACCGTGAGCATCGGCACGGTGGAGTTGGAGACGGCGTTGACCATCTTCGCGCCGTTCTTGATGATGCCGCCCTCCTCGTAGCGGCGGCCCACCATGAAGCCCGTGATGTTCTGCAAGAACAGGAGCGGGATGTCTTGTTGGTTACACAGCGCGATGAACTGCGCGCCTTTGTTCGCCGACTCCGAGAACAGAGGGCCGTCGTTCGCCAGCACGCCGATGCGGTAACCGTGCAGGGTGGCGTAGCCGGTCACGAGGGACTTGCCGTACTCGGGCTTAAAGTCCAAGAAGCGGCTGCCATCGACGAGCCGGGCGATGACCTCCCGGGCGGCGAAGGGGCGGCGAAAATCCGGGGGCACCACGCCGAGGAGCTCGTCGGGGTCGTAGTACGGCGCCTCGACGGGGCCGGGCTCGGGGCCCTGCTTACGCCAGCGCAGCGCGCCGATGATCTCCCGGCCGATGCGCAGCGCGTCGAGCTCGTCCTCGGCCAAGAAGTCGCTCACCCCGCTCACCCGGCTGTGCATGGCCGCGCCGCCTAAGCTCTCCTCGTCGACCTCCTCGCCCGTGGCCATCTTCACCAGCGGCGGACCGGCCAAGAAGACCTTCGCGCCGTCCTTCACGAAGACCGTGTAGTCGCTCATGCCGGGGATGTAGGCCCCGCCCGCCGTAGACGAGCCGAAGACGAGGCAGATCGTCGGGATACGCGCCTTGGAGCGCCGGGTGATGTCGCGGAAGCCCTCGCCGCCGGGGATAAAGATGCGCGACTGGTTGGGGAGGTCGGCGCCGCCGGACTCGATGAGCGACACGCTGGGGAGGTGGTTCTCCGCGGCGATCTCGGCGAGGCGTTTGGTCTTGATGACGCCGATCTCGTTCACCGAGCCGCCCTGCACCGTGGCCTCGTTGGCGAAGATCATGCACTCCACGCCGTTGATGACGCCCACCCCGCCGACGATGCCCGCCCCGGCGGTGATGAGGTCCACGTCGCGACCGGCGAGGGGCGCGATCTCCAAGAAGTAGGAGTCGGGGTCGAGCAGGCGCTCGATGCGCTCCCGGGGCAAGAGCTTGCCGCGCTCGACGTGGCGCTGGTTGTACACCGCCCCGCCGCCCTCGCGGCTCTTGCTGAGCTCTTCAGCGAGGCGCTCGACGGCCTGCAGGTTCGCCGCCCGGTTCTCGCGGAACTCGGGGCTCTTCACGTCGATGTGGGAGACGAGGCGGTCCATCAGGCGATCCCCAAGAGCGCCCGGGCCTCGGCGGGGCTGGCCACGGACCGCCCGGCCTCTTCAGCCACCTTCACGAGCGCCGCGATGAGCGCGCCGTTGCCATGCGCCTTCCCGCCGTCGGGCAGGTAGAAGGTGTCCTCTAAGCCCGTGCGCAGGTGGCCCCCGGACTCGGCGGCGGCGCGGTGCAGCGGCCAGACCTCCTCACGGCCGATCGCGATGACCTGCCAGCGCGCCCGGGGCGGCAGCTCATCGATGAGCAAGGGCAGCCAGGAGGGCTTCGCGGGCATGCCCGAGGCCACGCCCATCACGAAAGAGACGCTCGGCGCCTCGCCGAGCAGGCCGACCTGCTGGTAGAGGCTGATGGAGCGCACGATGCCCGTGTCAAAACACTCACACTCGGGGAGGATGCCGAGGGCCTTCATCTCGGTGACGAAGGCCTCGACCTTCTCGACGGGGTTGTCGAAGACCATCGGCGGCCAGGCCCAGGCGCCGCCGCTGCGGGTCTTGAGGTAGTTGAGCGTCCCGGCGTTGAGCGCGGCGAGCTCGGGGCGGCCCCGGCGCAGGCAGGCGAGGGGGCCCGAGAGGTCAGGGCCGAGCACACCCGTCGAGAAGTTGAGCAGCACGCCGGGGCAGGCGGCGCGGATGGCCTCAGCGATGGCCCCAGCGACCTCGGGATCCCACGAGGGCAGATGCCCCAAGCCCGGGGTCTGGTCGCGGAAGTGCAGGTGCAGGATCGACGCCCCGGCGTCCACAGCCTCCCGGGCCTGGGCCGCCATCTCTTCAGGCGTCACGGGCACGGGGTGCTGCTTGGGGTTCGTCAACACGCCGGTCAGCGCGCAGGTGACGAGCACCTTGTCAGCGGAGGACGGGGCAGGGGAGGTGGGCAGGCGGTCGTCCATGGGGGCTCCGGGCCGTTGTAGTCAATGACTACATTCCCCCTTATCCTGCCAGATCATGCGCTGAGAGTCACCGCAACACGGGGAAAGCCGGGGCCTTGCCCTGGGGGCGGGGGATCGCCCCGAAGAACTCGGCCTCGCGGCGCTCGACCTCTCCGCTGGCGTCGATGATGCCGCCGGGGCTCAACAAGGGCTCGGCGAAGCCCAGCTCCCACACGTCGGCGGCCTCGCCGTCGGTGCGCTCGGCGGCGTAGGCGTAGAGCGCGCCGCCGCGCTCGGCGCGGAGGAAGATCGGGCCGATGCCGTCGGCGTCAACGTGCTGCAGCGGCGCGCGGGTGCGCACCCAGACCCAGCCCGGCTGGTCGGGGACGTAGCCCTGGAATCCCTGGCCGGGGCTGTGGCGCAGGCTCCCCACCAGGGCGCCGGGGGCGACGGGGCCGACGTAGAAGGTGCCGTAGCGCCGCCCGGTGTCCTCGTCGAGGCAGGTGAGGCTCGCCGGGCTGAGGTCGCGGAGGTCCGCCAAGGGGCTCACCACCCGCTCGTCACCCCGCACGAGCACGGGGAGGAGGATGCCGACCTTGGGGTCGTACCGGCGCTCACCCTCGTTGCGGGGGCGCAGCACCCAGTACCAGCCTGGCCGGGCCAAGGCGTCCGCACGAAAGAGCCCACCGTCTACGCCGCCGCTGCGCCACTCCATGTCTCACTCCTCCACTGGGGACTGCGCGCTTATCGGGTTCTGCGCCCAAGCGGCAGGGGGCGGCGACGCGGCCTGGAAGGACGAGTCTCCCAAGGCCCGGGCCAAGGCCCTGGCGAAGAGCCGGGCGCGGGCGTCGCTGGGCAGGCCGCCGAGGGAGGAGCCCCGGGCGATGAAGGGCTCAAAGAGCATCCAGCCGAGCGCCGCGGCCTCGCCCAGCGCCACGGACGCCGCGAGGTCGTCGGGCAGGGGCTCGCCGTGCAGCGTGCGCACCAGGGGCGTCATCGAGGCGACGGGGAGCTGGTCGAGGTCGCCGCGGGCCATGGCGTGGGCGATCACCCCGGCGATCCAGCGCTCGCGCAGCAGCACGTCGAGGCCCGAGGCCAAGGCCGCCTCGAGATCATCGGCGGCGCGGGCGGCGATCGCCTCGCCGGTCTGCCTGAAGACCTGGCGGAGGACCGCGAGCACGAGGGCATCCTTGCTGCCGTAGAGGCGGTGGACGAGGCCGTGGTTCACCCCCGCGCGCTGGGCGATCTCCCGGACGGAGACCTCGGCGGGCGGGCGGTCGCGGAGCAGCTCGGCGGCGGCGGCGCGGAGGCGGGCGCGGGTCTCTTCCGCCGTGACGCGGGGCTTTTTCTCCTTCATTCGGCGGGGATAACTCGGCGGCGCGCGGGGTGTGAGGGGGTGGGCGCGGGGCGAGGGGAGGTGAACCCTCGGCGCAGATGAGGTAAGATGGTTGTAATGGAACGCATCGATCAGCTCATCCTCATGGCGCCCGGCGGCTTACAGCACGTCGTGTCGCTCGGCCAGTCCCCGCTCTCGGTGGGGCGCGCGCCGACGAACGATCTTGTGCTCTCGAACGGGCACGTCTCCTGGAATCATCTTCTGCTCTGGGTAGACGCAGAGGGTGCCTGGGTGAAAGATCTGGGCTCTTCGAACGGCACTTTTGTGAACGACGCGCGCTCCACCGGGCCGACGCGGCTGCAGAGCGGCGACACGCTCCGCGTAGGCACGGAGTTCGAGCTCAAGGTCGGGCTGCGTGAGGTCACGCGCCGCGAGGATCGCCCCCGGGCCTACGTCGTCGAGGCCCCGGAGCTCGGCGTTCGAGTGCCGATCCGCTCCGACCGCCTGCGCATCGGCTCAGCGGCGAACTGCCACCTCAAGGTGGAGTCTTTGCCCCCTGTCGCCGCGACGCTCATGGTCTTCGACGGCGGCGAGCTCAGCCTCGGCATGAACGAGGAGGACCACCCCATCGAGCTCGGGGAGGTCTTTCAGGTCGGCGGGCTGAGCCTCCGGGTGCTTGAGGTCGATCCCACCCGCGCCCCGACCATCAGCCCCTCGTCTACCCACTACGGCTACCACCTCACCGCCGCCTTGGACGGCCCCACGGGCCCCGAGGCCACCCTGCGGGACCTGCGCGGCGGCGCGAGCCACCACCTCGTCGCGGGCAACCGGGCGATCTTGCTCTACCTCTTGGGGCGGCAGATCGTCGCCGACACCGAGGCTGGGCTGCCGGAGAACGAGCGCGGCTGGTGCTCCGATGAAGACATCAAGCTCGGCGTCTGGGGGCGCTCGAAGTCCCAGGGCAACCCGGGCGGCCTGCATGTGCTGGTCCACCGGCTGCGGAAGGAGCTTGAGGACGCCGGGCTCGACGCCTGGTGCATCGAGAAGCGCCGCCGCTTCATCCGGATCCGCGTCGAGCGAGTGGAGATCACCTGATCTCCACGGGCGCCTGAGCCGAGATGGCCACGAGCCTGACGCTCCCTGAGCTGCTCGCTGGGCGGTACCGCCTCGGGCGCGCCCTGGGTGAGGGAGGCATGGCCCAGGTCTTCTGGGCCTGGGATGAGCTCCTGCGTGTGGAGCGCGCGGTCAAGGTGCTGCAGCCCGAGGCCGCGGAGAGCCCGCTCATTCGCACCCGGCTCCTCGGTGAGGCCACGGCCATGGCCCGGCTCAACCACCCGAACGTGCTGCGGGTTATCGACCTCAACGCCGATCACGCCCCGCCCTTCGTCGTGATGGAGCTCGCCGTCGGCGGCAGCCTCGCCGACCGCCTGGAGCGTGACGGCCCCTTGCCCGTGGGGGAGGCGACCCACCTCATCGCCCAGACCTGCCTCGCCCTGCAGGCGGCCCATGAGGCGGGCATCATCCACCGCGACGTGAAGCCCCAGAACATCCTCGTCGGCGCGGGGGGCATGGCCTTGTTGGCGGACTTCGGCATCGCCTTGTTGAGCGGCGACGGCGACCTGCGCACGACCCGCACCAACGTCGCCATGGGCTCGATGTGTTTTATGGCGCCTGAGCAGCGCCTCGACGCCCGGGCCGTGGGCCCCGCCGCCGACGTGTACGCCGCGGCCTGCGCGCTCTACAACCTCGTCACCAACGAGAACCCCATCGACCTCTTCACCGCCGCGGAGCGCTCGCCGCGGTGGCTGCCGCTGCCCGCGGGCCTACGCGGCGTGCTGCGCCGGGCCACGGCTTATGACCCCGAGGGGCGCCCGCCGAGCGCCCGGGCCCTGGCCGAGCAGCTCCTCAGCGTGATCGGAGAGGACGAGGCCGTGCCCCCGGCCCTGGCGGAGCACACGGCCCTCGCGCTCTCTTGGCGGCCGCCGACCCCCGGCGAGCAACGGTCCGGCGGGGCGACCGCCGAGCGCACCTTCGACGGCCTCTTCCCCTTCGCCCAGAGCAGCATGGACCCCCCGGTGGAGGCCTACACCCCGACCATGCCCCCGGCGGCCCAGTACACGCCTACGGCGCCGCCGGGACCCCTCGCTGGACCGCTCGCTGGACCGCTCTCTGGGCCCGTCGCCACGCCGACGGCGAGCCGGGTGACCGCGCCGGACCCCCAGCCCCGGCCCCGGTCGCGCTGGATCCCCCTCGGCGCCATGGCCCTCGCCACGATCGGGATCACGATCTGGTGGGCCACTCGGCCCGACGCCGAGCCGCCGCCGCCCCTCAGCGCCCCGATCACCGCGCTGGATCCGGGCGTCCCGGCCACGCCCATCGCCGCCCCCATCGAGCCGCCGCCGCCGAGCGCTGAGCTCACGGCGCGGGTGGAGGAGCCAACGCTCAGCCCCGCGCCGACGAAGGGGGCGAGCGCGCCCAAGGAGAGCGCGCCGCGCGCCGCCCCCGATCCCGTCGAGGAGCCGGGCGCCTCGGCCCTCGCCGGGGAGTGGCAAGGCGCCTTCTCGGGTTACGTCGCCCGCCTCACCCTCCGGGGCGACGATGACGCGCTCAGCGGCGTCTTTGTCGTCCAGGACCGCAGCGGCGTCGTCATGGTGAACAGCCCGGTCGCTGGGCGTTTTGACGGCGCGGCGCAGGTGCTGAGGCTCTCCGACATCGACCAGAGCCAGCCCGACGCGGCGAGCTATACTCTACGGCTGACCAAACCGACACGCCTGGACGGTGAGTCCACAGGGGCCCACAACCGGTCGAGCGTGAAGGTCATCCTCAACAGGTCACCCTGATGCTCCTCGCCCTCCTCAGCCTCCCGTTGGCCTCGGCGACCACCTGGGGGGCCTATGTGGCGGCGGGCGGGGCGGACGTACCCGCCGAAGATCACGCCTACGTCAGCCTCGGCGGCATCGCGTCGTGGACGGTCAACCCCCGGCTCATGGCCGAGCTGCACACCCAAGGTGGGGTGACGGCGGCCTTGGGCCCCCGGGTAGACGTGCGACCCGAGGCCCGGGTGCGGCTCTCGGCCCTGGACTCCAAGAACGCCGTGGTGTTCATCGGCGGGTACGGCGTGAGCGCCCGACCGGATCTCCAGCCCTCCGGGGCGGTGGGCTTCGGCCTCGACCTGCCCACCGGGGCGCGGGGCGTGCTCCGCTTCGACATGCGCCTCGTCACCGACGGCGTCTTCCCCGCCACGGCGGAGCTGAGCGTCGGCGTCGTGCGCGCCCCTCCGGCCCCGGTCGTCGAGGCCCCGCCGCCGCCGCCCCCGGAGCCCCCGACCTTGGTCTGGCTGCCGCACCCCTACTGCGAATGGGTGCCCGTGGACGAGCTTGAGCGCCACTGGAGCCGCCTGCCCCCCGACCAGCAGGTCTGGGCCGTCGCCCCGGGCGGAACCCTGCAGCTCGTCCCCCCAGGCCAGGCCATGACGACCTTGAGCCTCACCGCGCGCCCGGCCCAGGGGGGCCTCGTGCTCGTGGGCATCCCCGGCGACAAGCTCATGGTGGGTGACGCCGCCCTGAACGTCGGCAGCGACGGCGTCGCCGTGCTCATCACCCCCGAGGGGGTCGTGAAGGCCACGGTCGTCGGCGGAGGTCGCCGGGAGGAGCTCCAGGCCGCCGTCGTCTCGGGCCACGTCGTCTACCTGCGCGCCGGGCGCCCTGAGCCGGTGATGGTGCGGTTCCCGAAGGGCTCGGCGATGGTGAGCGGCGACGACATCGAGCGCCTGCACAAGCTCGCCCGGGCGACGGAGGGCTGGGAGTACGAGCTCCAGGGCTCGGCCTCCCCCGAGGGCGGCGCGGACGTGAACGCCCGCCTCGCCGCCGAGCGGGCCGCCGCCACCCGGGCCGTCTTGGAGGCCGCCGGGGTGCCCCCGGAGAAGATCCGCGTGCTCAGCGTCGATCGGGGTCTCGGCTCCGACGCCACGCCCGAGGACCTGCGCTCCTGCACCGTGCGCGCCGTGCCGCCTCGCCCGGCGGAGGAGTGACCCCATGAGCCTCGCCTTGCTGGGGATCCTCGGCCTGCTCAGCGCTGCGCACGCCGCGTCCTACGTCGTCGTGCAGCCCGGGCAGACCGTCGAGTCCATCGCCGCCGACGAGGGCCTGCGCGGTCGAGAGGCCGAGATCCGCCAGCTCTCCGGCCTCGGCCGCGGCGCCCAGCCCACCCCCGGCGCCGTGCTCCTGCTGCCCGTCGATCCGAGCGGCCAAGAGAGCCTCGTGCTCTCTACCTACGGCGCCGTCACCCTGCGGCGCGGCGCGGCGAGCCCCCAAGCCGGACACCCCGGCGACCGCCTCGCCCCCGGCACCGAGGTCTGCACCGCCGCGGACAGCTTCGCGACCCTGCGCCTCGTGCTCGACGAGTCCACCCGTCACCACGACGACCTCACCTTGATGCCCGAGAGCTGCGTCATCGTCGAGCGGGTCACCCTCGAGGGCGCCGAGCGCAGCTCCTTGGTGAGCCTCGGCCAGGGCTCGGTGACCGTGCAGCCGAACCTGGAGGGCCACGTCCCCGGTCGGGTGACGGTGCGGGCCTGGGGCGCGGTCACGAGCGGCGAGGGCGGCGGCCACCGGATGCACGTCGAGCGTGGGGCGCTCCGGGCCGAGGCCGTGAGCCAGCCTTTGGAGATCTACGGAGGCGGTGAGCGCCTCGACCTCACCGCCGGAGAGGGCAGCCGCTCCCGAGGCGACGCCCCGCCAGATCCCGCGGTCAAGCTGCTCGTTGGCCCGGCGACCCTGCTCCCCGAGGACCACAGCGTGCTGCGCGCGCCGGACTTCACCTGGAGCCCCGTGGCGCGCGCCATGGGCTATCAGATCGAGATCTCGACGGACATCTACTTCACCGAGCCGGTGCTCATCGCGGACTCCACCCTGGCCGAGTGGCTGCCCGAGGTCATGCTGCTGCCCTGGCGAGCCCGGGGCGTGTACTGGCGGGTGATCCCCTACGACCGATTTGGCTATCTGGGGGTGCCCAGCGAGCCTCAGCATCTGCGCTTCCCGCCGGGCAGCGGCGGCTAAAGCGCGGTCGCCGAGGGGGCCAGCGGACTCTCCGCAGCGGGCCCTTGGACCCTGTGCTTTACTTTGGCGTGACAACTACCCTGCCACACAGCGCGGCCCTCGTCCGGGTGGCGCTATCATTCAGGGTGTGAGCAACATTCCGTCCCTCTCGGAGAGAATATGAAGCGCCCCAGCCGGTCACGGTTGACTTTGCCCGCCGCGTCCCCCAAACGAGCCGCCCCCATGCTGCTGCTCGCGTTGACGCTCGCCGCGGGGCAAGCACACGCTGAAGGGACGACGCAGCTCGGCGCGCGCCAGAACCTCCAGACCGAGACCACGGCTTACGTCGACATCGTCGACGCCTCCACGGAGCGCATCAAGTGGGTCGGCACGGGCACGATGACGGTGAAGAGCCCCAGCGGCGCCACCGTGGCCACGCTGAGCAGCGGCTCGACGACGGGCTCGCTCAGCGCCTATGGCGCCGGCTCTTATGAGCTGTCCTTCAGCGCGCACCAGGTCTACGGGACGTCTTGGGACATCAGCGTCTCGAACCAGACCGACAGCGGCGGTCGTGTCTGGTCCTACGCCTGGTACTTCAACACCGGCAACTTCTTGGACTCCCGCTCGTTCAACGGCAGCGTCTACGCCGTCGTCCCCGGCGGGAACAGCACCGAGACGGCGGTCATCGAGCTCCTCGCCGACGGCCTCGCGGGCAACGAGTGGGCGCTCACGGCGAACTCCTCCGGCGTCGATGGCGCCAACGGCCGCTCCGTGGTCGTCACGGGCTCGACCACCGTCGAGCTTGAGTACCCGATCTACCTGAACCCCCCGACGAACGCGACCTACTCCTACGCCGCGCCCGCCGTCTCTGGCGCGGGCTTCTACGCGGGCGCCGCGGAGTGCAACCTCGTCTCGCCTGGCGAGTCCACGGGCGAGTTCACCTTCACCTCGACCATCACCGGCACGGGCCACATCATCTGTGACCTCAACGGCGACGGCCAGTACGACATCACCTCCGACGACGACCTGCACATCCTGCTCGACGCCGAGGTCGGCACCACGACCGTCGAGTGGGACGGCACGGACAACACCGGCGCGGACGTCGCCGCGGGCACCTACGACTGCGTGGCGATGGTCACCGTCGGCGAGTTCCACTACCTCGGCCTCGACATCGAGACCTGCTACGAGGGCATGCGCTTCTTTGAGGTGGACGGCTCCTTGAGCCGCACCGGCCTCACGATGTTCTGGAACGACGCCGAGGTGCAGTCCTCCGACGTGCTCATGTCTTCAGGCGCCTACGGCCTCGAGAACACCGGCCCGTCCGGGCTCTCCTCGGGCACCTACACCTCCGGCGCCACCGCCAACGTGAACGCGCGGTCTTGGGGCAACTTCACCGCGTCCTCCAAGGGCAACCGGAACCTCCTCGACACCTACACCTACCTCGACTCCGACATCTCAAGCGTCTTTGAGGTGATCGTCGTCGGCGCTGACGTCGACACGGACGGCGACGGGCTCCTCGACGTCGAGGAGAGCTGCGAAGAAGGCACGGACCCGAACCTCGCCGACACCGACGGCGACGGCCTCGACGACGGCGAAGAGATCAACGACTACGGCTCCGACCCCTCGGACACCGACACCGACAACGACGGCCTCAGCGACGGCGAAGAGATCTACACGACGGGCACCGACCCGACGAACGAAGACACCGACAGCGACGGCCTGAACGACGCCGATGAGGTCTCCGCGGGCACGGATCCCAACGACGACGACACCGACGGCGACGGCCTCTCCGACGGCGTGGAGGTGGACGACGGCACGGATCCTACGGATCCTGACACCGACGGCGACGGCCTCGATGACGGCGACGAGATCACCGAAGGCACGGATCCGACGGATCCCGACACCGACAACGACGGCCTGGACGACGGCGAAGAGATCACGGAGGGCACGGACCCGACGGATCCTGACACCGACAACGACGGCCTGGACGACGGCGAAGAGATCGTCGTGGGCACGGATCCGACGGACCCCGACACCGACGGCGACGGCCTAGACGACGGCGACGAGGTCA
>JAKLKD010000161.1 GCA_023150845.1 Myxococcota bacterium | reverse complement strand
CGGTCCCCTCCGCGCCGGTGGCCTCGCCCGCGCCGACCTACACGCCGCCGCCGCCCGAGGCCCCTCGGCCCCGCCACGAGCCGATGCGCAGCGATCCGGCCTTGCCCGTGCCCCGGTTCCAGGACCTCCGGGTCATCGGGCAGCTCGTCGGCACCTACATCCTCTGTGAAGGCGCCGGGGAGCTCGTCATCATCGACCAGCACGCCGCCCACGAGCGGGTGACGCTCTACCGGCTCCAGCAGCACACCCGGGAGCGCCTCGGCGCCGCCCAGCGAATGCTCACGCCGGTCATCGTCGAGCTGCCGCTCTCCCGGGCCGCGGTGCTGGAGGCCCACCTCGACGCCTTACGCGCCTTAAACCTTGAGGTGGAGCCCTACGGCGGCGCGAGCTTCGCCATCTCCGCTGTGCCGCCGGGCCTCGCGAGCGCGGATCTCGCCCGGCTGCTCCGGGACCTCGCCGATGAGCTCGCCGAGGGCGGCGCGGGCCTCACCGGGCGTGACCTCGCCGAGCGTGTGCTCGCGACCATGGCCTGCCACAACTCCATCCGCGCCCACCAGACCTTGAGCCCCTACGAGATGCGAGAGCTGCTCAAGGCGCTCGACGGCGTAGACTTCTCGGTCTGCGCCCACGGCCGCCCCGTCGCCATCCGCGTCGACCAGCGTGAGCTAGAGCGCAGGTTCCACCGGGCATGAGCGGGCGCCTCCTCGTCCTCGGCGGCCCGACCGCGGCCGGCAAGACCGCCATGGCCATGGCCATCGCCGAGCGCTGGCCCGTGCGCCTGGTCTCCGCCGACGCGATGCAGGTCTACCGCGGCATGGACATCGGCACGGGCAAGCCCAGCCCCGCCGAGCTCGCCCGGTTCCCCCACGACAACATCGATGTGCGGGAGCCCCACGAGGAGTTCTCGGCGAAGGACCTCGCGGACGGCGCCGACGCGCGGCTGAGGGCAGGGGAGGACGTCGTCGTCGTCGGCGGCACGGGGTTCTACCTGCGCGCCCTGCTCATCGGCTTCGCCCCGACCCCCGCCGCGGATCCCGCCCTGCGCGCCGCGCTCGACGCCTTGCCCGACCCCCACGGCGCCTTGGCCGAGGTCGATCCCCCCACGGCGGCCCGCCTTCACCCCAACGACCGCGTGCGGGTCGTGCGGGCCCTGGAGGTCTACCACCTCACCGGGCGCCCGATGAGCGTCGTGCACGCCGAGCACCCCGTCGGTGAGGCGCGCTGGCCCGCCCGGCGCCTGTGGGTGGACCGCGCCGACCTCGACGCCCGCATCGACGCCCGGGTGCTCCAGATGGTGGAGCAGGGCTACGTCGCCGAGGTCGAGGGCCTGCTCCAGCGGGGCGTGAGCCGCGAGCTCAAGCCCATGCGCTCCTTGGGCTACCGCTGGATGAGCGCCACAGTCGCCGGGGAGCTCCCCCTGGCCGATGCGATCGAGGCTACCCAGCGCGACACCCGCCGCTTCGCGAAGAAGCAGCGCCAGATGTTGAGGTCCATCGGCGGCTTTGAGCAGGTGAACGGCGACGATCTCGACGCCGTGCTTAAGGTCGCCGCCGAGACCTTCGGCCCGCCGTGAATGTTCTGCCCGCTCCGACGTAGCAGCCCGATGGGCCGCTCCGCGCCCGCTGGAGGCCGCCTGCTCCGCCGCGCCGCCCTCGCCCTGACGCTGTTGACGGTCGGCTGCGGCGCCGACGGCCTCGTCGTGCGCGCCGGAGAGGGGGTGAAGGCCCTGCGGCTCCACGCCGAGGAGGGCGAGGTGAGCGTGGTCGGCGGCGCCGCCGTCGATGTGCCGACCTTACGCTGGGAGGCCCGGGGCCTCTCCTCCAGCGCCCAGGTCATCTCGACGGAGCGGGACGGCGTCTGGGAGCTGGAGCTCGGCTGCGCCGGGGGCCTCGGCTGTGAGCTGGTCGCCGTCGTCGAGCTGCCGCCGGGCCTCGACGTCGACGTCTCGGTGCACGCCGGGGCGCTCACCATTCGGGGCCGCTTCGGCGTCGTAGACGCGTCGTTCGGCCAAGGAGAGGTGATGGGCCGCCTCGCCGCCCGGCGGATCTCCATGGCTTTGGGCAGCGGCGACGTGAACCTCGGCCTCTCCGAGCCCCCGGAGGCCCTCACCGTCACCTTGGGCCTCGGCGACCTCGACCTCAGCCTGCCCGCCCAAGGGTATGACCTGCGCCTCGATCTCCCCAAGGAGCGCGCCGTGGTTGAGGGGCTCACCGAGGACCCCGCTGGGCCCCGCCTCCGGGCGCTCACGGCGAATGGGTCGGTCAGGATCCGGGGCACCCCCCGCGACACCTCCACCGCCGCGCGTTAGGACGGCCCCCGGAGCCACCCTATGGATCTGATCCTCGACTTCGAGCGGCCGCTCATGGAGCTGCGCCGTCGTATTGAGTCCCTCAAGGCCCTTCAGGCGGAGGAGGGCCTCGATCTCAGCGCGAGCATCGAGCAGCTCGACCTCCAGGCCCGGCGCCTGCAAGGTCAGATGCTGCGCGACCTCAGCCCCTGGCAGCGCACTCTGCTCTCGCGCCACCCCCAGCGGCCCTACTCCTTGGACTGGATCAGCCGCCTCTTCACCGACTGGCGTGAGCTGCACGGCGACCGCGCCGGCCATGACGACGCGGCGATCGTCGGCGGCTTCGCCCGCTACAAGGGCCGCCCCGTCGCGGTCCTGGGCCACCAGAAAGGCCGCAACACCAAAGAGAGCCTCAAGCGTAACTTCGGGATGCCGCGCCCCGAGGGCTATCGGAAGGCCCTGCGCCTGATGAGCCTCGCCGCGCGCTTCGGTCGCCCGATCATCACGCTCATCGACACCCCCGGGGCCTACCCCGGCGTCGACGCCGAGGCCCGCGGCCAGGCCGAGGCCATCGCCCGCAACATCATGGAGATGTCCACCTTCCAGGTCCCCGTGATCTGTGTGGTCATCGGCGAGGGCGGCTCGGGCGGTGCGTTGGCCTTGGGCGTCGGGAACCGCACCTTGATGCTGGAGAACTCGACCTACTCCGTGATCTCCCCCGAGGGCTGCGCGGCGATCCTCTGGCGTGACCGCGCTGAGGGCCCCCGGGCGGCGGAGGCCCTGCGAATCACCGCCAAAGACTGCCTCAACCTCGGCGTCGCCGATGAGGTCGTCACCGAGCCCGGCAGCGGCGCCCACCGGGATCCCGACGGCGCCGCGGCGGCCCTTGACGCCGCCTTGGAGCGCCACCTCAACGAGCTGAGCCAGCTCGACGGCCCGGCGCTCCGTGAGGACCGCTACGCCCGTTACCGCAAGCTCGGCGTCGTGCTGGAGGAGGCCGAGCGCCTCGCGTCCATGCGCGCCAAGCTCGCCGAGAAGGCCGCCCGCGAGGAAGCCGGATGAGCGACGTCTTGGTCGTGGAGCCCGGCGCCGCCCTCCGTGGGCGCGTTCAGGTGCCTGGCGACAAGTCCATCTCCCACCGGGCGCTCCTGTTCAACGCCTTCGCCGAAGGGCGGGCGTCGGTCACGGGGCTCCTCGACGCCGACGACGTGCGCTCGACGGCGTCTTGCCTGTGCGCGCTCGGCGCCACCCTCGGCGAAGGGGAGGTGATCGGCGTCGCCGGGCGCTTCACCGAGCCCCAAGACGTGCTCGACTGCGGCAACTCCGGCACGACGATGCGCCTGCTCACTGGGCTCCTCGCCGGGCAGCCCTTCCACTCCGTGCTCACCGGCGACGCCACCCTACGTCGCCGCCCCATGCGCCGGGTGAGCGCGCCGCTCCGCCTCTTGGGCGCGCACATCGACGGCCGTGACCAAGGCGAGCGCGCGCCGCTGTCGATCCGCGGCCAGCGGCCCCTCCGCGGCCTGCGCTACGACTCCCCGGTGGCCTCGGCCCAGGTGAAGACCGCCCTCATCCTCGCCGCGATGCAGGCCGAAGGAGAGCTCGTCTTCTCCGAGCCCTACGTCTCCCGGGATCACACCGAGCGCCTCTTGGGCGCGATGGGCGTCGTGATTCACCGGGACGGCGCCCGCCTCGTGGTGCCCGGGGGCCAGGTGCCTCGGGCCGTAGACGTCGTGGTCCCGGGCGACATCTCCTCGGCGGCGTTCTTCCTGGTCGCGGCGTCGATCTGTGCGGGCTCGGAGCTCGTGCTGGAGGGCGTCGGCCTCAACCCCACCCGCGACGGCGTGCTGGAGGCCCTAGACGCCATGGGCGCCGACGTGCGGCGCGAGAACGAGCGCCTCGTCTCAGGCGAGCCCGTGGGTGACCTGCGCGTGCGCGCGGCGAGCCTTCGCGGCGTGACCATCGGCGGGGGGCTCATCCCTCGGCTCATCGACGAGCTGCCCGTCTTGGCCGTCGCCGCGGCCTTCGCCGAGGGCGAGACGCTCATCCGCGACGCCCAAGAGCTGCGGGTGAAGGAGTCCGACCGGGTCGCCACGACCGTCGGCCTCTTGCGCGCCTACGGCGTGGAGGCCGAGGAGCGCCCGGACGGCCTGCGGGTCGTCGGCCGCGGCGCCGCTGGGCTCCGGGCGGCGTCGGTGGCCACCGAGGGTGACCACCGCGTCGGCATGGCGGCGGCGGTCTTGGCCTTGGGCTTGCCCGCCGGGGTCGGCCCGTCTACGGTGCAGAACGCCGGCTGCATCCGCACCTCGTTCCCGACCTTCCCCGCCTTGCTGGAGCGTCTCCGTGCCCGCTGAGGCCTTCGCCATCGCCATCGACGGCCCCGCCTCGTCGGGCAAAGGCACCGTCGCCCGCCTCGTCGCCGAGCGCCTCGGCTTCTCTTACGTCGACACCGGCGCGATGTACCGCTGCGTGGCCTTGGCCGCCGCGCGCCTCGACCTGCCCTGGTCTGAAGGCCCGGCCCTCGCCGCGCTCATCCAGACCCTCCGGTTTGAGCTGCGTTTTGAGGGCGGGCGCCTCGCGGTTCGGGTGAACGGTGAGGACGTCAGCGAGGCCATCCGCGCCGAGACCATCAGCCTCGGCGCCTCCGCCGTCGCCACCTTGCCCGAGGTGCGCACGGCGCTTTTAGAGGGCCAGCGCGCCCTCGCCCGGCGGGGTGGGGTGGTCATGGACGGCCGCGACATCGGCACCGTCGTGCTCCCCGATGCCGCGCTCAAGGTCTACCTCGACGCCGATGTGGATGAGCGCGCCCGCCGCCGTCAGGCCGAGCTCGCGGCGAAGGGCCAGGCCCTCACCGTCGAGGCCGTGCGTGAGGACCTGCGCGCCCGAGACGCCCAAGACATGCAGCGGGCCACCGCGCCTCTGCGACGGGCCGAGGACGCGGTCTTCTTGGACTCGACCGGGCGCAGCCCCGCCCAGCTCGCTGAAGAGATCGTTCGCCTCGCCCAAGCCCGCGGCGCTTGACGGGATCCAGGCGCAGGGCTAAGGGTTCGCGCCCCTTTTGGGGTCTCGCCGACGTACATGCGCCCCTCGATCGTCCGAGTCGCGTGTGGCCAAGCCCGGCATCTCACCTCGGCGCTCCCTTCACATCCCCCCAGCCCCGCAGGTCTTTCCTTCGGGTAGGAATTCCATGAGCCAGATCGATCTCGACGCCAACCTCTCTGACCTCTCTCGCGACGACTTCAAAGACTTCTTCGACGGCTTCCTTGGCGAAGGCAACGTCCGTGAGCAGTCCGTCGTCCGCGGCACCGTCATCGACATCGTCGGTGACTGGGTGATGGTTGACGTCGGCTACAAGGCCGAGGGCCGCATCTCCGCCGCCGAGTTCAAGGACGCCGACGGCAACCTCCTCATCCACCCCGGTGACGAGGTTCACGTCTTCCTCGACTCCATGGACGAGGAGAACGGCGAGCTCCGCCTCTCCAAGGAGAAGGCCGACCAGATGAAGGCCTGGGACGAGGTCGCCAAGGCCGTTGAGGCCGACGCCACCGTCACCGGCAACATCGTCGCTCGGGTCAAGGGCGGCCTGTCCGTCTACATCGGCGTCAAGGCCTTCTTGCCCGGCTCCCAGGTCGACCTGCGCCCGGTGAAGAACCTCGACAAGCTCATCGGCGAGACCTACGACTTCAAGATCATCAAGTTCAACAAGAAGCGCGGCAACATCGTCCTGTCCCGCCGCGTTCTGCTTGAGAAGGATCGTGAGGCCAAGCGCAGGAAGACCATCGAGACGCTGAAGCCCGGCGTCATCATGACCGGCGTGATCAAGAACATCACCGACTACGGCGCCTTCGTCGACCTCGGCGGCATCGACGGCCTCCTGCACATCACGGACATGTCCTACGGGCGCATCCAGCACCCGTCCGAGATGTTCGAGGTCAGCCAGAGCATCGAGGTCAAGGTCCTCAAGTTCGACCCCGACAGCCAGCGCGTCTCCTTGGGCTACAAGCAGATCCGCCCCGACCCCTGGGAGGAGGCCGACTACAAGTACCCCGTGGGCTCCATCGTCCGCGGCAAGGTGGTCAGCATCCCCGACTACGGCGCCTTCGTGGAGCTGGAGGACGGCATCGAGGGCCTGGTCCACATCTCCGAGATGACCTGGAACAAGCGCATCAAGCACCCCTCCAAGCTCGTCAACATCGGCGACATCGTCGAGGCCAAGGTCCTTGGCATCGACATGGAGAACAAGCGCATCTCCCTCGGCATGCGCCAGCTTGAGGAGAACCCCTGGGACCGCGTTGAGGAGCTGTACCCCGTCGGCACGATCGTGAACGGCAAGGTGCGGAACATCACCGATTTCGGCATCTTCGTGGGCATCGAGGACGGCATCGACGGCCTCGTGCACATCAGCGACCTCTCCTGGGGCCAGCGCATCCGCCACCCCGGCGAGAAGTTCAAGAAGGGCGACGACGTCGAGGCCCGCGTGCTCAACATCGACAAGCACAACGAGCGCTTCTCCTTGGGCATGAAGCAGCTCTCCGAGGATCCCTGGCTGTCCGTTCAGGGCCGCTACTTCCTCGGCCAGGTCATCGAGGGCACCGTGGTCCACAAGGCGGACTTCGGCGTGTTCGTTGAGCTGGAGGACGGCGTCGAGGGCCTCGTTCACGTCTCCGAGCTGAACAACAGCGCCGGCGAGTGGGGCGAGAAGTACAAGGAAGGCACCAAGATCCAGGCGATCATCCTCGCCATCGACCCCCGCGACCGCAAGATCTCGCTCAGCGAGAAGGCCGCGGACGAGGGTGGCGTCGAGGACAACCGTCAGGGCGGTGGCCAGGCCTACACCCGTCAGGCGAGCTCCTCCACGGCCCGCCTGGGCGACATCATGGGCGACATCGCCCGCAACATGAACCGCAACGACGAGTGATCGTCTCCCTCCCTTGAGGGCCTGTTGGGGGGCGTCCATTTGACCTGGGCGCCCCCCATCGCTTATGGATCGCGCCTCTCGCGGCGTTCGCGAGCTCGGAGGCTCTGACCGTGACCCCCAAGAACATCGTGCTCGGCCTTCTGTTCGTGATCACCCTCGCCGTCTCGGGCCTGTTCTGGGCGCAGAACGAGGCGCAGACGGCGATCCTCTCGTTGAACCTCTACTTCGCCGCGTGGACGTTCAACACGCCGGTCCCCGTCGCCACCCTGATGTTGGGCTCGGCGGGGGCGGGGCTCTTGATCGGCCTCAGCCTCGGCGGGGCCTCGGCCCTCGCGAGCGGTCGCCGTGTCCGGATCTTGGAGCGTGAGCTCGCCCTCGGCGGTCGTCGTGACGGCCCTGGCGCGTGGGGAGCCTGAGCTTTGGACCCAAGTCCTGGCCTCGGGCGGTACTTCGGGGCGCTCGTCACCTTCGGGGCGCTCACGCTCGCCGCCTGCGGTGAGCCGGAGGCGACCCTGCGGGTGGTCTCTACGAAGAGCAGCCAGGACGACACGCCGTCCATCGCCGTGAAGAAGGTGCCGGAGCTGGCGCGGCCCGACGGGCGCCTGCCCCTCACGCCGACGGAGTACAGCGCGGCGGACCTGCCCGTGAAGGGCCTCGCCGAGCTGCCCCCGGAGGCCCAGCTCGTCGCCTTGGGCGCCCTGAACCTCAGCACGGGGCCCTGCGAGCCTTGCCAGCTCCAAGGGCAGAGCCTCGGGGAGTGCCTGCGCGGCGGGGAGTGCCCGGTCGCGATGGAGCTCGCCGAGCGCGCGGTGGGCCTCGCTGGCCTCGGCTGGCCCGTGGACCGTGTTCAGCTCCGCATCGAGCTGCCCGACGCCTGGCTGCCGACGCCTCCGCTCACCGCCCCGATGGTCGGCGCGCCCACCGCCCCGGTGCAGGCCCTGGTGTTCATCCAGCTTGATGATCCGGGGATCTGCGCCGAGGTGCTCCAGCGCTGGGCGACGCTCTCCGCGCGCTCGGACGGCGGCCTGGGCGTGACCTACGCCGTGCTCGCCCGGGGCGCGGAGGACGCCGACGCCCTCTACGGCGCCGTCGCCGCCCGGCTCGGGGTCTTCCCGGCCTACGCCGCGGCTCGCTGCGTCGCCGGGGAGAGCGCCGAGGCCGCCGCGGCTCGGCTCTCGCTCAAGGCCGTCAACGACGCGGATCGGGCGAAGCTCGCGGAGACGGCGGCCCTCGCGAGCTCTTTGGGCGTGCGCGCCGCGCCGACGGCCTTCGTGAACGGCTTCCGCGCCCGGGGGCATCAGGGTGAGCTTGCCCTTGCCCGGCTCATCGACGCGGAGCTCACCGACCACATCGAGCTCGCGAGGGATGATGCCCCGACGCCCTGAGCCCCGGCTGAGCCCGGGCCGCCTGACCGCTGGGCGCGCGCTGATGGACGCCGAGCGGGGCGGTCACCTCGACGAGGCCCTGGAGGCTGGCGGCGTCGAGGAGCGCCCCTTGGCGAACCACCTCGCCTATGGGGTCTGTCGCCGTCGTGGTGTCTTGGACCTCGCGCTTGGCGCCGTGGCCGATCGCCCGCTGCAGCGTCTCGACGCCCCGGTGCTCGTGGCCCTGCGCATCGGCGCCTTTGAGCGCCTCTTCTCCCGCACGCCGGATCACGCCGCCGTCGGCGAGGCCGTCGAGCTCTGCCGCGCCTTGGGCGCCCCCCACGCCACGGGCTTCGTGAACGCCCTGCTGCGCCGGGTGCAGCCCCCCGCTGAAGAGCCGCCGCTGTGGGTAAACCACCCGGTCTGGTGGGTGGAGCGCTGGCGGGCGCGTATCGGGGATGAGGCGCTCGGGGCCTGGTGTACCCGGGAGTCGGAGCCGCCGCCGCTCGGCGTCATCGTGCGGGACGGGGACGTCGCCGCCTTCACCGAGCGCCTGACCGCCGAGGGCCTCACCGTGCGCCCCGCCGTCGCCGGGGGCCTCGCCGTGCCCGGCGCGATCTGGATCAACCCGCCCTTTGGCCGGGTCGAGGGCCTGCCGGGCTATGACGAGGGGGCGTTCTGGGTGATGGACCCCGCCGCCGCCGCCATCGCCGACCTCCTCAGCGCGGGCCCTGGCCAGCGGGTGCTCGACGCCTGCGCCGCCCCGGGTGGCAAGACCTTACGCCTGCTCGCCGCGGGCGCCGAGGTCTTGGCGACGGACAAGAAGGTGAACCGCCTCGCCCGCATGGGGGAGAGCCTCGGCCGGGTGCAGCTCCAGGCCGAGACCCGCCGCGTGGACTGGGAGGCCGCGGACCCCGGCGTCACCGAGACCTTCGACGCCGCCCTGGTCGACGCCCCCTGCACCGGCCTCGGCACCATGCGCCGCCACCCCGAGGTGCGCTGGTCCCGGGCCGCCGCGGATCCCGCCGCGATGTCTCTGCACCAGCGGGTGATCCTCAAGAACGTCGCCGCCCGGGTGCGGCCCGGCGGGGCGCTCGTCTACGCCGTCTGCTCGCCGGAGCCCGAGGAGGGTGAGGCCGTGGTGCGGGCGTTCTTGCAGAGCGCGCCGGAGTGGCGCCTGGACCAGACCTTGAGCTTCGCGCCCCCTGAAGATGAGGACGCTCACTTCGCCGCCCGCATGACGCGCGCTCCCAGTGCCGTGTAAGGCCCCGCGAGGCACCGAATGAACGCGGACACCCCGATGTTCCGCCAGTACAGCGAGCTGAAGGTCAAGCACCCCGACGCCTTGCTGTTCTTCCGAATGGGCGATTTCTACGAGCTCTTCTTCGACGACGCCCGCCTCGTCGCCGAGCAGCTCGGCCTGACGTTGACCTCCCGCAACAAGGACGACCCGAACCCCGTGCCGATGGCCGGGGTGCCGCACCACGCCGCCGCCGGGTACATCCGCGAGCTCGTGAGCCGCGGGCACAAGGTCGCCGTCGCCGATCAGGTCGAGGACCCCCGGGAGGCGAAGGGCATCGTGCGCCGAGAGGTCACCCGGGTGATCACCCCGGGCCTGGGCCTCGACATCGACGACCTGCCCCCGGCGGAGCCCTGCTGGCTCGTCGGCCTCGCCCGCGCCGGGGAGCGCCTCGGCGTCGCGCTCTTGGACGCCTCGACCGGCGACCTGCGCGTCACCGAGGTCGGGAGCCTTGAGGCCGCCCTGGAGGAGCTCTCCCGCGCCGCGCCCCGCGAGGCCGTGCTGCCCCAGTCCCTCGCCCAGCTCCCCGGCGTGCGGGAGGCGCTCGGGGGCGCCCGGGTGAACACCCGAGACGACGCCCGATTTGAGCCCAAGGCCGCCCGCCGCGCGCTCTGCGCCCGCTTGGGGGTCGCCGACCTGCGCGGCTTCGGCTGTGAGGACCACACGGTGAGCCTCGCCGCGGCCTGGGCGCTCTTGGACTACGCCGCTGAGGACGCCCGCCAAGACCTCCGCCACGTCAGCCGCCTGCGGCCCTACAGCGCCCAGCAGCACATGGTCCTCGACGCCTCCACCCGGCGGAACCTGGAGCTGTTCCGCCCCATGCTCAACACCGGGCGGCGGGGCACGCTCATCCACCTCCTCGACCGCACCCGCACGGCGATGGGCGGGCGGCTGCTGCGCGAGTGGCTGAGCTTCCCGCTGCTTGACCTCGGGGGCATCCGCGCGCGCCAGGACCGGGTCGAGGCCCTCGTCGAGGACGCGCCGCTCCGCCGGGTCGTGCGGGAGGCCCTGCGTGGGGTCGCCGATCTGGAGCGCCTCGCGGGCAAGCTCGCCCAAGGAAACGCCACGGCGCGGGATCTGGTGCGCCTGCGGCTGAGCGTCGAGGCCTTGCCGGGCCTCGTGGGCGCCTTGGCCGCCGCCCCGGCCCTCGCCGAGCGTCTGCCGCCGGAGCTGCCGATGGGCCTCGCCGCCGAGGTGGCGCGCTGGCTCGTGGACGACCCGCCGCTCTCGATGACGGAGGGGGGGCTCATCCGCCCGGGCGCCGACCCCGAGCTCGACGAGCTCACGCGCCTCGCCCACGACGGCAAGGCGCTCATCGCCCAGATGGAGGAGCGCGAGCAGAAACGCACGGGCATCACCTCGCTCAAGATCCGCTACAACCGGGTCTTTGGGTACTTTATCGAGATCTCCCGGGCGAACCTGCACCGCGCCCCGGCGGACTACATCCGTAAGCAGACCCTCACGAACGCCGAGCGCTACGTCACCCCCGAGCTCAAGGAGTTTGAGGAGAAGGTGACCCACGCCGACGCCCGGCGGGAGCAGCTCGAGTACGAGCGCTTCACGGCCCTGCGGGAGCTGGCGACGGGGTATGTCCCGGCGCTCCAGGCCCTCGCCAGCGCGCTCGCCGAGCTCGACGTGTTCGCGGCCTTGGCCGAGCTCGCCGCCGACGCCCGCTACGTGCGCCCCGAGGTCGACGACAGCCTGCACCTCGAGATCATCGGCGGCCGCCACCCCGTCGTCGAGCAGGTGGAGCTCGCCGAGCGCTTCGTGCCGAACGACCTCGCCCTCGCGCCCAAGGGCCGCCGGATGTTGATCATCACCGGCCCGAACATGTCCGGGAAGTCCACGGTGATGCGCCAGGCCGCGCTCATCACGCTCATGGCCCAGGTGGGGAGCTTCGTGCCCGCGGACAAGGCCCGGATCGGCGTCTGCGACCGCATCTTCACCCGGGTCGGGGCCTCGGACGACCTCGCCGCGGGGCAGTCCACGTTTATGGTGGAGATGTCGGAGACGGCGAACATCCTGCACCACGCCACCGAGCGCTCGTTCATCATCCTCGACGAGATCGGCCGCGGCACCTCCACCTACGACGGCCTCGCCATCGCCTGGTCCGTCGCCGAGGCGCTGCATGACCGGGTCCGCGCCCGGGCGCTGTTCGCGACGCATTACCACGAGCTCGTCGAGCTCGCCGAGAGCCGCCCCCACATCGCCAACGTGAGCGTCGCGGTCTCGGAGTGGGGCGAGCGCATCGTGTTCCTGCGGCGGCTCAAGGAGGGCGGGGCGTCTCGCTCCTACGGCATCCAGTGCGCGCGCCTCGCCGGGATGCCCAAGGAGGTCATCGAGCGGGCGAAGTCGCTGCTCGTGGTGCTGGAGCGCCACGCGGCCTCGGCGCCGACACCCCAGCTCAGCCTCTTCGGGGGCGCCGCCGTGGCCGCCGCCGCGCCGCCGAGCCCGCCGCCCTCGGCGCCGGATCCTGTCCGTGAGGCCCTGGAGGCCATCGAGCCCGACCAGCTCAGCCCCCGGGAGGCCCTCGACGCGCTCTACCGGCTCCAGGCCCTCGCCCGGGCTGAGCGCGCGCCATGAGCGCCTTGGACGAGGGCATCGACGAGTTCTTGGCCCACTGCCGGGTCGAGCGCCGCCTGAGCAAAAACACCCTCGACGCCTACAGCCGCGACCTCGCCGAGCTCGCGCGTTTCCTCCACGACCGCGGCGTGAGTGAGCCCTCCGGCGTCACCCGCGACCTGCTCACGGAGTACATGGCCTTCCTCCTCGACACCGGGCGCGGGCTGCGCAGCGCGGCGCGGCATCGGGTGAGCTACCGCCAGCTCTTCAAGTTTCTGGTCGAGGAGCGCCGGGTCACCGCCGACCCCGCCTTGCTCGTCGAGGCCGCCCGCCCGGGCCGGAAGCTGCCCGGGGTGCTCAACGAGGGCCAGATCGACCGCCTGCTCGCCGCGCCGGACCCCCGCACCCCCATCGGCCAGCGGGATCTCGCCATGCTTGAGACGATGTACAGCGCCGGGCTGCGGGTGAGTGAGCTCGTGGGCCTGCGCCGGGAGGGCCTGCGCCTGGAGGAGGGGGTGGTGCTCATCCGGGGCAAAGGCGACAAGGAGCGCATCGTGCCCCTCGGCGAGCGCGCCGCGACCCTCGTCCGGGCCTATGTCGTCGGCGCCCGCGCCGCCCAGGATCCCCAAGGCCACGAGCCCTGGGTGTTTTTGTCGCCGCGGGGCGGCCCGCTCACCCGGGCGGCGTTCTGGAGCCGGGTGAAGGTCTACGCCCGCCACGCGGGGCTGCCGCAGAGCGTGTCGCCGCACAAGCTGCGCCACTCCTTCGCCACCCACCTCGTTGAGCATGGCGCAGACCTCCGGGCGGTGCAGCTGATGCTCGGACACGCGAACATCTCCACGACGGAGATCTACACCCACGTCGCCCGGGCCCGGCTCCAGGCCGTCCACGCCGCCCATCACCCACGGGGATCGTGACTTTTTTCGGAATTGATGTAGGCTCTGGGCATGTCCGACCCATGGCAGAGCTTCCGCCTCCGGACGAGGCGTGACTGGGCCGAAGGATTGG
>JAKLKD010000002.1 GCA_023150845.1 Myxococcota bacterium | reverse complement strand
CGCCGGGATCGAGGGCCGCCTCGGCCGCACCGCCGAGAGCGCCAACGCCATCGCCGCCTGCCTGCGCGCCTTCGGGGAGAACGCCGAGCACAGCGACGTGGTCTGGCGGTCCCTCGTCATCGCGCTGCGCGCCGCGGGCAGCGTCTCCGACCTCACCGCGCTCATCCCGCTCCTCCCCCCGGCCCACCGGGGCCCCGCCGTGCGCGCGGCGATCGTCGCCGCACGGGACCAGCTCGCCTCTGCCGAGTCCTTGGCCCGCCGCCTGGAGCGCCGCGGGGATCGGGCCGGGCGCCTCGGGTCCATCGCCGTCGGCAGCACCGCCCGGGAGCTGGCGCTCATCGTCGCCGAGCTCGCCCTCTGGACCGCCGAGGCCAAGGCCACGACGCCCTGGACCCTCGACGCTCTACGCGAGGCCGCCGAGGTTGCCCACGCCCGTGACCCCGAGGGGGAGCGCGCGGGGCTGATCCTCCGGGTCGTCGCCGCCGCGCTCCAAGAGGACGCCGCGGCCTTGGCCGAGCTCAAGCCGAGCCTCGCCGCCGCCGAGCCGCCGATCAACCCGCCCCGAACAGACCCCGTGGGCTGGGCCCGTCGTGTCTTGGGCGCCGGGGTGAAGCTCCGGGTGCCCGGCTGGGCCGAGGAGGAGGGCCAAGACGGCGCCGCCGCCCCCGAGCGGTCCGCCGAGGACGAGCGGGTGCCCCTCACGCTCTTGCACCGCGAAGGCCCCGACGCCGCCTTGGACGAGCTGGAGGCCCGCCTCCGCGCCGCGCCGCGCAGCGCCCGCCTGTGGAACCTCACTCTGGGCGTGCTCATCACCCAGACCCGCGCGGCCTCCGCCGCCGAGGCCGAGGTGGACCCCCTCCTCGACGCCCTGATCGCCGCCGGGATGCCCGCGCCGATCGTCTTGCCCTGGCGCATGCGGGCGCGGATGCTCGTGGGCCGCCACGCCGACGCCTTGGCCAGCCTCGCCGACGCCGCCCGACGCCACGAGGCGCCTTGGCCGGCCCTGCTCCTCGCCGCGGAGTGCCTCAAGGTCCTCGGCCGCGCCGATCAGGTGCCCGTGGCCCTCGACCGCGCCGCCCGGGCGGGGGCCCCGATGGAGGCCATCGCCAAGCTCCTCACCTCCCGGGCGCCAAGCCCCTGAGCCTCAGCGGCGGTGCTTCAGCCCCGGAGCCGCGCCGTGAGCGCCTTGAGCTGCTCACGCAGGGCCACGAGCTCCCCCAGGTCGAGCCCCGTCTGGCAGAGCATCGCCAAGGGGACATGGGCGGCGCGCTCCCGCAGCGCCCAGCCCGCCTCGGTGAGGGAGACCTCCACCACCCGCTCGTCTTGCGCGCTGCGGCTGCGGCGGACGAGGCCCTGGGCCTCCAGGCGCTTGAGCAGCGGCGTGAGCGTCGCCGAGTCGAGGTGCAGGCGGTCCCCCAAGGCCGAGACACGTTGGCCGTCGTCCTCCCACAAGACCAGCAGGGTGAGGTACTGCGGGTAAGTGAGCCCCAAGGGCTCCAGGATCGGCTGGTAGGCCCGGGTCATCGCCCGCGACGCCGTGTACAAGGCGAAGCAGAGCTGGTCGTCGATTCCTTGACCCTTCGCCATGACCGGGCCTCCAGCCGTTGAGGTGACGCCCTGCCCTTAGTCGGCCACGCGCAGGTCGACCACGATGTTGCCGCGGGTGGCGTTGGAGTACGGGCAGACCTGGTGCGCGGCGTGAACGAGGGCCTCAGCCTGCTCCCGGGGGAGGTTCGGCAGGTGGGCGATCAGCTCCACGGCGAGGCCGTAGCCCTGGCCCACGGTGCCCAAGGTGACGTTCGCGGTGATCGACACGGGGCCGGTCTGGATCTTCTGCATCCGGGCGACGACGGCCAAGGCGCTGCCGAAGCAGGCCGAGTACCCGGCGGCGAAGAGCTGCTCGGGGTTGGTGCCGGGGACGTCGCGGCCGCCGAGGGCCTTGGGCGGGACGATGGTGAGGTCTAAGGCGCCGTCGTCGGTGCGCACGGTGCCGTCGCGGCCGCCGGTGGCGGTGGCGCTGGCGGTGTAGAGGCGCTTCTCAAGGATCCGAGGCTCTTGGCTCATGTCGTGCTCCGATGAGGCGCCGGTGGAGAGTCACCTCGGCCTCACGATGATAGATTAACCACGATTCAATCGTGCGCAAACTAATCGCGATCAATTTTTTCGATCAGGATCCTGCGGGCGGGGTTGGACCCACCTCCGGCGCTGGTGTAGGGTGAGGGGCGTCCAAGGAGGCCGCCGCCGATGCCGCCGACGCCGCTCTTCACCGCGCTCTCTCTGAGCCTCGCGTACGGCGCGCCCCCCGCCGACGCGCCGCCCCCTGAAGAGGCCCGGGTCGTCGTCGTCAGCGGCGCCATCTCCCGCGGCTCGTACCAGGCCGGGCAGCTCTTCATGCTCATGGACCACCTCAAGCGGGAGCACGTCGCCCGGGTGGACGCCGGGGAGCCCCCGACGCGCCTCGTCGCCGTCGGCGCCAGCGCGGGCAGCATCAACGGCCTCATCTCTACGGTGGACGTGCTCGTCGAGCCCCTGTGGGACCCGGCCCGGGCCCCGGAGGACTCCCTCTACTTTCGCGCCTGGGTGCCCGAGGGCTTTCACCGCAGCCCCGAGTCCCTGGACCGCTGGCCTGAAGAGGCGGAACGTTACGCCCTGATCCGCACGGGCTTCTTGGACGAGTCCGTGGACGGCGTCGCCGCCTTGATCGCCGATCCCGCCGCCCGGCCCGCCTGGACGAGCCCCGTGCGCCTCGCGATGACCACGGCCCGGCTGCTCCCCGACCAGGGGCCCACGGGGCTCCAGCGCGACGTGAACGAGTCCTTCGCCTTTGAGCTCACCCGGGCCGCGGACGGCGCGCTCCTCGCCACGCCGCTCCGGATGCGCTGCCCCGGCGACGCCGCGCCCGCCGCTGGCGCCCAGCCGAACCTCCCCTGCGAGGCCGACCTCGCCGTCGCGTTGCCCCTCGCCAACAGCTCCGGCGAGGCCCTTGAGGCCGACTGGTCGGAGATCGGCCGCCTCATCGGCGTGTCCGCCGCCGTGCCCGTGGCCTTTGAGCCCCGGGAGATGCCCTGCGAGCGATACCTGAGCTGGTCACTCTGGCCCAAGCAGAGCTGCCACTCCGTCGGCGACGAGGCCCCGGTGTGGATGCTCGACGGCGGCGTGTTCGACGGCCACCCCTTCCGCGTCGCCGACCGCGTGTCCGGCGACGGCCACTACGACGGCCTCGGCCGCGTCTATTACCTCGACCCCGACCTCGGCGCCGAGGGCCCCCGCGCCGTGGACGTGCCCGACCCTGAAGACCGCGCGCTGCGCTTCTTCGGTGAGGTCGTGCCGACGGCCCGGGCCCAGTCCGTCACCCAGTTCTTCCAGGATCACCCGCACCTCTTGGGCCGGGTGGACTTCTTGCGGGCCTCGACGACGCCTATCGGCAGCTACCTCGGCGGCTTCTTGGCGTTCTACGACCAGAGCTTCCGGGTCTGGGACTTCTACGCGGGGATGCACGACGGCTACCGGAACCTCCAGGCGCTCCTCTTGCGCCGGGAGGGCATCGACTGCCGGGCTTATGACCTCGGCCGCTGGGAGCCCGGCGCCGCCCAAGATGCGCGCTGTGAGGCGCTCCTGCCGAGCCTGCACCGCGACGCCGCCCCGGCCTTCTTCGTCGTGCACGAGCTGCTCACCACCTTCGAGCGCGCCGCGCCGGGCTCGATGGACTGGATCGAGGTCGCCCGCCGGGTGGACCTCGGCTTCGGGCTCATCGGCCCCCAGGCCCTGCGGGCCGCGTCGACGGTGACCGAGCTCGGCGGCGCCGTAAAAGACTACGACCGCCTCGTGATGCTGCGGAACCTGCGCACGCTCACCCTGCTCCACGCCACGCGGCTCCTCGATCTGGAGGCCCAGGCCGACGGCTACAGCTTCGCCTGGTTCGCCAACCGCCTCTCTTCAGTGATGCCTTGCCCCAGCCGGGGCGACTGCCCGCCGTTCTGGTTCGTGGCCTATGATCTCGGTGGATCCTTACCTTTTGAGGGGGACCGCCCCGCCTCAGGCCGCCTCGTGCGCCGCCTCGCCCGCCTCGCCAAGAAGAGCCCGGCGAAGCTCGCCGACACCTTCACCCTGCGCCAAGACGGGGCCTTCTCGGTGCTGTTCCGGCGGCGGGTGAACTGGCAGCTCGCCGCCCTGCACCGCCACCCGATGCTGGGCACCTCGCCGATCCGCCGTGAGGTCCTGCGGGTGGGCCGGATGATGGTGACCGGCTCCAACCGCCTGTGGTCGGTCGGCACGGGCACTCCCACGGTCACAAACATGCCCGGCGCCTGGGGGGTGGGCTGGGACGCGACCCGGGTGAAGCCCTGGAGCGCCTTCGGGCGCCACGCCCGATTGCCCTGGGTGTACGCCGGGGTTCGCGCGTATGGCAACGCCACGCCGTGGTGGCCGACGGGGCACCCGAACGTCGTGCTCTCCGCCCGGGCGGGGGTGGTGCTGCTCCAGGTGCGCCCCGGCGCCCAGCGGGTCTGGCTCTTTGACGCCCCCATCGCCCCGGTCGTCGGCCCGATGTTCCCCTTCACCTTAGAGACCGGGGCCATCCTCCAGGGCGCCTGGGTGCGCGGCGGGATCCCCGACAACCTCGTGATTCAGCCGCGCTGGATCCTCCCCAACCAGCCCGCCCTGGGCGGCACCATCGCCTTTGAGGCCCGGCTGCACCTCATGAACGTGATCAGCGTGAGCGGCGAGTGGCACCCCCTGAGCCGGGGCCTCGACGGGAGCCCCAGCCAGCCCGGCCACCAGCAGAACCCCGAGGTGCGCGTGATGATGTGGTTCACCCGGCCCGGCTTCGTGCGCCCGAACCCCTACCGCAGCGAGTGGTGAGCGCGGCGCTGGGCCCAACGCGGCGATTGACACCCCCGGCGCGTCACGCTACGCGGGGCGGCGGATCTCCCCCGCGATCCCCGCCGCGCCGGGGCCTAACCATCGTCGCCGCCTTGGGCGTGCCGCCATCGAGGACCCCATGACCGCTCCCGCGACCCTTCACCTCGCGCTCCCCAAGGGCCGCATGCAGGAGGGGGTGCTCAAGCTCCTCGGCGACGCCGGGGTCTCGGTGCGCCTCGGCGCCCGGGGGTATCGGCCGACGGTCAGCCTGCCGAACGTCGAGGCCAAGCTCTTGAAGCCCCAGAACATCATCGAGATGTTGGCCGCGGGCACCCGGGATCTGGGCTTCGCCGGGGCCGACTGGGTGGCGGAGCTGGGCGTTGAGCTCGTTGAGGTGATGGACACGGGCCTCGACGTCGTGCGCCTCGTCGCGGCCGCCCCCGAGGCGCTCGTGCCGGGCGGGATCTTGCCCGACCGCCCCGTCGTCGTCGCCAGCGAGTACGAGCGGCTCACCACCCGCTGGATCCAGGCGAATTGCCCGCCGGGCTCACGGTTCGTGCGCTCCTACGGCGCCACCGAGGCCTTCCCGCCTGAAGACGCCGACTGCATCGTCGACAACACCGCCACCGGGGACACCCTTCGGGCGAACCAGCTCCGGATCTTGGGCGAGCTGATGCGCTCGTCCACGCGGCTCTACGCGAGCCAGCGCGCCTGGGCCGACCCCGAGCGCCGCGCCCGAATCGAGGACCTCGCCCTGCTCCTGCGCTCGGTCCTGGAGGCCCGGGGCCGGGTGCTCGTCGAGATCAACATCGACGTGGCCGGGCTCCCTGGCCTCGTCGAGGTGCTGCCCTGTATGCGGGAGCCGACGATCTCGCTCCTCCACGGCAACTCCGGCTACGCGGTGAAGGTCGCCGTGCGCCGCGACCAGCTCCCCGCGCTCATCCCGCAGATCCGCGCCCGCGGCGGCACCGACATCGTCGTGTCGTCCCCGGCGCAGATCGTCCCCTGAGGCCAAGATGCCCTTCGTGCCCGCCCCTGTCGTCGGATTGATCACGGCCTACGCCGTGCCTAAGGCCCCGGCGCCGACGGATCTCGCCTTAGACGGCAACGAGGGCGCCCGGCCCGACGCCTCGCTGTACGGCGCCCTCGCCGACGTCGAGGCCCTCCGGCGTTACCCCAACGCCAAGCCCCTGGAGGCCAAGCTCGCCGCCCGCCACGGCCTGAGCGCTGAGCAGGTCGTCGTGTGCTGCGGGGCGGATGAGGCCCTCGACCGCTGCTGCCGCGCGGCGCTCTGCCCCGGGCGTGAGGCGATCCTCCCCCGGCCCATCTTCGTGATGACCCGGCACTTCTCGGCCCTCGCCGGGGCCACCCTCATCGAGCCGCCTTGGGAGGGTGAGGCCTTCCCCACCGCGGCCGTGCTCGCGGCGATCACGCCGAACACCGGGCTCATCGCCATCACGAGCCCCAACAACCCCACGGGCGGGGTGATCTCCGCCGACGAGCTGCGCGCCATCGCCGCCGCCGCGCCGGACGCCCTCATCGTCGTGGACCTCGCCTACGCCGAGTTCGCCGACGAGGATCTCACCGAGGTCGCGCTCAGCCTGCCGAACGCCGTCGTGCTGCGCACGCTGTCGAAGGCCTGGGGCCTCGCCGGGGCGCGGGTGGGCTACGCCGCCGGGCCCGTCGAGCTCATCCGTGTGCTGCGGGCGACGGGCCTCGTCTACCCCGTGAGCGGGCCGAGCCTCGCCTTGGCCGAGCGCTGGCTCGACGAGGGGGAGCCCCAGCTTCACCGCTTCGTCGCCCAGGTCCGCGAGGACCGCGCCCGGATGACCGCCGCCCTGCGCGCCGCCGGGGTGACGGCCCCCAGCTCTCAGGCGAACTTCGTCTGCGCCGAGCTGGCGGATCCGATCTGGGCCCGGGACGCCTTGGCGGGCCTCGGCGTCGCCGCCCGCGCCTTGCCCAAGCCCGGCGGCGGGGGCTACCTGCGGGTGACCACCCCCGGAGACGCCGCGGTGACCGACCGCGTGGTCTCTGCGTTCAACGCCGTGTTTCGGCCCGAGGCCCTGCTGTTTGACCTCGACGGGGTGCTCGCCGATGTCTCCGGCTCCTACCGGGCGGCCATCTTCGCCACGGCGGCGTCGTATGGCGTCACCCTGAGCCCCGAGGCCCTCGCCGCCGCCAAAGAGGCCGGGGACGCCAACAACGACTGGGTGCTCACCCAGCGGCTCCTCGCGCAAAACGGCGTCGAGGCGCCTCTGGACGAGGTCACGGCCCGTTTTGAGGCCCTCTACCAAGGCGACGAGACCCACCCCGGCCTGCGGATGACGGAGACGCTCCGCTGTGAGGTCGCCGAGCTTGAGGCCCTCGCCGCGCGCCTGCCCCTGGCCATCGTCACCGGCCGCCCCCGCCGCGACGCCGAACGTTTTTTGGCGGAGCAGGGTGTGCTCCACCTCTTCCAGACCCTCGTCTGTATGGAGGACGCCCCGCTCAAGCCCGACCCGGCGCCGGTGCGCCTCGCCTTGGCCCGCCTCGGCGTGAAGGCCGCGTGGATGTTCGGCGACACCCCCGACGACGCCCGGGCCGCCCGGGCCGCCGGGGTCTTGCCCATCGGCGTCTGCGCGCCCCAAGACATGCTCGACCGCGCCCAGCGCGCGCTGACCGCCGCCGGGGCCGCCCGGGTGTTCCGCGCCCCCCTCGCCTTCGTGGAGCTGCTGCCATGACGACCCCCCGCGCCGCCAGCCGCCAGCGTGAGACCAAAGAGACGCGCGTCGAGTGTCACTTAACGCTTGACGGTTCGGGCCAGAGCGAGGTCAACACGGGGCTCGGCTTCTACGACCACATGCTGAGCACCCTCGCCCGCTTCAGCCGCTTCAACCTCACCTTACGTTGTGTGGGTGACCTGCACGTCGATGACCACCACACCGCGGAGGACTGCGCCTTGGCCCTGGGTGAGTGCCTGAACGAGGCGCTGGGGGATCGCCGGGGTCTGCGACGCTTCGGCTCGGCCTACGCGCCTCTGGACGAGGCCCTCGCCCGGGCGGTGGTGGACCTCAGCGGCCGCCCCTGGCCCGAGGTGAGCCTGGGCCTGCGCCGGGAGCAGATCGGCGCCGTCGCCACCGAGAACCTCACCCACTTCTTCAACTCCTTCGCCATCGCCGGGCGTATGTCGCTGCATGTCGACGTGCTCAAGGGTGAGAACGACCACCACCGCGCCGAGTCCGCGTTTAAGGCCCTGGCCTTGGCCTTGCGGGAGGCCGTGGCGGTGGAGGGCGCGGAGATCCCGTCCGAGAAGGGGGTGTTGTGAGGGTGCTCGTCGTCTCCACCGGGGCGGCGAACCTCGCGAGCGTGCTCGCGGGCCTGCGCCGGGCGGGCGCGGAGCCGGGCCTCGTGGACAGCGCGGACACCCTGCTCAGCGCCGAGCGCCTCGTGCTCCCCGGGGTCGGGGCCTTTGGCGCCGCCGCCACCTCACTCCAAGCCGCCGGGCTGTGGTCGGCGCTGCGTGAGCGTCTGGACGCCGGGCGGCCCACCCTCGGGATCTGCCTCGGGCTCCAGCTCTGGGCCGAAGGCAGCGAAGAGAGCCCAGGGGTCTTGGGCCTCGGCCTGCTCCCGGGCCTCGCCCGGCGCCTGCCCGACGGCGTGCGGGTGCCCCAGCTCGGCTGGAACTGGGTGGAGCCTGGCAGAAACTGCCAACTTCTCCAGCCGGGTTACGCCTCCTACGCCAACTCCTACGCCCTGCGTGAGTCCCCCGAGGGCTGGGCCGCGGCCTGGACCACCCACGGCGAGCCCTTCATCGCCGCCGTCGAGCGTGGCCCGCAGCTCGCCTGCCAGTTCCACCCCGAGCTCTCCGGGCCTTGGGGCCAGGCGCTCCTCACCCGCTGGCTAGGGGCGCGCTGATGCTCACCCGCAGAGTCATCCCCTGCCTGGACGTGCGCGACGGCCGCGTGGTGAAGGGTGTACGTTTTCAGGGCCTCCGCGACGCCGGAGACCCAGTGGAGCAGGCCGCGCGCTACGAGGCCCAAGGCGCCGATGAGCTCGTGATCCTCGACGTCTCCGCCACGGACGAGGGCCGGGCGACGGCCCTGCGCACCGTCGAGGCCGTGCGCGCGGTGCTGGGCATCCCGCTCACCGTCGGCGGCGGGGTGCGGGAGGTCGAAGACGCCCGCAGGCTCCTGGAGGCCGGGGCCGACAAGGTCTCGACCAACACCGCCGCCGTACGACGCCCGGCGCTCCTCGCCGAGCTCGCCGAGCGTTTTGGCCGCCAGTGTGTGGTGCTCGCCCTCGACGCCGCCGCGCGAGCGGAGGGCGGCGGCTGGGAGGTCGTCGTGCGCGCGGGCAAGGAGCGCACCGGCCAAGACGCCGTGGCCTGGGCCGTCGAGGCCACCACGCTGGGCGCCGGGGAGATCCTGCTCACCTCTTGGGATCGGGACGGCACGGGCCTCGGCTACGACCTGCCCCTCACTCGCGCCATCTCCGGGGCCGTCTCCGTGCCGGTCATCGCCTCCGGCGGGGCGGCCAGCGCCGAGCACCTCGCCGCGGCGCTCTACGCCGGGGCCGACGCCGTGCTCGCGGCGACCATCTTTCATGACGGCCACACCACCGTCGGCGCCGTCAAGGACGCGCTGGCGGCCCTGGGCCTGGAGCTGCGGCGATGATCATCCCCTCCATCGACCTCCAAGGCGGTCAGACCGTGCAGCTCATCGGCGGCGCGGAGAAGGCGCTGGACGCCGGGGATCCGCGCCCCATCGCCGCCCGGTTTGGCCGGGTCGGTGAGGTCGCGGTCATCGACCTCGACGCCGCCATGGGCAAAGGTGACCACGCCCAGCTCATCGAGGAGGTCTGCGGGCTGTGTGACGCCCGGGTCGGCGGCGGGATCCGCAGCGTCGAGGCCGCCCGGCGCTGGCTCGACGCAGGCGCCGCGAAGGTGATCTTGGGCACCGCGGCGAGGCCGGAGCTGCTCTCGAAGCTCCCCAAAGAGCGCGTGATCGCCGCCTTGGACGCCCGGGACGGCGAGGTCGTCGTCAAGGGCTGGACCGAGGGCACCGGGCGCGGGATCATCGAGCGTATGGCCGAGCTCCGCCCCTACGTCGGCGGGTTCTTGGTCACCTTCGTCGAGCGGGAGGGCCGCCTCGGGGGCACCAACCTCGATCAGGTCGCCGCCTTGGTGGAGGCCGCCGGGGACGCCAAGGTCACCATCGCCGGGGGCGTCACCACGGCGGAGGACGTCGCGGCCCTGGACAAGCTCGGCGCCGACGCCCAGGTGGGCATGGCGCTCTACACCGGGCGGCTGTCCTTGGCCCAAGGCTTCGCCGCGCCGCTCACGAGCGACCGCCCCGACGGCCTGTGGCCCACCGTCGTCTGTGACGAGCGCGGCCTGGCCTTGGGGCTGTGCTGGTCGGATCTGGAGAGCCTCACCGTCGCCCTCGACCGGGGGGTGGGCGCCTATCACTCCCGCCGCCGGGGCCTGTGGGTGAAAGGGGAGACGAGCGGGGCCACCCAGGCGCTCCTGCGGGTCGAGGTGGACTGCGACCGCGACGCCCTGCGCTTCACCGTGCGCCAGGCCCCGCCGGGCTTCTGCCACGAGGAGACCTGGACCTGCTTCGGCCCCGCCCGGGGCCTCGGGGCCTTAGAGAGCACCCTGCGCCAACGCGCGCTTGACGCCCCCGCCGGGAGCTACACCCGCCGCCTCTTGGATGACCCGGCCCTGCTCCGCGCCAAGCTCATCGAGGAGGCCGCCGAGCTCGCCGAGGCCCAAGACCCCGCCCACGTCGCGCAGGAGGCCGGGGATCTCCTCTACTTCGCCGCCGTGGCCCTCGCCCGGGCCGGGGTGAGCCTCGGTGAGGTCGACGCCGTGCTCGACCGCCGCGCCCGCGCCGTCAGCCGCCGCCCCGGCCACGCCAAGCCGCCCCCTGTGGAGCCGACATGAGCCCGCCGCTTCGTGCCCTCTCGCCCAACGAGCTCCCGACCCTCCGTCGCCGGGCCGTCGAGGCCGACACCCTCACCGCCGCGGCGCGTATCGTCGAGTCGGTCCGCGCCGGGGGAGCGCCCGCCCTGCGCCACCACGCCGAGGCCCTGGGTGACCTCCAGCCCGGCGCGCCCCTCGTGCTCGGCCCCGAGGCCCTCCGGGCGGCCCTGGACTCCTTGCCCAAGGACGCCCGCGCCGCCTTGGAGCGCTGCGCCGAGCGTATCCACCGCTTCGCCAGCGCCCACCGCGCCGCCCTGCGTGACCTCGTCTCGCCGATCCCCGGCGGCCGCGCCGGGGTGCAGTACGCCGCCGTCGAGCGCGCCGGGTGTTACGCCCCAGGCGGGCGGTTCCCCTTGCCCTCCTCCGTCTTGATGACCGCGGTGACCGCCCGCGCCGCCGGGGTGAAGGAGGTCTGGGTGGCCTCGCCGCGCCCCAGCGTCGAGACCCAGGCCGCCGCCGCCATCGCCGGGGCCGACGCCCTCCTCACCGTGGGCGGGGCCCAGGCCATCGCCGCCTTGGCTTATGGCGCCGGGCCCGTGCCCGCCTGCGACGCCGTGGTCGGGCCCGGCAACCGCTGGGTGACCGCCGCCAAGCAGCTCGTCGCCGGGGAGGTGCGCATCGACATGCTCGCTGGGCCCTCGGAGCTCGTCGTGCTCGCCGATGACCACGCCGACCCCGGCCTCGTCGCCGCCGACCTGCTCGCCCAGGCCGAGCACGACGACGACGCCTTGCCGATCCTCGTGAGCCTCTCCCCGGCGCTCACCGAGGCCGTGCAGGCCGAGCTGCTCAACCAGCTCCAGACCCTCCCTACGGCGGCCATCGCCGCCCGCGCCCTCCAGAACGGCTTCGTCGTGGCCTGTGACAGCCTCGACGCCGCCCTCGACGCCTGTGACCGCCTCGCCCCGGAGCACCTGAGCCTGCACCTGCGGGACGCCCAGGCCGCCGCCGAGCGGCTCCAGCACTACGGCGGGCTGTTCGTCGGCGCTGGGGCGGCGGAGGTGCTTGGGGACTACAGCGCCGGTCCCAACCACGTCTTGCCCACGGGCGGCACCGCGCGCTCCGTAGGGGGTCTCTCCGTGCTCACCTTCTTGAGGGCGCGCACCTGGATCGCCGTCGATGATCCCGTCGGCGCCCGGGTCCTCGCCCAAGACGCCTCCATCGTGGCGCGCCTGGAGGGCCTGGAGGCCCACGCCCGCGCCGCCGATCGGCGGGCACAATGAGCGTCCCGAACGGCGCGGTCCCTCGCCTCATCGGCGCCAAAGAGGGCATCCTCGCGGTGTACAAGCCCGCCGGGGTGCTCGCCCACCCCTCCGCCGAGGGCCAGGCGCCGGACCTCATCTCTTGGCTGCGCTCCCAAGGCGGCGCCTTACGGAAGGCCCTGCCCGCCCACCGCCTCGACCTGGAGACCTCCGGCGTCGTGCTGTGCGCCCCGGACCCCGACGCCCGCGCGGCCTTGGGCCGGGCCTTCGAGGACGGACTCATCCACAAGACCTACCTCGCCGTGGTCATCGGCCAGGCCCAGGCCCAGGCCGTCATCCGCCAGCCGCTCCAAGACGCCCGGCGGGGGCACGCCCTCGACGCCGTCACCCGTTACCAGCTCGTCGAGGCCTTAGGCGGCTTCAGCCTGCTGTCCCTGCGCCCCGAGACCGGCCGCAAACACCAGCTCCGACGCCACCTTCAAGGCGTCGGCCTGCCCATCGTCGGCGACACCCGGTATCCGCCGCCACGAAAGGTGAAGGTGCCGGGCTTCCCCCACCGCCTCTGGCTGCACGCCCAGTCCGTCGAGCTGCCCAGCGGCGCGCGGTTTGAGTGCGCCTTGCCGATCGAGCTGGAGGAGAGCCTGAAGCGCTTGAGGGAGGGAGCCGCCAGAGCGACCCCCTCCCCCGAAGAGCAGCCCTGAGCGCAGGGCCGACGTCGATCAGGTGCCGGTGCAGGAGAAGGTGACCGTCACGGTGTCCGTCGCCGTGCCGCCGTAGCAGTCGGTGACGGTGAGCAAGAGCTGGACGGCCTGGCTGTCCGTCGTGCCGTAGGTGGCGGGCACACCGGAGAGGGTCACCGTCGGCGTGGCGCTGGTGGCGTCGTCGATGGTGGCGTAGGTCGAGCCCGACACGAAGCTCCAGGCGTAGGTCATGTGATCGCTGCTGTTGGCGTCGGCGGAGGCCGAGGCGCTCAGCTCGAAGTCATAGTCGCTGCAGTCATCACACTCGTAGTAGGCGCCGTAGCTCTTGGACTGGCAGGTCACCGACTCCGAGCCGCTCTGGTCCGAGCCCGCGTTGGCGACGGGCAAGGTGTTCGCCGTCTGCGAGCCGACCGTCACGGAGAGCGTCGTGGGCAGCGAGTTCGTGCCGCCGTCGTTCACCGTGAGCGAGAAGATGTAGGTGCCCGGCAGGTCAGGCGTGAAGCTGGGCTTCTGGCTCGTGGTGGTCGCGATGTCCGACGTGGTGGTCTTCGAGCCGCTCGGCGCGGAGACGAGCTCCCAGGCGTAGGTCACCGCGGACCCGTCGGGGTCGTAGGAGCCGCTGCCGTCGAGGTAGAGGTAGTCGCAGTGCTTGAGCGAAGAGGTCGAGAGGATCGCCGCCGTGGCCGTGGGCATCAGCTCGACCACGCCGTCGCAGTCGTTGTCCTTCGCGGCGTCCTTCTCCGGCGCGCCGGGGTAGATGTCCGCGTCGTAGTCCTCACAGTCGCCCTGGTCGCCGGTGAAGCCGTCACCGTCGTGGTCGAAGGTCGAGCAGGGCTCGTTCTCGCTGCCGGGCGAGCCCTTGTCCATGCTGGACGCCCAGACCTTCGTGGCCGCGCACCAGGCCGTGAAGTTCGTCTCGTCCGAGCCATAGGCCGTGGGGTCCACCATGACCGTGGCGCCGTCGGGGTCGGGCATCGTGGCGCCGTCGTCCCAGGCGAGGTGGGAGATCGTCGTGCCGTCGAAGGTCAGGGCGATCTCGTCGGACTCGTTGGAGAGCGCGATGCCGGTGTAGACGTAGTCCACCGTCACGCCGCCGTTCGTGCCCTTGTCCTTGTTGAGGCCGAGGACGTAGAAGTCACCCGCGGCGATCTCCAGCGGAGAGGCCGAGGTGATGATGTGGGACTCGCCGGAGGCCGAGGTGAGGGTGAGGCCGTTGAGGTAGACCGGCGCGGTGCCCGGGTTGTGCAGCTCGATCCACTCGCCCTTGGGGTCGGTGACCTTCGAGGGGTTGACCATCACCTCGGTGATCCAGATGGAGCCCTCGGCGATGCCCTCCTCGTCGATGGAGCCGTCGCAGTCGTTGTCCGAGCCGTCACCCGCGACCTCGGAGGAGCCGGGGTACGCCGAGGCGTCGGCGTCGTTGCAGTCCTCGTTGCACTGGGTGAAGCCGTCGCCGTCGGCGTCGTAGCCCTCGTCGATCTGGCCGTCGCCGTTGTTGTCTACGCCGTCGCAGACCTCGGTGCCGACGCAGTCCGCGACGCCGTCGCCGTCCGCGTCGCCGAAGCCCTCATCCGCCACGCCGTCGCCGTCGTTGTCGATGCCGTCGCAGTCCTCGGCATCCACGCAGTCCGCGGTCTTGTCGTTGTCGGCGTCGCCGAAGCCCTCATCGATGATCGTGTTGCAGTTGTCATCGATGCCGTTGCAGTCCTCGGTGCGGCCGGGGAAGACCGACGAGTTCGCGTCGTCGCAGTCGCCGTCGGTCGGGGAGATCCCGTCGCCGTCCGCGTCAGTGACCGAGACGGAGGAGTCGCCGCCCGTCGGCGTGCTGTCCTCGGACTCGCCAACGGGCGCGTCGTCCTTACAGGCGCTCAGCGTGAGGGCGGACAAAGTGAGGAGCGCGAGGGTGTGAAGCTTCATGACGGAGATGCCTCCGATCTTCGTTGGCGCCAAGCGGGCTAGGCGTTTTTTGAGACGAGGGTGTGGGGCCGACCGGGATTTTGTCGCAACCGTGATGTTAGCCGAAAGTGGCCCAGTTTTGCAACTATTCGTGCGTGACACCCCGACGATTCTTTGACATGATCCTCCGGCGCTTCTCGCCCTTGACGGCTTCGCAGCATCGGTTAATAGAGGGGTGTCGCTGGCGAGCACCATGCTCGGCGCCGACAAGCTCTAAAGAGCGACTCGCGGGAGTAGCTCAGTTGGTAGAGCACGACCTTGCCAAGGTCGGGGTCGCGGGTTCGAGTCCCGTCTCCCGCTCCATCAAGAAGCCCACGGTACACCACCGTGGGCTTCTTTCTTTTTGGCCCGCCACCACGCGCCTTCGCCTACGCGGCGCGGCCGTCCACGAAGCGGCGCCCCTTCCAGTCCGCCTCGACCCCGAAGATCGACCGGGCGAGGATGAACAAGAAGACGAGGTTGCCCACGGGGTGCGTGAGGCTGTGCCAGCCCGATCGGCCGTCGGCGCGCTCGACGCGGTAACGGAACAGGTGGATGAGCCCGACGATCACCGCCGCCCACGCCGTCCAGCCGGGCCCCGCGAGCCGCCAGCCAGGCCAGATCGGCGTGATCGCCAGGGTCAACAAGAGCGCGTAGGGGCCGAGCGTGCTCACCAAGATGAACAGCATCGCGCCGACGCCCAGGAGCGGCCGCCGATCCATGCCCTCGTAGAGGTTCTTGCCGTAGCCGCGGACGATCTCGCTGAGGTTCCGGTACAGACGCACGCTGAACGAGCCCGGCGCGTAGAGCATCACCGTCGAGAGCACCCGGCGCTTGTAGGCCCGGGCGAGGCGCACGTCGTCGAGCACCTCGGCGCGCACGGCCTCGTGGCCGCCGACGGCGTCATAGGCCGCCCGGGTCGTGAGGATGAGCTGGCCGTTGGCGAAGGCCTCGGGGCGGCCGGCCTCGTTCACCGCGTCGAGGTTCACTGCGCCCCGGATAAACCAGCCGACGACGGGGATCACCGCGCGCTCCCAGAAGGTCTCCAGGCGCCAGTCCCCGAACACCGAGAGGAGCTGGTGCTGCCCGTTGAGCAGCCGCGCCACCGCCGCCCGGGCGGTCCAAGGCGCGATCTCGACGTCGGCGTCCAAGAAGAGCAGGAGCTCCCCGCGGCTCTCTCCGGCGGCGCGTAGGCAGGCCCAAGGCTTCCCCGCCCAGCCCGCCGGGGGCTCGGTGCCCATCACCAGGCGGAAGCGTGGGTCCCCGTTGGCGGCGGCGCGGGCCTCCTCGCCGGTCTTGTCCCGGGAACGATCGTCCACGACGACGACCTCAAGGTCGGGGTAGTCCGAGGCCAAGGCCAGACGCACGGCCTCGCCGACCCGGCCCTCCTCGTCTCGGGCGGGGATACACACCGACAGGCTCGGCCAGCGCGGCGGCGGCGGCTCCGTCGGGGTGAGGCGAAACCGCTCGCCGTACTTGCCCGCGGTGAGGCAGAGGGTCGCCCACACGAGGGTCAAGAGCGCCAAGAACGCGCCCGCCAGAAGCTCACTCAGCACAGGGTCACCCCAACGGATCATGGTGAGACCAACCTCCCGCCGCGCACGACAAGGGCCGCCGCGGCGACGCCTGGCGCGTCGTTAGGGGGGAACGGGTGGGTCAAGGCGTGATCGGCGATGACCTTGAGGTTCGCGGGGATCACCCGGCCCGGCGCGACGTGTACGCCGCTGCCGACGAGGGCGCCGGGGCCGAGGCAGATCCCGGCGAGGCCCATCGGCGCGTCGCGCAGGCCGTCGCCGACCCGCACCCGCACCGGGCGCGCGAGGCCCTGGTCCATGCCGTAGGAGCCGAGCTTCAGCGCCGCGCCCGCCCCGAAGACCGAGAGCTGGGTGACGCCGCCGAGCGCCGCCCCAGGCCCGAGCACGCCGAACTTGAGCATCGCCTGGCGCTGCACCACGGCCCCAGGGGCGGCGATCACGCCCTCGATGAGCGCCTGCTCCTCCACCCGGACCCCAGCGCCGAGCACACAGCCCCGCAACACCGCCCCGGCGCCGACCCGGGCGCCCTCCCCGAGCCAGCAGCCCTCGACGACGGCGCTGGGGTGGACCCAGGCCCCACGATCCAGGCGGGTGAAGCCCCAGGCGAGGCGCGGCGCGGACAAGGAGCGCGCCCGGAGCAGGGCCCGGGCCAGCCGCCAGAGGATGAGCGGGGCCGAGCGCCCGACGAGGGCGCCCCAGAGCGCCGGGCCGAGGCCGAGCAGGTTCGCCCAGAGGAGCTGCAGCCAGTGCCGCACGGGGAGGACCAGCCGGTCGCTCACGGGCAGGCCCTCGGCGCCGTCGAGGCCGCCGGGCAAGAGGCGCTCCGCCGGGTCCAAGACGAGCTCCGACGCCGCCGCGCGCCGCGCCGCGTCCAGGGCCCCGCCCCCAGGCCGCAGGTAGAGGAGCCCCTCCACGCCCCAGTCCAGCGCGCCGAGCAGCGCCCCGATCCGCCCGCCGAGCCGGATCCGGGCGTCTTGGCCGGACTTACGCCCCGCGTCGAGGGCCGCCCGCAGCGCTGAAGGCCCGAGGGCCGTGCCGTCGGGGATCACCAGCGCCTCGTCGCCAGGCGCCAGCGCCTCGACGGCCGTCATGCCCGCCTCGGCGACCGCCGCCGACGTGGCCTCGCCGAGACGCCCGCCCCAGAGCGGCATCTCCCGGGCGTCGCCGAGGCCCTCGACCTCCCCCGACCAAGGCGTGATCAGCACCTTCACCATAAAGCGTAGACCTGGACCGTGGGGCCCTCCGCTGCCGCGGGGAAGGACTCCGAGATGGCGCGCACGGCGTCGTCGTGCATGTCAGGCCGGGCGTCGGCGTCCTTGTGCACGACGAGGTAACGGATCTTCTGACGCCGGGCGGCCTCGGCCACCCGTCGGCGCACCTGCTCCGGCGTCTGCTGCTCCGCCGCGGCCTTGATCGCCGCCGACCACACCCGGCGCGACGCCTCGTTGTTCGGGAAGTTGAGGCTCGCGGCCACGGGCTTGCCGTGCACGGTCTGCTCAAAGAGGTAGCCCCGCCCGCCGACGACGGGGAAGTTCATCACCGCGCCGTCCGGGGCCTCGGCGAGCCAATGCACCGGCGCCTCGACGGCGGTGGAGGTCATCGTCGGCAGGCCCCGCATCGGCGAGAGCCAGAGCAGCTCCACGGCGACGAGGGCGGCGAGGCCCGGCGCGAGGCGGGGGCGGCCCACGACGGCGGCGCCCGCGAGCACCGCCAAGGCCAAGGCCGGGAGCATTCCCAGGCGGTAGAGCAGCGAGAGCCCAGAGAAGCCCGGGGCGCCCTCCAACAAGAAGTACGGCAGCGGCACAGCGAGCCGCCGATCGAGGATCCAGGGCTGCCCGTCCATCACGACCACGGGGCCCATCGCCAAGATCGCGCCGCCCAGGCCGACGAGGGCCCAGAGGCCGAGCCCACGCTCCCCCCGCCGCCGGGCCTCGTGGAGCCCGATCGCCGAGGCGATGAGCAGGCTCCAGCCCAGATAATGGCAGTGGATGAAGCCCTCGGCGTAGCGGCTCAGCTCGCGGAAGTCCGGCGAGCGGAAGTCGCCAGGGATGAACCAGCCCCGCGGATCCGCCGGGCCGACGGTGCGCCGCACGGTGAGCAGCTCCCGCACGTCCTTGATGCCGACGAGGTTGTCCTTGTGGCTCACCCCGAGGCGCGTGACGTAGGCCAGAGGCGCCGTAAGCGCCGCCGCCACCGCCGCCACCCCGACGAGGCGCCCCGCCGTCGTCCGCCAAGACACGCCCGGCCGCCCCAAGAGCAGGAGCCCCGCCCAGACCATCCAGGCCGCGAGGCCCGAGTACCAGCTCGCCGCCGCGGCGAAGAACAAGGCGAGCCCCGCGAGGCCCACCCGACGCGCGCCGCCCTCCTCCGCCGCGACGAGCGCCGTGAGCGCGGCCAGGGGCAGCCAGCCCCCAGCGATGGCCTCCGACGCCCCGTTCTCGACGGCGGCGCGCTGCACCGGCGCCAAGGCCCAGGCGACCCCGGTCACATACGCCGCGGCCTCCGCGCCGAAGATCCGCCGCCCCAAGGCGTGGGCGGCGAGGCCCGCGAAGACGCCGTGCCCGAGGATCAGCGCGGAGTAGCCGACGCTGAGCCCGAACGCGGCGATGAGCGGCGCGGCGATGAGCGCGTTTACGGGATCCGCGACGAAGAGCACGCCGCCGTCGGGCCAGCCCAAGAGGTCCACACGCCAGGGCAGCTCACCCCGGCCCAGGGCCCGCTGCACGAACCACAAGGACCACAACGAGTCCCAGACGTCGGTGCGCGCGCCGCCGGGCACCGCGTCGCCGAGACGGGCCGCGGTGGGCCAGGTCGAGAGGATCGCGACGCCCAGGTAGACGAGGGCCGGGGTCATCGCGCGAGGGGAGGGCGTACCCAAAGGAGGACTCCGGGAGGACACCGGGGCGAGACGTTAAGGGTAGCGCGCCGGACCGAGCGAAGAAAGCCGCGCGTGTGCTGGTTCGCGCGAACTCGGGTCACATGCGCCCGAGGTCTCAAGCCACGCGCCTAGGAAGTGCCGCGGGCGCCGCCCCGGGATAGAGCTGTCCACCCTCGGAGGATCGTCCAATGCTCAGCCGTACCCTGCCTCTCGTGCTCGCCTTCGCCCTCGTCGCCTGCGGGGAGAAGGAGCCCACCTCGACCGCCGCCCCCGCGGAGGCCGCCCCCACCAAGAGCGACAAGGTCCCCGGTGACTCTGCCTCCCAGAAGTTCGGTGAGAAGCTCTTCAAGCTCGAGATCACCAACTTCCGCCCCATCGACGGCGGCGGCGCGTCCCTCATCTACGACCGCCTCACCTTCTCCACCGACGGCACCTGGACCGCCACGGGCTCGGTCACCGCGGCCGACGAGAAGATGGAGTGCGTCGAGACCGGCGACTGGACGATGGACCCGGCGGAGGACGAGGACACCGCCTCGATGACCTGGACCATCAACAAGACCAACTGCGCCGGGCGCGAGGTCGGCACCGTGCAGCGCGTGCGGATGACCTTGCTCAAGGACGGCTCGTTCAAGGTCGAGTTCCGCTAGACCTCCCGCAGCTCCCCTCCTCTACCTGACTTCTCCCCTCTCGCTCTCGGAGATGACATGGCTCTTCGGATCGGCATCAACGGCTTCGGCCGCATCGGTCGCAACGTGCTCCGCGCCGGTTGGAACAACCCCAACATCGAGTTCGTGCACATCAACGACCTCACCAACGACGACATGCTCGCGTTCTTGCTCAAGAACGACTCCGTGCATGGCCGGTTCGCTGAGGACTGCGCGGCCGTCGATGGCGGCCTCAAGATCGGCGAGCGTTTTGTCTCGACGAGCGCCTCCGCCGACCCGGCGAAGATCCCTTGGGGTGAGAAGCAGGTCGACGTCGTGCTGGAGTGCACCGGCCGCTTCGTCACCAAGGAGGGCGCGCTGCCCCACCTCGCCGCGGGCGCCAAGAAGGTGATCATCAGCGCCCCGGCGAAGGGTGTGGACGCCACGATCGTCGTCGGCGTGAACGACGCCCAGCTCGACCTCGGCGCGGCCGTCGTCGTCTCCAACGCCTCGTGCACCACGAACTGCCTCGCCCCCGTCGCCAAGGTGCTCCACGAGCGCTTCGGCATCGTGCAGGGCCTCATGACGACGGTCCACTCCTACACGATGGACCAGAACCTCCTCGACTCGCCCCACAAGAAGGACTTCCGCCGGGCCCGGGCCGCGGCGCTGAACATGGTCCCCACCTCGACGGGCGCGGCCCAGGCCGTGGGCCTCGTCCTCCCCGAGCTCAAGGGCAAGCTCAGCGGCTTCTCCGTGCGGGTGCCGACGCCGAACGTCTCTTTGGTGGACCTCGTCGTCGAGCTCGCCCAGGACACCACCGCCGAGCAGATCAACGCCGCGATCAGCGAGGCCGCCGCGGGCCCCCTCAAGGGCATCCTCGAGGCCTCCAACGCGCCGCTCGTCTCCAGCGACCTCATCGGCAACTCCCACTCCTCCATCGTGGACCTTGAGCTCACGATGATGATGGGCACCCGCATGGCCAAGGTCATCGCCTGGTACGACAACGAGTGGGGCTTCTCCTGCCGCATGCTCGACCTGGCGCTGCGCCTCTTCCCGGGTGGCAAATGACCCTCGCCAACGTCGCTCGCCCGCTGGAGGAGCTGAACGTCGAGGGTCGTCGGGTGCTCTTGCGCCTCGACCTCAACGTGCCGCTCAACCAGGGCGTCATCACCGACGACAACCGCATCGAGGCGGCGCTGCCGACGATCCGCGGCCTGCGCCAGCGCGGGGCCAAGGTCATCATCTGCAGCCACCTCGGCCGCCCCAAGGGCCAGCGGGTGCCGAACCTCAGCCTCGACCCCGTCGCCTTCCGCCTGAGCGAGCTCCTGGAGGACGAGGTCATCTTCTCCCACGACATCGTGGGCGATGACGTCGAGTTCTTGAGCCGGGACGTGCCCAAGGGCGGCGTCATGGTCATCGAGAACCTGCGCTTCCACCCCGGCGAGACGGCGAACGACGCCGACTTCTCGGCGAAGCTCGCGCGGCTCGGCGACGTGTACGTCAACGACGCCTTCGGCGCCGTGCACCGCGCCCACGCCTCCGTCGTCGGCGTGCTCGATCACTTCTCCGAGTTCGCCGCTGGCCCGCTGATCCTCCACGAGGTCGAGGCCCTGCGCACCCTGCTCAAGGGCCCCAAGCGCCCCTTCGTGGGCATCCTCGGCGGCGCCAAGGTCAGCGACAAGATCGGCGTGCTGGAGTCGCTGCTCCACCGCGTCGACTCCTTGATCATCGGCGGCGCCATGGCCTACACCTTCCTCAAGGCCCAGGGTGTGCCCGTCGGCGACTCCTTGGTCGAGGAGGACCGGGTGAAGCTCGCCGCGCGCCTCTTGGAGCGCTGCGCCGAGCGCAGCCTCAAGGTGTTCTTGCCGACGGACCACGTCGTCGCCAGCGCGCCGGACTCGGCGGATCGCCACGTCTCCCACCGCATCGAGGCCGGTCAGAAGGGCTTCGACATCGGCCCGGAGAGCGTGGCCCTGTTCCGCGACGTCATCAACAACTCCTCGACGGTGTTCTGGAACGGCCCGATGGGGCTGTTTGAGGTGGCGGCGTTCAGCGACGGCACCAAAGGCATCGCCGAGGCCGTGGCCGCGGCGGACGCCTACACCGTCGTCGGCGGCGGTGACTCCGCGGCGGCGATCCGCAAGTTTGGCCTCCAGGACAAGGTCTCCCACCTGTCCACGGGCGGCGGCGCCTCCTTGGAGTTCATCGAGGGCAAAGACCTCCCCGGCCTCAAGGCCCTCAAGCTGCGGAGCACCTGATGGCGCGGCGCCTCTTCATCGCGGGGAACTGGAAGATGAACCTCGGCCCGGCCCAGGCCGCCGGGCTGGCGCTGGAGCTCAAGGCCGCCTTGGCCTCCAACACCGCGCTGGACGTGGCCGTCGCGCCCGTCGCGGTCTCGATCCCCGCGGTGGTGGCGAAGCTCAAGCACTCCGGTCTGCACGTCGCGGGGCAGGATCTCCACGCCGAGGCGTCCGGGGCCTTCACCGGCGCCGTGCCCGGCGAGCACCTCCGCGAGGCGGGCTGCACCTACGTCATCGTCGGCCACTCCGAGCGCCGCCAGCTCTTCGGAGACGACGACGCCCTCGTCGCCAAGAAGGTGAAGGCGGCGTTTCGTGCGGGCCTGCTCCCGATCCTCTGCGTCGGCGAGACCTTGAGCCAGCGCCAGGCGGGGCAGCTCGAGGCCGTCCTCGATCAGCAGCTCAGCGTGGCGATGGGCGGCCTCGCCGCGGATCAGGCCGCGGCGGTGACCCTCGCGTATGAGCCCGTCTGGGCCATCGGCACGGGCCACAACGCCACGCCGGAGCAGGCGCAAGAGGCCCACGCCTACATCCGCGGCTGGCTCCGTGGCCACTTCCCGGCCTTCGTGGCCGATCAGCTCCGCATCCAGTACGGCGGCAGCGTGAAGGCCTCCAACGCAGGCGCCCTGTTGACCCAGCCCGACGTAGACGGCGCCCTGGTCGGCGGCGCGTCGCTCAAGGCCGCTGACTTCTTGGGCATCATCGAGGCGGGCCTCGCGGCTCGTCGCGCCTCCCGGTCTTGACAGCCCCCAGGCAGGTGAGCAAGTTGCGCCTGCCCTTCGGATGACCCCATGCTCCTGTTCATCACCGTCCTTCATGTGATCCTCTGCCTCATCTTGGTGGTGGTCATCCTCCTGCAGCCTGGCAAAGGCGGCGACGTCTCCTCGGCCTTCGGCGGAGGCGCGAGCAGCAGCATGTTCGGCCCTCGCGGCGCCGCGGCTCCGCTGAGCCGCATCACCCAGGTCGTCGCCGTGCTGTTCATGGTCACGTCGATCACCCTCGCCGTGACGACCAACCGCATGAACCGCGGCACCGGCGGTGAGATCGAGGAGACCCCTGAGCTCGACCTCGACGCTGAGGGCGAAGGCTTCGGCGTCGGCCCCGCGGCCCCCGCGACCGATCCCGCCGCGCCCGCCGCGGATCCCGCGGCCCCGACCGACGCCGCCCCGGTTGAGCTGACCACGCCGCCTCCGGCCGAGGGCACTCCCGTCGAGGGCGCTACGCCCCCCGCGGCGCCCGCAGCGCCGACGGATCCGGCGGCCCCGGCCCCGGGATCTTCTGCGCCGCCCTCGCCTTGACAGCGTAGGGGCGCCAAGCTAAATGAGGTGGGCTTCCTGAATGTGCGCGGGTGGCGGAACTTGGTAGACGCGCAAGTTTGAGGTGCTTGTGGCCGAGAGGCTGTGAGGGTTCGAGTCCCTCCTCGCGCACCATCCTCTAAAGAGGACCATCCTTCGGGTGGTCCTCTTTTCGTTTTGGGCTCCACGATGACGCCCACACGTCCCAGTCGGCGCTGGCCCGACCGAGGGCGCGAGGCGCGAGGCGCGTTCAGGCAAGCAACCAGGCCGCCGGGCTCGTCCTAGCTCACCGCCCGACCAGCGCCGCCTCAGGCGCCCTGGGACACGTATAGGCGCCACTCCAGGCGCCGAGCAACCAAGCCGCAGGGCTCGCCCTAGCTCACCGCCCGACCTGCGCCGCCTCAGGCGCTCTGCGCCGCGTCCAGGCGCCACTCCAGGAGCCAGGCAACCAAGCCGCAGGGCTCGCGCCCTCACTCACCGCCCGACCTGCGCCGCCTCAGGCGCTCTGCGCCGCATCCAGGCGCCACTCCAGGCGCCACTCCAGGCGCCGTGCAACCAGGCCGCAGGGCTCGCGCCTAACTCACCGCCCGCCCAGCGCCGCCTCAGGCGCCCTTGGACACATCCAGCCGCCACTCCAGGCGCCGAGCAACCAGGCCGCCGGACTCGCGCCCTAACTCACCGCCCGCCCAGCGCCGCCTCAGGCGCTCTTCGCCGCGTCCAGGCGCCGCTCACACGCGCTGCCGCGGGCGCAGGTCGCGTAGATCTCGTGGCGGTGTGTGGTGATCTCCAGGCCGAAGCGTGTGGCGACCTCTCGCTGCCGGGCCTCGATGAGGTCGTCCTCAAACTCGAAGATGTGGCCGCAGTCGATGCAGATGAGGTGGTCGTGGTGTTCACCCACCTCGGCGAGCTCGTAGCGCGTGGTGCCCTCGTCGAAGCGGCGCTCGTGGGCCACGCCGGCGTCCGTGAGCATCTTCATCGTGCGGTAAACCGTCGCGAAGCCGACGCCAGGCTCGACACGCTGCACCTGCTCTTGGAGCTCCTGCAGCGAGAGATGGCGCTCCGAGCCCACCTCAAAGAACACGTCGACGATCACGTCCCGCTGGCGGGTGTTTCGTTTGCCGCCCGTGTTCATGTACTCCGACAGCACGCGGCGGGCGCGACGCACTCGCTCGTCACGCATCAAGCTGCCGCCATGGCCCAGAGACTCATCAGACATGGTGGAGGACTCACTCGAAGGGGCTGTGCCGACGCTAGGTCGCCCAACGCCGCTCCAGATCATAACAAAAAACGCGGAGCGGCGTATCGCCAGCTCCGCGCCTTGTCTTGGACGAGGCGGCCGAAGGATCACCCTCGGCCGGCCCATCGACCCTCACTCCGCCGCAGCGGGCTCCTGAGCGGCCGCGTCCTGAGCAGCGGACTCACCGCCGCCCTCCTCCACGATCTCATCGATCGAAGAGACGAGCTCAACGAGCGCCATCGGCGCGTTGTCGCCGGGGCGCACGGTGAGCTTGAGAACGCGGGTGTAACCGCCGTTCCGGCCTTGGTAACGCTCGGCGTACTCGTTGAACACGCGCTCCAGGACCTCGAGGTCCGTGGAGTACTTCCGCGCGACGCGGATCGCGTGCACCCGAGCGGCCTTGGCCTTCTCCAGCTCAGCGCCGGTGAGGTTGAGCAGCGCCGAGGGCGGGACCTTCTTGCCCAAGGAGATGAGGCGGTCGGCGAACCGACGCAGCTCACGCGCCTTGGCGTCCGTGGTGCGGATCTGGCCATAACGCATGAGCGCGGTGACCATGTTGCGGTACATCGCCGTGCGATGCGGGCTCTTACGGCCGAGGATCCGGCCTGACTTCTTGTGACGCATGGGATGACTCCTGCCCGGCCACCCCCCTGACGCTAAGCGCCAGGGCGGGGCTCAGGGCGAATCAAGAGCGGTTCTTGGGGAAGTTGTGGAGCTTCATTCCCAGAGACAGGTTCATCTCCGAGAGGATCTCCTTGATCTCGTTGAGGGACTTACGGCCGAAGTTCTTGGTCTTGAGCATCTCGGCCTCGGTCTTCTCGACGAGCTGGTAGATGTACTCAATCCCAGCGTTCTGCAGGCAGTTGGCCGAGCGGACGGAGAGCTCGAGCTCGTCCACGCGCTTGTACAAGTGCTCGCTGAAGTGCTCGTCCTGCTCCGGCTCGACGTTCGTCACCGGCTCATCATCCTCGGAGAAGTTCACGAAGATGGCGAGCTGCTCCCGGAGGATCTTCGCGGCGTACGCCACGGCGTCCTCGGGGGCGACCGAACCATTCGTCCACAGCTCCAGAGTGAGCTTGTCGTAGTCCGTGCGGCGACCGACGCGGGCGTTGGTGACGGTGTACCGCACCTTACGCACCGGCGAGTGGATGGCGTCGATGGCCATGGTGGCCAGCTCCATCCCCTCGGTCTTGTTGCCGACGGCCGGGACGTAGCCCTTGCCGAGGCTCACAGAGACCTTGGCGCTGAACTTCCCGTCCTGGGTGAGGGTGCAGATCGGCAGCTCGGGGTTGAGGACCTCAACGTCCTCATCCTCATCAAACACGAGGTCGCCCGCGGTGACGATGATCGCCTGACCGGGCTCGCCGTGCTTGTTGATCGTGCCGCTGATGGGCTCCGTCGCCGAGGTCTTCACGATGACCTGCTTGAAGTTGAGGATGATGTCAGTGACATCCTCAACCACGCCGGGCACCGAAGAGAACTCGTGGAGCACACCCTCGATCTCGACGGTGGTGATCGCCGCGCCCTGGAGGGACGACAGCAGCACGCGCCGGAGGGAGTTGCCGATGGTGATGCCGAAGCCCCGCTCTAAGGGCTTGGCGACGAACTTACCGTAGGTGCCGTTGGAGCGGGGATCCCGCTCGACGACCTTCGGCTTGATGAGATTGCGCCAGTTGGCGTAGATGTACGGCTCCAAGGCCATTCTCTCCTGGGGTTTCTGCCTCCGCTGAACCAGGCAGGAGGCTCTTCACCCCGAACAGAGGACACTCGGCGCGGCGAGGGCTGGTCAGGCCAGGGCGGGAAAGTGCTCCCGCCCCCCGGCGCATGAGCGGAATGGATTAGACGCGACGACGCTTGGGGGGGCGGCATCCGTTGTGCGGGATCGGGGTGACGTCTTTGATCATCGTCACCTTGAGGCCCGCGTTCTGGATGGCGCGCAGCGCGGACTCACGCCCAGCGCCGGGCCCCTTCACGAACACGCCCGCCACCTTCATGCCGTGCTCCATCGCCTTGCGGGCGGCGTCCTCAGCGACAAGCTGAGCGGCGAAGGGGGTGGACTTGCGGGAGCCTTTGAAGCCCTTCACACCAGCGCTCGACCAGGCCACGGTGTTCCCAGCGGGATCCGTGATGGTGACGATGGTGTTGTTGAACGTGGCCTGAATGTGGACCACGCCAGAAGGGATGTTCTTCTTTACGCGCTTGACGACTTTCTTCTTGGGAGTAGCAGCCATGGTCAGCTCCGCTTACCGCTTCTTCGCGACGACGCGACGCGGGCCCTTGCGGGTGCGCGCATTGGTGTGGGTCCGCTGGCCGCGAACCGGGAGACCCCGCTTGTGGCGAAGGCCGCGATAAGCGCCGAGGTCGATCAAGCGCTTGATGTTCATGGCGATCTCTTTGCGGAGCTCGCCCTCGACCTTCACACGACGCTGAATGACCTCACGGATACGCGCCACCTCGACCTCGGAGAGGTCCTGGGTGCGGATCGCGCGGTCCACCTGAGCGTCCTCAAGGATCTTGAGCGCGGTCGCCCGGCCGATCCCGAAGATGTAGGTGAGCGCGATCTCGATGCGCTTCTGGCGCGGGAGGTCAACACCCTCAATACGAGCCATGTGTTCCTCCTAGCCCTGACGCTGCTTGTGTTTGGGAGTCTCGCAGATCACACGCACGATGCCGCGACGCCGGATGATCCGGCACTTGTCGCAGATGCGCTTGACTGACGCCTTGACCTTCATTTCCTCTCCTCGCCGGAGCCCTCGCTCCGGTTCATCGGTGGATTCATGGTCAACGAAGCGGGGCCGTGAGGATCTCAGGCCCGTTCTCGGTGATGAGCACAGTGTGCTCGAAGTGGGCCGCGAACGACCCATCGGTAGTGACGACGGTCCAGCCGTCCTTGAGCGTGCGCGTCCGGTAGTCGCCCATCGTGATCATCGGCTCAATGGCCAGACAGACGCCTGGCTTGAGGGGCACCCCCGTCCCGCGCTTCCCGAAGTTGGGGACCGAGGGGGGTTCGTGCATCCGACGACCGATCCCGTGACCGACGAGGTCACGGACGACACCAAATCCTTCACTCTCACAGAGGCTTTGCACGCTGTGACCCAGATCTCCGATCCGAGCGCCGGGCACAGCGAGGGAGATGGCCTTGTATAGGCTCTTCTCCGTGATGTCAAGGAGGCGCTGGACCTTGGGGGTGACGGTGCCAACCCCCATCGAGAAGGCCGAGTCGGCGAAATACCCGCCGTACTCGAGGCCGAAGTCCAGGGAGATGAGATCGCCATCGTTCAGGGGCCGATCGTCGGGGATCCCATGGACCACCTGCTCGTTTCGGCTGGCGCAGATCGTCGCAGGGAAGGGGCCCGCGCCGGTGTCGTAGCCCTTGAACGCCGAGCGCGCGCCGCGAGCGGCGATCGCCTGCTCGAAGATCCGGTCGAGCTCTCGGGGCGTGACGCCGACGGCGACGTGCGCGCGGACCTCGGCGATCGCCTCGGCCAAGAGGCGCCCCGCCGTGCGCATCAGCGGCACCTCCCAGTGCGCCTTGACGGGGATCATCCCTGCAGCGCCTGACGGAGGCGCGCGGCGACGTCGCCGATCTCGCCGAGGCCATCGACCTCGGTCGCGAGGCCCCGGGCCTTGAAGAAGTCCAGCACCGGCGCGGTCTCGCGGTGGTAGGTGGCGATCCGCTTGCGGACCGTCTCCTCGGAGTCATCCTCACGCTGCACGACGCGGTGCGAACCACAACGATCACAGACCCCCTCGACGGTGGGGGGGTTGTACTGCACGTGGTAGCTCGCCTGGCAGTCGAGGCAGGTGCGCCGACCGGCGAGGCGCTCGACGAGCTCCTCGTCGGGGACCACCAGCGCGAGCACCTGGCTCAGGGCCAGACCGCTCTCTTTGACCCAGCTGAGCATGAGCTCCGCCTGGACTACGGTCCGCGGGAACCCGTCGAGCAGCACCCCACCGGCGCAGTCGGGCTCGGAGAGGCGGCTCTCGACGAGCTTCCACACGACCTCGTCCGGGACGAGCTGGCCGTTGTTCATGAAGCTGCGGGCGAGCTGCCCAAGCGGCGTGTTGTTCTTGAGGTGCGCCCGGAAGATGTCGCCCGTGGCGACCTGGGGCACGCCGTAGGCCTCACACAGCGCGCTGGCCTGAGTTCCTTTGCCAGCGCCCGGGGGCCCGAAGAGGATGATGATCATGCGCTCGCCTCCGAAAACACACGGCTGACGCCCGAAGGGTCAGCCGCTCTCTGCGAGGCCACCAGCGCCCCGGCTCACTCGCTCTTGGACTTCTCCAAGAGGCGGCGCTGCCGACCTCGAACGTTGCTGGATTGAATCAGGCCGTCGTAATGCTTCGTGAGCATGTGGCCCTCGATCTGCGCCACGGTGTCCAAGGACACACTGACGACGATGAGCAGCCCGGTTCCGCCGAAGTAGAAGGGGATCCCGTACTGCGTGATGAGCAGGGTCGGGAGCACACAGACCGCGGCGAGGTACAGCGCGCCACCCAAGGTGAGGCGGCTGAGGATGCGGTCGATGTACTCCGCGGTCTGGCGACCGGGGCGCACGCCGGGGATGAACCCGCCCTGCTTCTTGAGGTTGTCCGCCACGTCAACGGGGTTGAACGTCACGGCCGTGTAGAAGTAGGCGAAGAAGACGATCAGCCCGACATAGACCGTGTTGTACAGCCACGCGCCGGGGGTGAAGGCGCCGACGATGCGACCGAGCACGACGTTGTCGCTGTTCAGGAGCGTCGAGAGCGTCGCCGGGAACATCAGCACCGCGCTGGCGAAGATGGGCGGGATCACGCCGGCCACGTTCACCTTGAGCGGGAGGTGTGTCTCCTGTCCGCCATACACACGTCGTCCGACGACCCGCTTGGCGTACTGGATGGGCACACGGCGCTGGCCGCGCTCGATGAACACGATGCCCACGAGCACCGCGAACATGAACAGCACCAGCAAGGTGACGCCGAGGAGGTTCATGTCCCCGTTGCCGACCTTCTGCGCGAGCTGGTAGGCGCCTGTCGGCAGCCCCGCCACGATGCCCGCGGTGATGATCAACGACGAGCCGCTTCCGATGCCGCGCTCGGTGATCTGCTCACCGAGCCACATCACGAAGCAGCTCCCCGCGGTCATCGTGATCATCGTCATGAGGCGGAAGCCCCACCCGACGGCGATCACCACCGACTCCCCGTTGCCCACCTTCATCTGCTCAAGCCCGACGGCGATGCTGCCGGACTGCACGAGCGCGATGACGATGGTGAGGTAGCGGGTGTACTGGTTGAGCTTGTTGCGCCCGGTCTGCCCCTCTTTCGAGAGGCGCTCGAGCTGCGGCACCGTGGAGCTCAGCACCTGGATGATGATCGAGGCGCTGATGTACGGCATGATGCCGAGCACGAAGACGCTGAACTGCTCAAGGGCGCCGCCCGAGAACATGTCGTAGAGCCCAAACAGCGTGTTGGACCCCGACTGGAAGAACTCGGAGAGCGCGGCGCGATCCACCCCGGGAGCCGGGATGAAGATCCCGAGCCGATAAACCGCCAGCAACGCCAGCGTGAAGAAGATGCGGCTCCGAAGATCCGGCATCTTCCAGACATCGGCCAGGGATGAGAACACGTCAGATCTCCTCAGCCACACCACCAGCCGCTACGATCTTCGCGCGAGCCGTCTCGCTGAACTTCGCAGCCTTGATGGTGAGAGCGACTTCGAGCTCACCAGCCCCGAGGATCTTGAGACCATCGCGACCAACATACGAAACGTGGCCACGGGCCTTGAGACCGTCAAGATCAACAACGTCACCAGCCGCGTAACGGCCGTTGAGGTCACCGATGTTCATGACGGTGTAGTCCTTCGCGAAGATGTTCGTGAAGCCGCGCTTCGGGATGCGCCGCTGCAAGGGCATCTGACCGCCCTCGAAGCCCGGACGCACGCCCTCACCGGCGCGGGAGCCCTGGCCCTTCTGGCCACGGCCCGAGGTCTTGCCCTTACCAGAGCCCTCTCCACGGCCGACGCGCATGCGCTTCTTGGTGGAGCCGGGGACCGGCTTGAGGTTGGAGAGTTCGTTCGCCATCTGAAACTCCAGAGTCGAAGAGAGGACAGGCGAGGCGCAGGACTGGTCCCTGCAAGCGCCGCCCATCCTCATCTGCGGGCCAAATCAGGCCTCGACTTCCTCGACATGAACGAGATGAATGACCTTCTTGACCATGCCACGAACCGAGGGGGTGTTCTCGAGCACCCGGGAAGAGTGAATCTTCCGGAGCCCGAGCCCGATCACGGTCGCGGTCTGATCATCCGTGGTGCCAATCGTTGAGCGGGTCAACGTGACCTTGAGCATTTTCACGGCGATACCTCGTGCGTTCTCACGCGCTCAGCTCGACGCCCGCCTAAGCGGAGCGCCAAACCCGCGCGCCGACGTTGTAGTTGGAGAGCACCTTGTCGAGGTCCTGGTTGGTCCGAACCGCGAACTGCTCCGGCGACTCCAGCTGCTCAAGAGCAGCGAAGGTCGCGCGCACCACGTTGTAGGGGTTGCTGGAGCCCAGGCTCTTGGAGAGGACGTTGCGGTAACCGACAGCGTCCATGATGGCGCGCACGGCCGGACCCGCGATGACGCCCGTACCAGGCGCGGCGGGGCGCAGCACCACAGTGCCGGAGCCGTACTCGCCGCGGGTGATGTGCGGCACGGTGCCGTCCACCATCGCGACCTTGAGCAAGCTCGCCTTGGCCTTGTTGGTGGCCTTGCGGATCGCCTCGGGCACCTCGTTGGCCTTGCCCATGCCGACGCCGACCTGCCCCTCACCGTCGCCGACAACGACGATGGCGGAGAAGCTGAAGCGACGGCCGCCCTTGACGACCTTCGCGACGCGGTTGACGTGGATCACTTTCTCAATCAGACCGTCATCAGCATCCTGACGACGACTGCGGGATACCTTGTTCACTTGAATCCTCCGCTGCGGGCCATCGCCAGTCGCTTAGAAGTCGAGACCACCCTCACGAGCAGCGTCGGCGAGCGCCTTAACGCGACCGTGATAGAGATAGCCGTTGCGGTCGAAGACGACCTTGGTGACGTTCGCGGCGATGGCCTTCTCCGCGAGGAGCTTGCCGACCGCCACGGCCGCGTTGATGTTTCCACGATGCCCCTCGAGCCCCTTGAGCTCGGGAGACCGGGTGGAAGCCGCGACGAGGGTATGACCACTCTCGTCGTTGACCACCTGGGCGTAGATGTGGGACGCGCTGCGGAAGATGGTGAGGCGAGGACGCTCCACCGTGCCGCTGACGCGCTTACGAATCGAGACCTTGCGGCGCTCACGCGCGACCTGAGAGGGATTGGTCTTACCCATGGCGCACTCCTACTTCTTCGCGGACTTGCCGGCCTTGAGCCGGACACGCTCACCCTCATACCGCACACCCTTCCCCTTGTAGGAGTCAGGAGAGCGGAAGCCACGGATGTCCGAGGCGACCTGGCCGACGGCCTCCTTGTCCGCCCCCGACACGACGATCTTGTTCGCCTTCGTGTCGACAGCGATGGAGATCCCGGCAGGGGGCGAGAACTCAATGGGATGGGAGTAGCCGAGGCTCAGGACGAGCTTGGCGCCCTTCATCTCGGCCTTGTAGCCGACGCCGATGATCTCGAGCCGACGCTCAAAACCCTTCGTGACGCCAACCACCATGTTGTTGAGCAGCGCGCGCATCAGGCCATGGTTGGCCCGAATGTTGCGCTCCTCGGAGCTCCGGTGAAGGTGAGCGGCGCCACCGGTCTGCTCGATCGTGATCCCCTCAACGAGGACACGCTCAAGCGAACCCTTGGGCCCGCTGACCACCACCTTGTCCCCAACCGTGAGCTTTACCCCGGCAGGGATCTGAACAGGCACCTTACCTACGCGCGACATGACAGACTCCTATCCCTGCTACCAGACGTAGCAGAGCAGCTCACCACCGACGCCCGCGTGGAGCGCCTGCTGGCCGGTGAGCACGCCCTTCGGCGTAGTGAGGATGGCGAGGCCAAGGCCGTTGCGGACACGCGGGATCTCATCGCGACCCACGTACTTCCGACATCCGGGCTTGGAGACACGGTCAAGGCCGCGGATCACTCCACGGTTGGCCGCGTCGTAACGCAGGAAGATCTTGATCTGCCCCTGGGGACCCTCGGGAACATCAATGAAGCCCTCGATGAAGCCCTCCTGCTTGAGGATCTTCACCAGCTCCAACTTGATCTTTGACCGGGGCACCACGACCGTGGGATGACGCGCCTGGCTGGCGTTCCGAATCCTGGTCAGCAGGTCTGCGATCGGATCGGTCATCGACATCAGAACTCTCCTATACGGTGCTGGTTTCTCGTGCGTTTTGCATCGAGACCTACCACCGACCGGGCCAATGAAGCTCGGCTAACGATCTCAGCGAACTACCAGCTTGCCTTGGTGACGCCAGGGAGCTCGCCCCGAAGCGCCATGTTCCGCAAGCAGATGCGACACAGGTCAAAGTCACGGTAGTAGGCCCGGGGCCGACCACACACCTTGCAGCGGTTGTGCTGGCGGGTCGAGAACTTGGCCTTCCGCTGAGACTTCGCGATCATGGACTTTTTGGCCATGAGCTACTCCTAGGAGCGGAACGGGAAGCCGAGGCTGACCAGGAGAGCCCGGGCCTCAGCGTCCGTCTTCGCGGTGGTGACGAAGGTGATGTTCATCCCGTGGATCTTCACGACCTTGTCGTAGTTGATCTCAGGGAAGAGGATCTGCTCGGTGAGACCGAGCGAGTAGTTGCCACGACCGTCGAAACCCTTGGGGCTGAGCCCACGGAAGTCACGAATACGGGGAATGGCGACCGAGAGGAGACGGTCGAAGAAGTGCCACATACGGTCGCCGCGAAGCGTGACCTTGGCGCCGATGGCCATGCCCTCACGAAGCTTGAAGTTCGCGATGGACTTGCGCGCGCGCCGGATGATGGCCTTCTGACCGGTGATCACCGCCAGCTCCTCAGCCGCCGTATCGAGCAGCTTCTGGTTCTGGATGGCCTCCTTGATGGAGGTGTTGACCACGATCTTCTCAAGGCGAGGAACACACATGATGTTGGTGCTGCCAAGCTCTTGCTTGAGCTTCGGCACCAGCTCGGTCATGTACCGTTCTTTGAGACGGGGAACCATGAGGGGAATCTCCTATCGACCGATGCTCAATCGAGCAGCGCGCCAGTCTTACGATCGACCCGGACCTTAGAACCGTCCTCGGCGACCTTGAGGCCCACCTTGACGCGGCTCTGCAAGGACTCGCTCCAGAGGGCGACGTTCGAGATGTGAACCGCGGCCTCTTTCTGAATGATCTGGCCAGGCTGCTCGCCAGCGCCCTTCTGGTGACGCTTGACGAGGTTGACCCCCTCGACCACAACCCGAGAGTCCTCAGGGATGACCGACAGGACCTTGCCCCGGCTCCCCTTGTGACGGCCCGCGACAACCACTACGGTGTCGCCACGCTTGATCTTAAACTTGGGCGCCGACATGGCACGCTCCTGAGCTGCTAGAGGACTTCGGGAGCCAAAGACACGATCTTCATGTACTTCTTGGCGCGAAGCTCACGCGCCACAGGCCCGAAGATACGAGTGCCGATGGGCTCTCCATCCTTGTTGATGAGGACGGCAGAGTTGTTGTCGAAACGGATGTAGGTGCCATCGGGGCGGCGGACCTCTTTGCTGGTCCGCACGATGACGGCGCGCGCCACATCGCCCTTCTTCACCTTGCCGTTGGGGAGCGCCTCACGAATCGAGACGACCACAACGTCACCAATCGACGCATACCGACGACGAGAGCCGCCGATCACCTTGATGGTACGGAGCTTCTTGGCGCCGCTGTTGTCCGCGACCTCCAAGACCGTAAGATTCTGGATCATAAGTCCTCCGACCTCACCCAGCGAGCCAGGCGAGCGACTCGAACATCAACCGTGGTGGGGACGCCGCTCGACGACAAGCCAGCGCTTGGTGCGAGAGAGAGGACGAGACTCCTGGATGACGACGACGTCGTCAAGCTGGCACTCGTTGGCCTCATCGTGCGCCTTGAACACGTTACGGCGGTTGACGTACTTCTCGTACTTGGGATGCTTGACACGCCGGACAACCTCAACCGCGACGGTCTTGTCCATCTTGTTGGAGACGACACGACCGGTCAGCAGGCGACGGCCCGAACTATCGCTGTTCTCTGCGGACATTAGATCTGCTCACATGTGCAGAATACGCCGACGATGAACGCCAACGCGGGTTACTGGTGCCCTGGCGGGTCTCCCACCGAAGCAGGACTCAGACCAGGAGAGTATCGTACTACGTACCGGAGGAACCACCCGACCCGGTACCATGAACATCGAAGGACGAGAGCGCTTGCCCGACACGCTCGGCGTCGGGCACTGCTACTTACTCGTTACCGCCAGCCTTGTCAACCACACCCTTGAGGAAGGACGATCCCTCCTGACGGCCGCTGAGGGCCTGGGCCTGGAACGTAGCCTTAAAGCGGTCCCGCAGACCGTTCGGGGCGAGCCCCTGGGCCAGCTCGCGAGCGCGAGCCGCGGTCTGAACGCGGGCGATGTCCTTGCGGATCTTCTTCAGCTTGGAGTTGTCGTCCAGCTGGTTGGTGAAGAGCCGGAAGCGGAAAGCCGTGAGCTCGCGCTCAAGCGCCAGCTCCTTGTGAACAAGCTGCTCGTCAGAGAGGCTTGTGAGCTCAGAGTACTTCATCAGATGACCCCTTCCCGCTTGACGACACGCCACTCAAGCGGAAGCTTGTGGCCAGCGCGACGAAGAGCTTCCATGGCCACGTCCTCGGCGACACCCTCGATCTCGTACAAGACGCGACCAGGCTGAATCACCGCGACCCACAGCTCAGGAGCGCCCTTACCTTTACCCATTCGGGTCTCGGCCGGCTTCTTGGAGATGGGCTTGTCCGGGAAGATCCGGATCCAGACTTTACCACCGCGCTTCACGTGACGGGTCAACGCGATACGCGCCGCCTCGAGCTGACGCGCGGTGATGCGGCCACAACCTGTGGCCTGAAGAGCAAACTCGCCGAAGGAGACGTCGCTGCCGCGGTACGACAGCCCATTCATCCTGCCCTTCTGCTGCTTGCGGTACTTGACACGCTTGGGAGACAGCATGGTACTGAACACTCCTGGGCCAGGACGGCCTCAACGCTCATCGTCACCGGGCAGAATCTCACCCTTGAACACCCAGACCTTGACGCCGATGACACCGTAGGTGGTCTTCGCCTCAGCGAAGCCGTAGTCGATGTCGGCACGGAGGGTGTGAAGGGGAACTCGTCCCTCGTGGTACCACTCACGACGAGACATCTCAGCCCCGCCGAGACGCCCGCTGCACATAACCTTGACGCCCTTGGCGCCGGAGCGCGTCGCCTGGGTCATCGCCTTCTTGAGGGCGCGACGGAAGGACACACGCTTCACGAGCTGAGCGGCGATGTTCTCCGCCACGAGCTGGGCGTCCGTCTCAACCTTCCGAACCTCGATGACGTTCGGGTAGATCTCGGTGGACGTGAGCTTCTGCAGATCGCTCCGCAGGCTCTCCAGGCCGGTCGCGCGCTTGCCGAGGATGATGCCAGGCTTCGCCGCGTGGATGAACACCTTCGCCTTGTTGGCGGCGCGCTCAATGGTCACGCGAGAGATGCTCGCCTGCGCGTACTTCTCTTTGACGTACTTCCGGATCGCGACGTCCTCATGGAGGAAGCGCTGGTAGTTCTTGTCGGCATACCACTGGGCATCCCAACCACGAACGATGCCGACTCGGAAGCCGACAGGGTGAACTTTTTGACCCATGACGACTTACTCCTCCCGCGTCCCAAGGACCACGGTGATGTGGGCGGTCTGCTTGCGGATCGGGGTGGCCCGACCCTGCGCGCGAGGCCGGAAACGACGAAGCGTGGTCCCCTGGTCAACCATGATCGACTTGACGTACAGAGCGTCGATGTCGACCTCGCTGGACTTGACCTTGGAGCTGTGCTCGGCGTTGGCGACCGCAGACTCGATGAGCTTCTTGATGAGCGGGGCGGACTTCTTGTTGGTGAACGTCAGCACCTCAAGCGCCTGCCCAACGTCCCGACCGCGAATCAGATCGGCCACGAGGCGGGCCTTCTGGGCCGACACCCGCGCGAATCGGAGAATGGCTGTAGACTCCATTTGATGACCCTATCGCTCCGTGAGCGAAGTGATGGGCACGCTGTGGAGCGCGTAGGCCGCGACTGTCGCGCGACCCCTCGCGCGCTCAGCGCACCTTTGTTTTCCGATCCGCGGCGTGGCCGAAGAAGGTACGGGTAGGGGCGAACTCGCCGAGCTTGTGCCCGACCATGTTCTCCGTCACATACACGGTCACGAACTTTTTACCGTTGTGAACCGCGAACGTCAACCCGATGAAGTCGGGGAGGATGGTAGAGCGCCGACTCCAGGTCTTGACGACAGGGGCGCCTTGGCCGGAGCTCCGGGCGAGCACCGCCTTCTTCTCCAGGTGGGCATCCACGAAGGGGCCCTTCTTGATTGAGCGTGCCACGAGAACTCCTGAACCTACTTACGGCGCTTGACGATGAAGGCGGTGCTCGGCTTCTTGCGCGAGCGAGTCTTGTATCCACGAGTGGGCTGACCCCAGGGCGTCACGGGGTGACGACCGCCGGAGGTCTTGCCCTCACCACCACCGTGCGGGTGGTCGATGGGGTTCATGGTGACGCCGCGGTTGTGAGGACGACGCCCCAGCCACCGAGCGCGACCCGCCTTACCCAGAGAGATGTTCTCGTGCTCGAGGTTACCGACCTGGCCGATGGTGGCTAGGCAGTTCTCGTGGACACGACGGAGCTCGCCGGAGGGCAGACGGAGGAGGACATAGCTGTTCTCCTTCGCCATCACCTGAGCGTAGCTCCCGGCGGACCGGCAGAGCTGACCACCGCGAGCGGGGTAGAGCTCCACGTTGTGCACCCAGGTGCCCAGCGGGACGGAGGCGAGGCGCATCGCGTTCCCGGGCTTGATGTCAGCCTGGTCGCTGGTGACGATGGTGTCGCCGACGTTCAGGTTGACGGGGTGCAGGATGTACCGCTTCTCGCCGTCCATGTACTGGATGAGGGCGATGTTCGCGGTGCGGTTGGGATCGTACTCCACGGACGCGACGCGGCCGGGCACGCCCTGCTTGTCACGACGGAAGTCGATGAGACGGTAACGGCGCTTGTGACCACCGCCGCGGAAGCGGCTGGTGACGCGGCCGAAGTTGTTACGACCGCCAGTGCCACGCATCGGGAGGACCAGCGAACGCTCCGGGGAGCTCGTGGTGATCTCAGCGAAGTCCGACACCGTCTTGAAGCGGAGGCCGTTGCTCGTAGGCTTGAAGCTCTTGGTTCCCATGTCTACCTCAATGACCTCAGACCTGAGCTTCGTCGCTGAAGAAGTTCAGCACGTCGCCGCTCGCGAGCTTGACGTACGCCTTCTTCCAGTCAGAACGACGCCCGGAGTGGCGACCGAAACGCTTGTTTTTGCCACGGACCACCGAAGTCCGCACCGCCTCGACGCTCACCCCGAAGAAGGCCTCAACAGCGGCCTTGATCTGGATCTTGTTGGCCTTGAGGCCAACGGCGAAGACGTAGGTGTTCTCGGAGGACTCCAGGACGGCGCCCTTCTCGGTGGTCAGCGGACGGAGGAGGACATCATGAATCTGCGCCATCTCTCACCTCCCCAGCCGCGACACGATGGAGTCGACCGCAGCGCTGGTGACCGCGATGTTCTTGTGCTTGAGCACGTCGTAGACGTTGAGCCCGGCGACCGGCAGCACCTGCACGTCGGGAAGGTTCCGCGCCGACAGGTAGACGGCGTTGTCCTTCTCGGGGAGGATGAGCAGCAGATCGTCGAAGCCGAAGCTGTCCATCACCTTGCGGAACTCCTTGGTCTTGACCGCGGAGAGCTCGAAGGCGTTGAAGACCGTCAGCTTGGACTCCTGCACGCGCCGGGAGAGGGCGCTGCAGAGGGCCGCGCGGCGGACCTTCTTGGAGACCTTGAAGCCGTGGTCCCGGGGGGTCGGCCCGTGGACGATGCCGCCGCCCCGCATCTGGGGAGCGCGGATCGTGCCCTGACGAGCGCGGCCGGTACCCTTCTGCTTGAAGGGCTTACGACCACCGCCGGACACCTCGCACCGGGACTTCACCTTGTGGGTGCCAGCGCGACGGTTCGCGAGCTGGTACCGCACCACGGTGTAGAAGAGGTGCTCTTTCACTTCGACGCCAAAGATGTCGTCGGGCAGCTCGACCGAGCCGACCGTCTCCTTGGCAGTGTTGACTACGTCAATCGTAGGCATCTTTGAGCTCCATCGTGACGCCAGCTATCGCTCCTTGGACTCAAGGAGGAGGCGCCCGACTGAATCAGTGGGAAGGGTGTCCGCTCAGGACAGCTTGATCTCGACGTGAACACCAGCGGAGAGGTCGAGCTTCATGAGCGCGTCCACGGTCTGCTGAGTGGGCTCAAGGATGTCGAGGAGGCGGTGGTGCGTGCGGCGCTCGAACTGCTCACGGGACTTCTTGTCGACGTGAGGGCCACGAAGAACCGTCCAGCGGGAGACCGTGGTGGGAAGGGGGAAGGGGCCCCGAATACGCACGCCAGTGCGGCGAGCGGTCTCAACGATCTCCCCGGCGCTCCGATCCAGCAGCTTGTGGTCGTAGGCCTTGAGACGAATACGAATCTTGTTGGTGCTGGCCATGAGATGACGGTCCTGTTCGTTTCTGACGTACCAGCCTGCTCGGTGGATGGCCGGCGCGGCGGGCTCGATGGATTCGGGCTGTTCGGGGTGGTTGTCCGGGGGGGGTGGACAGCGACTCCGAGAAGACGCAACAACCGCGCTTAGCCGGTCGTTGCGGAGTTGGCCACCCTGAAGATCACCTTTCCCCTCTCTGCCGCATCAGCGGCGCGTTCGGGGGCAGGTTCAGAGGGGCTCTTGCGCAGGAGGATCACGGTTCGCTCTTTACACGATCACCCACGAGGGGCTCGAAGATGAGGCGAGAGAGCTTAGGGGGCGCTGGGGAATGACGAGAGAAGTGGATGCTGGCCGACGAGCGGCCTTGGGTGGCCGATCGCAGGGCGGTTGTGTAACCAACCAGCTCCGCGAGGGGCACGTCGGCCTCGATGACCTGGAGCGGCGGTCTCGGCGTCGTCGAGGTGACGATCCCGCGTCGCGCCTGGAGGTCACCCAGGACCCCGCCCATATAGTCGCCCGGCGTGCGAACCTCAAGGCGCATGATCGGCTCCATCACCATGATCGACGATCTTTTCAGCGCGTCGTCCAAGGCGAGGCCCGCGGCGACCCGGGCGGCGATCAGCGCCCCAGGCCCTGGCTCACACGATCCGCCGCTCACGGAGACCCGCGCGAAGGCCAAAGGCGCCCCGCCGCCGAGCGCGCGCTCGACCCCAGCGCGCAGCGCGCTGACGATCGCCTCGGCGTAATCTTCAGGCAGGGCGATCGCCGCCCAGCCGGGCTCGATGGTCACCGCGGCCTGGTCGGCCTGGGGGGTGACGCGGACCTGGAGCGTCGCCCGCTGCTCCCCGGCGCCCGTCACGAGGCGGTGCGTCCCCTCCCCTTCCGCGGCGAGGCCCGGCGCGAGGAGGTAGGTGACCCGGGGCTTGCCGACGCGCAGGGCGAGCTCGTGCTCCCGACGCAGGCGCTCGACGGCGATCTCCAGGTGGAGCTCACCCATGCCCTCCAGGACCCGCTGGCCGGTCTGGGGGTCAACGGTGAGGCGCAGGGTCGGGTCCTCTAGCAGCGGGCGCTGCAGGGCGGCGTTGAGGCGCTCCTCGCTCTCTACGGTCTCGGCCTCGATCACCACGCCGAGCACCGGGGAGGGCGGCGTGAGCGGCTCCAGGAGCAGGGGGGCGGCGGGGTCGCAGAGGGTGTCCCCGGTCGTCGGCGCGGTGAGCCCGGCGACCACGGTGATCGTGCCCGCCTCGGCGACGCTCACGGGCTCGAGCTCCTCGGCGTGGGCGGCGAAGAGCTGGGTGATCGTGTCTTGCCCGCCCGTGCGCGGGTTGAGCACGACGTCGCCGACACGCAGCGCCCCGGAGTACACCCGGGTGAAGGCGATCAGGCCCTCGTCGCGGTCGTGCCCGAGCTTAAAGACCAAGGCGCAGGCGCGCTCGGAGACGTCAGGGGCGCGACGCTCGGAGGTGCCCCGGCCGACGGCGCTCAGGCCGTAGCAGGGGCCCAGATCCGCCGGGGACGGGAGCAGCTCGACGACGGCGTCGAGGAGCGGGTGCACGCCCTGGTGGTGCTTCGCCGCGCCGCAGAACACCGGCACCAGCGACCCGTCGAGCACCCGCAGGCGGGCGTCGGCGTAGAGCTCGGCGGGGGTCACCTCTCCGGCGCTGAGGTACCGCTCCATCACCGCGTCGCTGTGTAAGGCGGCGTTGAGGAGGGCCTCTCGCCCAAACGCTAGCTCGACCTCCAGACTCGGGGGCACGGGCGCCGCCTGCACGATCACCCCACGATCCTTCGGGGTGAAGGTCAAGAGGCGGGAGCGCACCAGGTCGATCACGCCCCGCAGGCGCCCGTCCTCGATGACCGGGAGCTGGAACGGCACCGCCGGGGCGTTCAGGCGGGTCTGGAGATCCGCGAGGCAGCGCTCAAAGTCCGCGCCGACCCGATCGAGCTTGTTGATGAACACGAGGCGGGGCACCCGGCGGGCATCAGCCTGGGCCCAGACGTGCTCGGTCTGGGGCTGGACCCCTTCGCTCGCGGAGAGCACGACGATCGCCCCGTCGAGCACACGCAAAGAGCGCTCGACCTCGATGGTGAAGTCGACGTGCCCCGGGGTGTCGATGAGGTGGATGATGTGGTCACGCCAGCCCACCCGGGTCGCCGCGGCCCCGATGGTGATGCCGCGCTCACGCTCCTGGACCATGAAGTCCATCGTCGCCGTGCCGTCATCGACCTCGCCGGGGATGCGGATACGGCCCGTCGCCGTGAGGATCCGCTCGGTGAGCGTGGTCTTCCCGGCGTCGATGTGCGCGAGGATGCCGATGTTTCGGATGCGGCGGATCATCGGGTCCATCAGAAAAAAGACACGGCCCGCTGAGCACCAGAGCGCTCAACGGGCCGCGAGGAGGAGAGAGCGCGACTACCAGCGGTAGTGCGCGAACGCCTTGTTGGCCTCAGCCATACGGTGGGTCTCGTCCTTCCGCTTGACCGCGTTGCCGCGGTTGTGGGAGGCCTCGATCAGCTCGTTGGCGAGCTTCTCTTGCATAGAGCGGCCGCTGCGCTTGCGGGCGAAGATGATGATCCACCGCATCGCGAGCGCCATCCGACGATCGTTGCGGACCTCGATCGGCACCTGGTAGGTAGAGCCACCCACGCGGCGAGACTTGACCTCCACCAAGGGAGAGACGTTCTCAAGCGCCCGACGGAAGACCTTGATGGGCTCCTCGCGGGTGCGATCCTCGATGACATCGAACGCACCATAGACGATGGACTCGGCGACGGCCTTCTTCCCATCTTCCATCACGGCGTTCATGAACTTGGTCACTGCCTTGTCCCCAAACTTGGGGTCAGGCAGCACAATACGCTTGGGGACTTCGTGACGACGAGGCATGGATCAGAACCTTACTTCTTGGGCCGCTTGGCGCCGTACTTGGAGCGGCCCTGGCGCCGGGCGTTGACGCCCTGGGAGTCGAGGGTGCCGCGAATGATGTGGTACCGAACGCCAGGCAGGTCCTTGACGCGACCACCACGGATGAGCACCGAGGAGTGCTCCTGGAGGTTGTGACCCTCACCACCGATGTAGGCGGTGACCTCCATGTCGTTGGTGAGACGAACACGGGCGACCTTACGGAGCGCCGAGTTGGGCTTCTTGGGGGTGGTCGTGTACACGCGAGTGCAGACGCCGCGCTTCTGCGGGCAGCCCATGAGGGCGGGCGACTTGGACTTGGTCGCAACCTTCTGCCGTCCCTTACGGACGAGCTGGTTGATGGTGGGCATCCGGGAACCTCTTGAGGAAATGACGACAGGAGAAGGGGGGCAGCTCTCGTTGGAGAGAGGGGCGCGCCGCCTGATCGTCCCATGAACCGTGGCGATCTATTCGGACGACGCTCCCCAGTCAAGAACAGGAGCGAAATGAGGCGATCGTTACATCCCCAGCTTCTCTTCGGGGGCGACCTCGGCCTCGGACTGATCCCGCGTCATCATGCCGAGCTTCTGGTACGCCGCGAAGCCAGTGCCCGCGGGGATCAGACGGCCCATGGTGACGTTCTCCTTGAGGCCGCGCAGCGTGTCTACACGCCCGTGGATGGAGGCCTCAGTGAGCACGCGGGTGGTCTCCTGGAAGGAGGCCGCCGAGAGGAAGGAGTCGGTCGAGAGCGAAGCCTTCGTGATGCCGAGGAGCAGAGGATCGGCGACCGCCGGGCGACCACCCGCGGCGACGATGCTGCGGTTGACCTCCTCAAACCGATGCTTCTCGACCTGCTCATCGACGAGGAAGTCCGTGTCGCCGACCGCGCGGATCTTCACGCGGCGCAGCATCTGGCGGACGATCACCTCGATGTGCTTGTCGTTGATCTTCACGCCCTGGAGCCGGTAGACCTCCTGCACCTCATCGACCAGGTACCGGGCCAAGGCGGCCTCGCCCTTGATCTTGAGGATGTCGTGGGGGTTCGCGGCGCCGTCCATGAGGGCGTCACCGGCGCGGACGAAGTCACCCTCGTTCACGGTGATGTTCTTGCCCTTGGCGATCAGGTACTCAGTGGCGCTGCCGTCCTCGGAGGTGACGACGATGCGGCGCTTGCCCTTGGTGTCCTTGCCGAAGGAGACGACGCCGTCGGTCTCAGAGATGACGGCGACCTCCTTGGGCTTACGGGCCTCGAAGAGCTCGGCCACGCGGGGCAGACCGCCCGTGATGTCCTTGGTCTTCGTGGTCTCGCGGGGGATCTTGGCGACCACGTCGCCGGGCAGGATGTCGTCGCCTTCGTTCACCATGATGTTGGCGCCGACGGGGAGGAAGAACCGGGCCTTCGCCTTGCGGGACTCGGCGTCGCGCAGGACGATGCGGGGCTTGATGTCGCCGTCCTTGAACTCCAGCACCACCTTGCGGCTGCGGCCGGTGATCTGCTCCAGCTTCTCCTCAAGGGACTTGCCGGGGATGAGATCCTCGTACTTCGCGGCGCCCGAGTCGTTCGCGAGGATGGGCGTGGTGAACGGATCCCACTCGGCGATGCGGGTCTTCGCGGTGACCTTCTCCCCGTCCTTGACGAGGATGAACGCGCCGTAGGGGATGGCGTAACGCTCACGCTCACGGCCCTTGTCGTCGGCCACGGAGATCTCGCCGTTGCGGCTCATGGCCACGGCGTTGCCTTCGCGGTTGCGGACGATGGAGAGCGCGTCGGAGTACCGGATGGTGCCCGAGGTCTTGAGCTCGATGGAGGCCTGGGTGACCTTCGCCGAGGCGGCGCCACCGATGTGGAAGGTGCGCATGGTGAGCTGCGTGCCGGGCTCGCCGATGGACTGGGCGGCGATGACGCCGATGGCCTCACCGACGTTGACCAGCTCACCGCGCGCCAGGTCGCGGCCGTAACACATGCTGCACACGCCCCAGCGCATCTCGCAGGTGAGCACGGAGCGGATCTTGATGCGCTCCACGCCCGCGGCGACGATCTTCTCGACGGCCTTCTCGTCGAGCATCCCGTTGCGCGGGACGAGCACCTCGTCGGAGTAGGGGTCGAGCACGTCGGCCGCGGCGACACGACCGAGGACACGCTCACCGAGATGCTCGATGATCTCGCCGCCCTCGATGAGGGAGGTGACGTCCATGCCCTCCTGGGTGCCGCAGTCCCGGGCCGTCATGATGGTGTCCTGGACAACATCGACGAGGCGGCGGGTGAGGTAGCCGGAGTTCGCGGTCTTCAACGCCGTGTCCGCGAGACCCTTACGAGCGCCGTGGGTGGAGATGAAGTACTGGAGGACCGAGAGGCCCTCGCGGAAGTTCGCGGTGATGGGCGTCTCGATGATCTCGCCGGAGGGGCGAGCCATGAGGCCGCGCATACCGGCGAGCTGGCGCACCTGGGTCGGTGAGCCGCGGGCGCCGGAGTCGACCATCATGAAGACGGAGTTGAAGGACGGGTGGTCCCGCAGCTCGCCGTCCTCGCCGCGGATCTTCTGCACGCCGATCTCGCGCAGCAGCTCCTTGGAGATCTCGTCGGTGACCTTCGACCAGATGTCGACGACCTTGTTGTACTTCTCACCGACGGTGATGAGACCGTCGTTGTACTGCGCCTCGATGTCCGACACCTCGTGGCGGGCGTTCTCGAGGATCTCGTCCTTGCGGGACGGGATGAGCATGTCGTCGATGGCGATGGAGATGCCGGCCCGGGCCGCCATGGTGAAGCCGAGGCTCATCAGGGCGTCCGCGAGGAGCACCGTGGCCTTGGGGCCGCAGGTGCGGTAGCAGCGGTCGATGAGCTCGCCGAGGGCCTTCTTGTTCATCGTCCGGTTGACCGCGGAGAAGGGCAGCGGCTTGGGGATGATGTCGAAGAAGAGCACGCGGCCGACGGTGGTGTTCACCACCTCGTAGCGGGACTCCTGACCGTCGTTCTCGTTGTCGAGGGTGTGGAGCGGGATCTGGCCCTCAAAGCCGAAGAAGCCGCCGGGCGCCACGACGAGCACCAGGTCATCACCGTACTTCTCCCGGGCCCAAGCCACGGCCTTGCGGAGCAAGGTCATGCGGTGGGAGGTGTTGAACCGGGCGTCCACGAGGAAACCGCCGCCCTTGGTGGTGGCGCAGCGGGGGTTCACGACGACGACGACGCGGTTGTTGTCGCGGAGCTTGGGCAGGCGGTAAGCCCAGGCGACGGCGTCGCCGAGGTCCGCCGTGTCGTGCTCGTCCTCTGCGAAGGACTGGCTGCCCGTGTTCACGGCGAGCTGGCCGACGAGGCCGTCCACGCCCGAGCCGTGGTGCTGGGAGGTGAAGCCGAACACGCCGCGGGCGCGGCTCTGCTCGACGACCGCGGAGCGGCTCGTCTCACGGTGGTGGAGGTCGATGTAGGCCACCGCGCCGGGGTGCTGGGTCGGGTCGATGGGGGAGCCGTCCAAGGAGACGACCACGTCACCGCCCATGCTGGGCAGCTCATAGACGAGCTGACCGGCGGCGCGCATCCGGAGACCGCCGCGGTTGATGTACCAGGCCTCGCGCTGGTTGGCGCCGGGGCCGGCGTCCACGCCGACGATGAGGTGGGCGTCCGCGAGCTCGGGGATGAAGTCCGTGATGCGGTCCTCAAGGGCGAGCGCGGGCAGGCGCACGCGGACCTTGGCCTGAAGGGCGACCTCACCGGCGTCGTAGGCGATCGCGACCTCGCTGGGGTCGGAGAAGGCGCGGCCGTGGCCCTTCGCCTGATCCCGCTCGCGGGTCATGTAGTAGCAGCCCAAGACGATGTCCTGGGAGGGCTGGATGATCGGCTTGCCGTTCGCGGGGCTCAGGATGTTGTTGGTGGACATCATGAGCACGCGGGCCTCGATCTGGGCCTCGATGCTGAGCGGGAGGTGCACGGCCATCTGGTCGCCGTCGAAGTCGGCGTTGAACGCCGTACAGACGAGCGGGTGCAGGCGGATGGCCTTGCCCTCGATGAGCACAGGCTCGAAGGCCTGGATGCCGAGGCGATGCAGAGTCGGCGCGCGGTTGAGCATCACGGGATGCTCCTGGATGACCTCCTCCAGGATGTCCCAGACCTCCTCGGGCTCCTTCTCCACCATCTTCTTGGCGGCCTTGATCGTCGTGACGAAGCCACGCTCCTCAAGCTTGTTGTAGATGAAGGGCTTGAAGAGCTCCAGCGCCATCTTCTTGGGAAGACCGCACTGGTGCAGGCGCAGCTCGGGGCCGACGACGATGACCGAGCGGCCGGAGTAGTCGACGCGCTTCCCGAGGAGGTTCTGCCGGAAGCGGCCCTGCTTGCCCTTGAGCATGTCCGAGAGCGAGCGCAGGGGGCGCTTGTTGGGGCCGGTGAAGATCTTGCCGCGGCGGCCGTTGTCGAACAGCGCGTCCACGGCCTCCTGGAGCATCCGCTTCTCGTTGCGGATGATGATCTCCGGGGCGTTCAGGTCCTGGAGCCGCTTGAGGCGGTTGTTCCGGTTGATGACGCGGCGGTAGAGGTCGTTGAGGTCAGACGTCGCGAAGCGGCCGCCGTCCAGGGGGACCAAGGGGCGGAGGTCCGGCGGGATCACGGGGATCACCTCCAGCATCATCCACTCGGGACGGTTGCCGGAGTCGCGGAGGCCCTCGACGATCTTGAGGCGCTTGGCGTACTTACGGCGCTGAGGCTCGGAGGTGGTCTCCTTCATCTCGGTGCGCAGCTTGTTCGCCATCGCGACGATGTCCAGCCGCGCGAGCATGTCGCGGATGACCTCACCGCCCATGCCCACCTCGAAGGTGCCATACCCGAAGGTCTGAACGGCCTCCTGGTAGTCCTCCTCGGAGAGGATCTCACCCTCCTTGAGGGTGGTCTCCATGGGGTTGGTGACGATGTAGCTCTCGCAGTACAGCACCTTCTCGAGGTCCTTCAAGGACACGTCGAGCAGGTTCGCGATGCGGCTGGGGAGGCTCTTGAGGAACCAGATGTGGGCGACGGGGGTGGCCAGGTCGATGTGGCCCAGGCGCTCACGGCGGACCTTGGACTGGATGACCTCCACGCCGCACTTCTCGCAGGTGATCCCGCGGAACTTCATGCGCTTGTACTTCCCGCACAAGCACTCGTAGTCCTTCACGGGCCCGAAGATCTTCGCGCAGAACAGACCATCCTTCTCGGGCTTGAAGGTCCGGTAGTTGATGGTCTCAGGCTTCTTCACCTCACCGTGGGACCAGCTCCGGATCTTCTCCGGCGAGGCCAGGCTGATGCGCACGGCCACATAGTTGAGCGGGTTCTTCGGCTTGTCGAAGAGGTTGTAAATGTCCTTCACGGCTGACTCCTGGAAGGGTCATTGGAGGGCGACATGCGACAGCCTCTTGGGCCGCGAGTCGCCCCTGCGCGAGATCTTTTTAAGAAACGAAGGGGGGATGACCCCGCGCGGTTAGCCGCGCAGGATCTCCTTGTCCTCGATGAGGTCCACGTCCAAGGCGAGGGCTTGGAGCTCCTTCACGAGCACGTTGAAGGCCTCGGGGAGCCCGGCCTCGAGCACGTTCTCGCCCTTGACGATGGACTCGTACATGCGGGTGCGGCCCGTGACGTCGTCGGACTTCACCGTCAGGAACTCCTGAAGGTTGTAGGCCGCGCCGTAAGCCTCAAGGGCCCAGACCTCCATCTCACCGAGACGCTGACCACCGAACTGGGCCTTACCGCCGAGGGGCTGCTGGGTGACCAGCGAGTAGGGCCCGATGGAGCGCGCGTGGATCTTGTCATCGACGAGGTGGTGGAGCTTGAGCATGTACATCACGCCGACGGTGACGCGGCGGTCGAAGGGCTCGCCCGTGCGGCCATCAAAGAGCAGGCTCTGGCCGTCGCGGTCGAGACCGGCGACCTCCAGGGCGTTCTTGATCTGCTCCTCGCTCGCCCCGGCGAACACCGGGCTCGCCGTGGTGACGCCGCGGCTGTACTTCGAGGCGAACCGGCGCAACGAGTCATCGTCGGCGGTGCGCACGAAGTCCTGGACCTGGGGAGAGTCCTCGTAGACCTGGAGCAGGTACTCACGCAGCGAGGCCGTCGAGTACTTCTCCTCCAGGAGCTCGCCGATGCGCAGGCCCATGCCGCGCGCCGCCCAGCCGAGGTGCACCTCCAAGATCTGCCCGACGTTCATACGCGAGGGCACGCCGAGGGGGTTGAGCACGATGTCGACCGGGGTGCCGTCCTGCAGGTAAGGCATGTCCTCCTCGGGGAGGATCTTGGAGACGACGCCCTTGTTGCCGTGGCGTCCGGCCATCTTGTCACCGACGGAGATCTTGCGCTTGATGGCGACGTAGACCTTCACCAGCTTGATGACGCCCGGAGGCAGCTCATCGCCCTTCTTGAGGCGCTCGATCTTGGCGGCGAACCGCTCCCGGACCTGCTCCTCCTTCTCACGGACGCGGTCCATGAGACCCCAGACCTGCTCCTCAACCTCGGCGCCGTCCTCGACGGTGAGCTTGACGTACTGCTCGAAGCCGACGCGGGAGAGCGCGGCCTCGGAGAAGGTCTCGCCGCGGCCGATGAGCTCCTCGCCGGTGTTCTCGTCGAGGATGCGGCTGCCCGAGACGCGCCCGTTCAGCAGCATGACGAGCTGGCGGTGGGCCGAGTCACGCAGGGTGGCGATCTTGGCGTCGCGGTCACGCTCGATGCGGACCACCGCCTGACGCTCGATGTCGAGCGCGCGGTCGTCCTTCTCGACGCCTTCGCGGGCGAAGACCTGGGCGCTGATGACCGTGCCCTCCACGCCGGGGGGGACCCGGAGCGAGGTGTCGCGGACATCACCCGCCTTCTCACCGAAGATGGCCCGGAGGAGCTTCTCTTCGGGGGAGAGCTGGGTCTCGCCCTTCGGCGTGATCTTGCCGACGAGGATGTCGCCCTGGCGGACCTCGGCGCCGATGCGCACGATGCCGGAGTCGTCGAGGTTCTTCAGCGCGTCCTCGCCGACGTTCGGGATGTCGCGGGTGATCTCCTCCTTGCCGAGCTTGGTGTCGCGGGCGGCGACCTCAAACTCCTCGATGTGGATGGTGGTGAAGTAGTCCTCACGCACCAGCCGCTCGGAGACGAGGATGGAGTCCTCGAAGTTGTAGCCCTGCCAAGGCATGAACGCGACGACGACGTTCTGACCGAGCGCCAGCTCACCACGATCCGTCGCCGGGCCGTCGGCGATGACCTCACCCTTCGTCACGCGCTCGCCGAGGCGAACGACGGGGCGCTGGTTGATGCAGGTGTTCTGGTTAGAGCGGATGAACTTGGTGAGGTTGTAGATGTCGACGTCGGCGCCGACCTCACCGTTCTCGTCCACCTCGTCACACTTGATGACGATGCGGGAGGCGTCGAGCGCCGTCACCACGCCCGAGCGACGGGCGGTGGTGGTGACGCCGGAGTCCCGGGCCACGACGGACTCCATGCCGGTGCCCACGAACGGAGCCTCGGTGCGGATGACCGGAACGGCCTGGCGCTGCATGTTCGAGCCCATGAGCGCGCGGTTCGCGTCGTCGTTCTCCAAGAAGGGGATGAGCGACGCGGCGACGGAGACGAGCTGGTTCGCGGACACGTCACGCAGGGTGACGGAGTCCTTGGAGACCATCGCGAACTCGCCTTCGACGCGAGCGGCGACGACGTTGTCCACGAAGCTGCCGTCGGGGTTGAAGGCCACCGACGCCTGGGCGATGACGTTGCCCTTGCCCTCGGCGCCCTCCTCCTCATCCGCGGTGAAGTACTTCACCTCGTTGACGACGCGGCCCTCACGCACGAGCTGGTACGGCGTCTCGATGAAGCCGAAGCCGTTGACGCGGGCGTAGGTCGAGAGCGAGGCGATGAGGCCGATGTTCGGGCCTTCAGGCGTCTCGATGGGGCAGATGCGACCGTAGTGGGTCGGGTGAACGTCGCGGACGTCGAAGCCAGCGCGCTCGCGGGTGAGACCACCCGGCCCGAGGGCGGAGAGGCGGCGCTTGTGGGTGACCTCGGAGAGCGGGTTCGTCTGGTCCATGAACTGCGAGAGCTGGGACGAGCCGAAGAACTCCTTCACCACCGCGGAGACGGGCTTCGCGTTGATGAGGTCATGGGGCATCAGCGCCTCGATCTCCGAGAGGCTCATGCGCTCCTTGATCGCCTTCTCCATACGAACCAGGCCGATGCGGTACTGGTTCTCGAGGAGCTCACCGACGGCGCGGATACGACGGTTGCCGAGGTGGTCGATGTCGTCGATCTGGCCCTTGTTGTTCTTGAGGTCGATGAGGTACTTCACCACGCGCAGGATGTCGTCGCGGGTGAGGGTCGTCTGCTCAAGAGACAGGTCCAAGCCGAGCTTCTGGTTCAGCTTGTGGCGACCGACCTGGGAGAGGTCGTAACGCTCAGCGTTGAAGAACAGGTTCTCGAAGTGCTGGACGGCGGTGTCGTACGTCGGGGGATCGCCCGGGCGGAGGCGCCGGTAGATCTCGATGATCGCCTCCTCCGTCGTGCTGATCTTGTCGACCAGCAGGGTGTCCCGGAGGAAGGAGCCCACCATCACGTTGTCGATGAACAGCACCTCAAACTCGGTGATGCCCGCCTCGATCACGCGCTGGATGTTCTCCTCGGTGAGCACCTCGTTGCAGGGCACGAGCACGAGGCCGGTGCGCATGTCGACGATGTCGTAGGCGCAGACCGTGCCGAGGATGGCGCCATCGGCGACGGGGATCGTCGCGATGTCGACCTCTTGCTCCTGGCCGTCCACGAGCTGGGTCTCGGTGCGGATCATCCCCGCCTTGCGCATCTTGCGGATGGCCGGCTTGAGGAACTTCTTGCCCTGCTTACACAGCACCTCACCCGTCGAGTCAAAGACCTCGACGGTGGCGTTCTGGATCGCGAGCAGGGTGACCGGGGTCTCCTTGGTCCAGCCGTCGCCGGTCCAGACGTACTTCTCACGCTCGTAGAAGTAGTTGAGGAGCTCCTCGGTGGAGTAGCCGAGCGCGCGCAGGAGCACCGTCGCGGGGAGCTTGCGGCGGCGGTCGATGCGGACGTAGAGGATGTCCTTCGTGTCGAACTCGAAGTCGATCCAGGAGCCGCGGTTCGGGATGATGCGCGCGGAGAAGATCGCCTTGCCACCGCCGGTCTTGGACTGGCCCTGGTCGAAGAAGATGCCCGGGCTGCGGTGGAGCTGGGAGACGACGACACGCTCGGTGCCGTTGACGATGAAGGTCCCGTTCTCGGTCATGAGCGGGATCTCACCGAAGTAGACCTCCTGCTCCTTGATGTTCGAGACAGTGCGGGTCTCGGTCTCGGGATCAACCTCCCAGACGACGAGGCGCACGGTGACCTTGAGCGGCGCGGAGAAGGTCATGCCGCGCTCGCGGCACTCATCCACGTCGTACTTGGGCTGCTCGAGGTCGAAGGACACGAACTGAAGGGAGGCCTTCTGCGCGAAGTCCTGAATGGGGAAAACGCTCTTGAACACGCCCTGAAGGCCGATGTTCTTGCGCTCTTCCAGAGGCACCTGGCTCTGGAGGAAGGCCTCATAAGACTCTTTCTGAATCTCGATGAGGTTTTGGATCTCGACCGCCGGCTTAACCTTCGCGAAGTTACGCCGATGCTTGAAGTTGTTTGCGAGAAGGTCTGCCATCAGGACCTCAGCGATCATGCAGCGCGCGGAGCCGAGGGCGTAGGCTCATCGCGGCCGCGGGAGTGAAAACCATCAGGAACCCCGGACGTCTCGACCACGGCGCCTTGCGCAACACCAGCTGGCCAGCCCAGGCACAGCTCACCGCGCTGCATGTCAACGAGACAGCAGCATTCTCTGCTGCGCAGGACGCGTCAGAAGCCGGGTAGACCATCAAAGGGGTGCGGTCTCGCGGGATGTGTCGTAGGGGGGCTGGCGAACGCCAGCGGTCTCATAGGCGCCGAAGGCGCTTGGAGACAGAGACAACAGAGTGACAACATCGCCCAGAACATGCCTGGGCGTGTTTGTCAAGAGAAGAGGATCGCGCTGGGGCGAGCTTACGCGCGCCGCCAGCGCGACACCTTCCGTCAACTACTTGATCTCGACCTCGGCGCCAGCCTCGACGAGCTTCTTCTTGGCGGCCTCGGAGGCATCCTTGTCGATGTTCTCCTTGACGACCTGAGGAGCGCCCTCGACCAGGTCCTTGGCCTCCTTGAGACCGAGGCCCGTGAGCTCACGGATGACCTTGATGACGCCGATCTTGTTGGCACCGGCGGCCTTGAGCACGACGGTGAACTCGGTCTTCTCCTCGACGGGCTCAGCCGCCGCGGGGGCCGCGCCACCACCGCCGCCAGCGACGGCGACGACGGGAGCGGAGGCCTTCACGCCCAGCTCGTCCTCGAGGATCGAGATGAGGGCCTTGACCTCGGAGAGCTTGAGGTTCTTGATGTAGTCGACAACTTCAGCCTGAGTCGCCATGGCTTGATCTCCTGCGAACTTGATGGGGAATGGGAATCGCGTAGGTTATTCGCCAGCCTGCTGCTCAGCAAGCTTGGCTTCGTAGTTCTTGAGCAGGTACAGCAGGTCGCGCGGGGGACCCTGGATAACACCCAGGATCTGACGCGGACCCTCCTGCAGCGTGGAGAGCAGGGTGGCCAGCAGATCCTCGCGGCTGGGCAGGTCAGCGACCGCCAGAACCTCGGGGGCCTGCAGGACGACGCCGTCGAAGTACCCAAACTTGATCTGAATGGGCCCCTTCGGGTCGATGATCTCCCGGATGGCCTTCGCCGAAGCGATAGGATCCTCGCCCGAGATGATCACACCGTTCATCCCAGTGAGCTGATCAGCGATCACCTCCTTGGGGGTCCCGGCAACACACCGACGAACCAGCGTGTTCTTCACCACCTCCAGCTTCAGGCCCTTGGCCTCAAGACGGCGGCGGAGGCTGTTCGAGTCAGCCACCTTGACGGCGCGGTACTCGGTCACAACGACCAGGGGGGCGCTCCCGATTTCACCCGTGAAGCGCTCCACGAACTCGATCTTCTCAGCCTTGTTCATGGATCAACCCGCCTTGCCCGTCTCACGAGCCACGTCGTTCACGTCAAGGCGAACGCCGACCCCCATGGTGCTGCTGAGCGCGGCGCCGCGGAGATAGGTGCCCTTGGCCGTGGACGGCTTGAGACGGAAGAGTTCGTTGATGAGCGCGAGCAGGTTCTCTTTGAGCGCCGTGGCGCTCATCGAGGCCTTCCCGACCGGAGCGTGAACGATACCCGCCTTCTCAACGCGGAAGTCAATACGACCCCCCTTGAGCGCGACGACCGTCTCGGCGATGTGCTCCGGACCGACGACCGTGCCAACCTTGGGGTTGGGCATCAAGCCGCGGGGACCGAGCACACGACCCAAACGACCCACCTTACCCATCATGTCGCGGGTAGCGATGGCCTTGTCGAAGTCTAGCCAGTTCTCGTTCTGAATCTTGTTGATCAGCTCATCGCCGCCAACCACATCCGCGCCGGCCTCCGTCGCGAGTCGAGCGGCTTCGCCTTGAGCGAAGACGACAACACGAACGGTCTTGCCGGTGCCATGGGGCAGGCTGCAGGCGCCACGGACCATCTGATCCGCGTGCTTGGGGTTCACCCCAAGCCTGACCGCGACGTCGACGGTCTCGTCGAACTTCGCGGTCGCGCCCTCACGGACCAACTCCACCGCCTGATCGACGGTGAACTTGGCCAGGGGATCAACCTTCTGACGGTTTGATCCCCAGCGCTTGCTACGCTTGGACACTAGTCCTCCTCGCCAAGCCCGTCAGAGACGAACAAGGCTCCTTGGGGGGGTCATAACGGGCTGCGGCCAACCCTCCCCCACCCAAGGATGAGAGTCAGTTGTTGATGTTGATTCCCATCGACTTCGCCGTGCCCGCGATCGTCCGTACGGCGGCCGCATGATCGCTGGTGTTGAGGTCGGGGAGCTTGGTGGTAGCGATGTCGTTGAGTTGGGCCTGGGTGATCGTGCCGACCTTCTTCTTGTTCGGCTCACCCGAGCCCTTGTCAGCGCCAGCGGCCTTACGGAGGAGCGCCGAGGCGGGCGGGGTGCCCACCTTGAACTCGAACGTACGGTCGCTGTAGACGGTGATGAACACCGGCACAGGCATCTTGTCAGCGGCCATGTGCGCGGTGCGAGCGTTGAAGTCTTTGCAGAACAGGGGGATGTTCACGCCCGCCTGGCCGAGCGCAGGACCAACCGGGGGGGCCGGCTTGGCGTCGCCGCCGATGATCTGCAGCTTGATGCGGTTGGTGACCTTCTTCGCCATGTCGATTCTCCTGCGCCGCCAGGAAGGGGGCGCCAGCTAAGTCTAAAGAGGGTGGACGCTCAGCCGAGCTTCTCGACCTGCGTGAAGTCGAGCTCGACGCTCGTGGGGCGGCCGAAGATGGTGACCATCACCCGGAGCTTGCCACGGGCAGCGTTCACCTCCTCCACAGTGCCCTTCATCGTCGCGAAGGGGCCGTCCACGACGCGGACGTCCTCGTTGCGCTCGAAGTTGAGCTTGGGCTTGGGCTTGTCGGCCTCACCCTGATCCATCTGCCGCGTGATGCGCCGCACCTCGGGCTCGGAGATCGGAGGAGGGGTCCGGGTGCCACCGACGAAGCCCGTGATCTTCGGCGTGTCTTTGACGACATGCCAGGTCAGGTTGTCGAGCTCCATCTGCACCAGGATGTAACCGGGAAAGAACTTGCGGGTCACAGAGCGCTTTTGGCCGCCCTTGACCTCGATGACTTGCTCAGTCGGGATGAGGATATCGCCGAACCGCTGGCTCACACCGAGCTGCTTGATGCGCTCTTCCAAGGCCGCTTTGGCCTTGTTCTCGAACCCCGAGTAGGTGTGGACCACATACCAGGCCTTGGACATGAAGGGTGTCCCTCCGACCGCTCCGGCCGACAGTGACGCAGGAAGCCGAGCGGCTACCCTGCGGTGAAGAGGAAGAAGTTTGTCGCGCGTGCCCAGACAAAGTCGAACAGGGCCAGCGAGCCCGAGAAGATCACGCTCGTCGCCACGACGACGAGCGAGGAGTTGATCGTCTCTTCACGGCTGGGCCAGGTGACCTTGGCGAGCTCACCGATGGCCTCGTCGGAGAAGCGCACGGCGACAGTGTTCTTGAGAAGGATGAAGAAACAGACCACCCCACCAGCCAGCGCGATGAGCGCCGAGAGCGGGATCGCTCCACCCACGAGGGTGTCCGCCTGGCCGAGACCCAACATCACGGCGACGGAGGCGCTGCGAAGCACCAGACCGACCATGATGGCGCAGACCACGAACGCGAGGACGATGAAGCGTTGGTTGGGCACGTTTGAACCAGGAAGGGCGCGCTGTTGACGGGGGGACGATCGTCTGGTCAACAGTGAGCAGAGTAACCGTCGGCCCATAGCACGGGTTGGGCGACCACGCAAGCCCCAAAGCGCAAAGTCCCCGGATGCTGCCATCCGGGGACTCTACGATCTTGAGCCCTAAAGAGGCGTACTACTTCTTCGCGGCCTTGGCGGCGGTGGCGGTGGGCTCCTCGAGGATCTTGGAGACGACGCCGGCGCCGACGGTCTTGCCACCCTCGCGGATGGCGAAGCGGAGCTGCTCCTCCATCGCGACGGAGGTCTGGAGGGTCACGGTCACGGTGACGTTGTCACCGGGCATCACCATCTCCATGCCCTTGGGCAGGGAGATCGCGCCGGTCACGTCCGTGGTGCGGAAGTAGAACTGGGGCTTGTAGCCATCGAAGAAGGGCTTGTGACGGCCACCCTCTTCCTTCTTGAGGATGTAGGCGGTGCACTCGAAGTGGGAGTGCGGGGTCACGGACTTGGGCTTCACGATGACCTGGCCGCGCTCGATCTCCTCCTTCTTGATGCCGCGAAGGAGGGCGCCGATGTTGTCGCCGGCCTCACCGCGGTCGAGGATCTTGCGGAACATCTCGACGCCGGTGATGGTCGAGTTGCGGGTCTCGCCGAGACCGACGATCTCCACCGCGTCGCCGGTGTTGACCACGCCGCGCTCAACACGACCGGTGGCGACGGTGCCGCGACCGGAGATGGTGAAGACGTCCTCAACGGGCATGAGGAAGGGCTTGTCCAGGGCGCGCTCGGGGGTCGGGATGAACGAGTCAACCGCCGCCATGAGCTTGTGGATCGCCTGCTCGCCGATCTCACCATCGAAGCCCTCGAGGGCCTTCACGGCGGAGCCGCGGATGATGGGCGTGTCGTCGCCGGGGAAGCCGTTCTTGTCGAGGAGCTCGCGGATCTCCATCTCGACGAGCTCGAGGAGCTCGGGGTCGTCGAGGAGGTCAACCTTGTTCAGGAAGACGACGATGGAGGGCACGTTCACCTGACGGGCGAGGAGCACGTGCTCCTTCGTCTGGGGCATCGGGCCGTCGGAGGCGGCGACCACGAGGATCGCGCCGTCCATCTGGGCCGCGCCGGTGATCATGTTCTTGATGTAGTCGGCGTGTCCCGGGCAGTCCACGTGAGCGTAGTGGCGAGCAGCGGTCTCGTACTCGACGTGAGCGGTCGAGATCGTGATGCCGCGAGCCTTCTCCTCAGGGGCCTTGTCGATCTGATCGTAGGCCGTGAACTTCGCGCCGCCGGTCTTGGAGAGGACCTTGGTGATCGCGGCGGTGAGGCTGGTCTTGCCGTGGTCCACGTGACCGATCGTCCCGATGTTCACGTGGGGCTTGTTACGGTTGAACTTTTCCTTGGCCATTTGAGGAGACCTCCTGACAGTGACCTGGCCAGAGCCAGATCGCGCGAATCATGTGGGACGAGATTGAAATGGAGCCGATGATGGGATTTGAACCCATGACCTCCTCCTTACCAAGGAGGTGCTCTGCCCCTGAGCTACATCGGCGTTGATGAAGAGAGCGGGAAACGGGGTTCGAACCCGCGACCCTCAGCTTGGAAGGCTGATGCTCTACCAACTGAGCTATTCCCGCGCATCGCTTCTTCCCTGCCGCGAGCCCGAGGGCGCACGGCAGGGAAGAATGGATGGGTAGATGGTGGGGAGTGCTGGATTCGAACCAACGTAGGCGTGAAGCCGGCAGGTTTACAGCCTGCTCCCTTTGGCCACTCGGGCAACTCCCCAAACTTTGACAGGATTGAAAGAACGAGATCGGTGGAGCTGGTGGTGGGAATCGAACCCGCGACCTGCGGTTTACAAGACCGCTGCTCTACCGACTGAGCTACACCAGCGTTGCCACCGCGTCAGCGGGTGCACCGACGAGCGCAACCGTCTGGCGAAGTGGCCGCGAACATAGTCTTGCCCGCTCAGGGTGTCAAGGCGGTCACGCGGTCGGGATCACTTTGCGGGGGGGGTGGGCAAGGTGAAGCTGTCGGCGGCGATCGTCGCCGGGAGGGTCATCGACCGCACCTCCAGGCGCTCTACGAGGGCGCCTTCGCGGGTGACCTCCACACGCATCGGCACGACGACGCCCGGGCTGACCTCGGACCAATCGGAGTAACGGTAGAGGAGCACCCCGGCGCTCGTCGTGAAGATCACCTGCCGAGGCCGCCAGTCCTTGCTGGACACGGCGAGGCGCAGGCCGGGGATGGCGCTCTCCGCCCCTTCGCCGCTGGACTCAAGGATCACGCAGGGCTCGCCGTCTACGCGCTCCTCACCGACGACGCGCAGGGCGACGTGGGAGGGGTCGCTGTCGACGAGGCTCACGAAGCGCAGCGGGTAGCTCAGGAGGCCCTCGGGGGCGTACTCGGCGACGACCTCCCGGGTGCGCTCGACGTCCCGGGGGCTCACCTTGCCGTCGATGAGCACCGAGGCCGAGGCGCCGTCGATCACCGTCGTCGAGGACGAGGCCGGGCCGCCCTTCACCACGACGTCGAGGCGCAGCCGGGCGCCGTCGCGCAGGTAGACGTGCTCCGCCACGATGGGCTGGCCCTGGTGCGGCACCTCACGGAGGTACTCAAAGCGCACGCTGGTGGCCTTGTGCAGCGCGATCACGCCGCCATCAGCGCCGCCCAAGGCCTTGCTGACGTCGTCGAGGATCTTTTTCACCGGATCGTCACCGGTCGCGGCGGCGGCGCCGGGGCTCGGCTCAAGGATCCTCGGGCTGCCGGGGGCCGTGCGCACGGGCACCGCGGCCTTGCCCTGCTGGCGGTAGAGGGTGACGTCGAGGTGGCTGAGGTTCGCGAGCTTGGCCGCGTCGACCCCGGCGGTGACCTCAGACTCGTAGCCCTCGGCGATGAGCAGGTAACACCAGCCCTGGCCGGTCACGAAGCGGCGCACGACGCGGGTGTTGAGCTCGGAGGAGCGGGCCAAGGCGTCGGCCTCGGTCAGCTCGGCCTTCTGCTTGGTGGGCGCGGACTCGAGGTAGAACGAGACGTCCTCCTCGGCGGCGAGGGCGCCGAGGCTGAGGCGAAGCAGCAGCAGCAGAGGGCTGATCATCGAGACTCCGCGGGTGGGGGCGCCGGAAGGCTATCCATCTCAACCGGGCGCGGCATAAAGGTCAAGAAGAAGACGAGGGCGGTGACGGCCGCGACGGCCTTGGCCCGACCCGAGAGGGGCGGCGTGAGCGGCGGAGAGATGCCGCGCCAGGCGCCCGTCAGGGCGAGGAGCAGCCCCCAGAACAGCCAGCCGGACCACATGATTCCGCCGAGCAGCGCGACCCCGAGGAGCAGGCTGGAGCGGCGGCGCTCACCGACGGGCCACAGCGCGTTGAGGATGTGGCCGCCGTCGAGCTGACCGATGGGCACGAGGTTGATTCCGGTGAGCAGGCAGCCGACCCAGCCCGCCATCGCCACGGGGCTCAGCACGGCGAGGCGGTCGGGGGCCGCGCCGAGGATCAGCTCGCCGAGGAGATCCATGACGAGGGGGTTCGCGAAGATGAGCACGGGCAGCTCGCCGTCGGGGACCGGGGGGCTCAGCCAGTCGCTGAAGGCCTGGAGCCGAGGGGACGCCGCCAAGAGGGGCGCGAGCCAGGGCTCCCAGAGGGCGGGCTCGGGCGGGGTGAGCTGCAGCGCCTCCGGGGGCCGGGTGAAGGGCAGGCCCAAGGCGAGGGCCAGGAAGGAGCAGAGCGCCCCGGCGAGGGGCCCCGCCGCGCCCATCTCCAGGAGCCCGTCGCGGTCCCGGGGCTCGGAGCGCAGCTCGATGATGGCGCCGAAGGTGCCAAACGCTGCGGGGAACGGGATGAACCGCGGCAGGCTCAGCGCGAAGCCGTGGCGTCGGGCGACGACGTAGTGGCCGAGCTCATGGGCGAGGAGGATGCCCATCAAGGTAAAGGCGAAGGCCGCGGCGCCGCGCACGGCCTCGCCGTCGTCGAGGCCCTCACCGCCCCAGAAGCCCCCGTAGGTCAGAAAGACCGAGAGGGTCGTCGCGATGAAGAGGCCGACGCTCCAACGGCGCTCGGAGGAGGCTAGGCCATCAAGCCTCGTCGTCGCCGCCGATTCGCCGACCTCTGCCAAGGATCCTCCTCCGTCTCAGGCGGTCGGAGGCTCCGCGCGCCGCTCAGTTGAGCTGCTTGAAGGTCAGCTCGTACTCGCCTGTGTCACCGCCACCGGAGACCACGATGGTGTACTTGCTACCGCCAAGCACCGTCGCCGTCAACACGGCCTCCTCGCCGGTCTTGCCGCTGCGGCCGCCGAAGTTGTAGATGACCGAGGTGGTGGGGTCCTCGTCTTCGTCGATCTCGTCGAGGTCGAAGCCGTCAGAGGTCAAGAAGCCGCTGCCTAAGGTGCCGCCGTTGTTGGTGCACTGCTGCACCCAGACCTGCTCCTGGAAGGAGGTCGGCTTGGGCTCGCTGTTGTCTACGACGCCGTCCTGGTCCCAGTCGTCCTCGCAGGCGCCCGCCGTGCCGTAGCCGCCGCAGGGGTCGAAGTCCGAGGAGGTGGCCAGGGCCGTCGAGCTCAAGAAGAGCTGGTAGTAGAGGTAGTCGAGGACGAGGTTCGGGTACTCCCACTCCTCCTCGCCGCCCTCACAAGCCGTCGAGACGGTGTCGGTGACGGTCGGCTGGGGCAGGTCGTCGCTCTCGACGATGGCCATCCAGGGGTCCTCCGGCGTGGAGTCGCCCGAGGTGTTGGAGAAGCGGCGGTCGAGCCACACGGCGATCTGGATGACCTCCCCCTTGGTGCGGTCGGTGAGGTCGAGCTGGAAGCGGTCGAGGTCCTCGACGGTCTCGGCGGACTCTTCGCCAGCGTCGGCGAGCACACGGGTCGTCGCCGGGATGGAGATGTCGCCGATGGCGTAGATGGGCGTGCCGTCCGCGGGCAACGACGGCAGGTAGACGAGGTTCGAGTCCAGCGGCGAGTAGATCCGGTCCACGGAGGTGTCGTCGAAGGAGGGATCCTTCCAGCGGATCACCGCGCCATAGAAGCTCGCGCTGGTGTCCTCCAGCTCAACGATCGTCGCGCTGTACTGGATCTTGGTCAGGCGGCTGATGTGTGAGCCGTAGCCCCCGGCCGCGTAGCCGTAGTACTCCGAGCCGGTGACGTAGGTGTGGTGGTCGAGGCCGTCGGCGACGATGCGCTGGTCGGTGTTCTCTTCGGGGGCGTCGGTGGTGCCGCCCTCCATCCAGCGGTTCGTGCCGCGGACGTTGAAGCCGGTCTGGTAGCCGTTGGCGCCGTAGTAGATGCCGATGGTCGGCTCGTCGGGGGCGACGGTGGGCGCGGAGATCGCCGTGGCCTCGGCGTAGGGCGGCCACTCCGTCGGATCGACGAGGGGATCCCCGGCGCTGTTGGTCACGCCGGTCGTGAGGAGCGCGACCTGCCACTGGAGCACGAGGGCGTCGAAGTCTTCGCCCGTGGCGGCCTCGATGTTCGCCGTGCCGACTTCAGTGGTGTTCGTCAGCGAGGTGAGGAGGTCGGTGCCGTAGGTGTCGATGAGCCAGCGGGCGAAGAGGTACTGGGCGCCGCGGGAGCCCGTCGCGAAGAGCGAGGAGCTGTCGTAGTCGGTGAGGCCCTCCAGATAGGGGGCGTCCATGTAGTTCCAGGCGTCCTCGTAGTAGACCGCGCCGAAGCCGCAGATGTCCGTCGCCAGCGCGCCGAGCGCCTCGGTGAGCCAGGACTCCTCTTCTTCCCCTTCGCTGGCGATGACGTGGGTGTTGTAGAGCACGAGGCGGAGGTAGGACCGCGCGATCTCCGCGGTCAGCTCCATCGTCGTGTACTCATCGACCGTCGTCGTCTTGTAGGGGTTGTAGAAGCCGTAGGGGTCGGGCGCGAAGACGTAGATGATCTCTTGCTCGTCCGAGGAGGGGTTCGACTTGTCGTCGAAGGCCGAGAGGTCGGACTCAGGGTCGGCGTAGGAGAAGACCTTGGACCAGTCGTCCTCGTCGTCGGAGGTCAGGGGCAAGGTGTTGAGCACCGGGCTCACGAGCACGGTGATCTTGCCGTCCTCGTTGATGTCCGAGGGCTCGCCGAAGAGGTGGTCGACGTTGACGATGATGTTGTTGTCGACGATGTCCGCGACGGTCTGGAGGTCGCAGTTGGTGAAGCCGTAGCTGTCGTAGACCGCGTAGCTGTCCACGATGCCGTCGCACTCGTAGTCCCAGTCGATCGGGACCTCGTCATCGACGTAGATGGCGATCTTGCTGCCGAGCGCCCACAGGGTCGCGGTGATCGACGACACGCTCTTCGCGGAGCTGTAGTCGTCGCGCACACGGAACTCGGTGGTCTTCGTGCCGATGTCGTCCTCGCTCAAGGCGGGGGCGGGCATCGGATGGGCCAGGGGGCGGCGAACCTTGGGCTGGCGCGACTGGCCGAGCCGGGCCGCGGGGGGGCCGTCGGTGCCGCCGCTCGCGGTGCCCTCGTCGTACTGCAGGCGGTAGCCCGCGTCGGAGTCGCCGCTGTTGATCGCGATCATGAAGAACTGCTGATCGCGGTTGGTGTCGCCAGAGGCGTCGGCGAGGTTGAGCTCCTCCTCGCCTGGATCAATGGTGATGTAGTCGCCCTCCTCGTCGAGCTCGCCCGTGGGGCCGGTGCCCGAGTCGTCGGTGCCGGAGTCGTCCGGGCCCGAGTCGTCGGGGCGCGAGTCGTCCGGGCCCGAGTCGCTGTCGGTGTTGGGCTCGCCGGAGTCATTGCTCCAGGCGTCCTTGGCGGGCGCGAAGTCATCCCCTCCACGGCAGCCGACGCCGAGCGCGAGGAGGAGGAGGACCGAGGGGGCGAGGTACTTCATGTGGGTGGCCTTCGACATCTTGCGTTTGCCCGTCCAACGATCATCATACACCGCGGCGGGGCGGTTGGGGGCGCTCCGATGGTCAGGTTTGGCGCGGGGCGGCCGCTCCCTTGACATCTGCTGCGCTCTGGCGCAGGATTCCCGGCTCCAAGGAGGCTCTATGACCAAGCTCCCCCACCCCGCCGTGACGCTCCTCTTGGCGCTTCTGTCCTGCGACAAAGGTGACTCGGGCGCCGACTCCGCCGCCGCCTGGCGCCCCGATCTCGCCTGCCCCGGAGACGCGGGCTGCGAGAACAACGACGGCGCGCTGCGGGTGGGCTTCGGCAAACAGAGCATCACGCCGATCTGCTACGAGAGCTGGGTCGATGTGAACGAGAACGCCGAGTACGACAAGAACACCGACACCGTCTTGGACTGCGGCTGCGACCGGCTCTGCCCCGACGACGAGGGTTACCCCGGCGCGGACGAGGGCGAAGGGGACGGCGAGTTTAAGGCCATGTGGATGGGCGGCTTCTCTGAGAACCACCCGGCCATGGGATCCCATGACGAGCTCTGGGCGCGGGTGGCGCTCTTTGATCAGGGGAGCACCCGGGTCGCCGTCGTCTCGTTGGACCTCGTGGGCTTCTTCAACGAGGACGTCGTCAAGGTCCGGGCCTTGGTTGAGGAGGCCGACCTCGGCGTCGATCATGTGCTCATCACCTCGACGCACCAGCACGAGGGCCCCGACACCATGGGCCTCTGGGGCCCGTCCTTCGGGAAGACCGGCTACCAGGAGGACTACGTCGCGTATGTGCGGTCCCAGACCGTGAAGGCGATCGCCGACGCCGTCGGCGCGCTCGCGGAGGTGGGTGAGGTGAAGGTCGGCTCGGCGCTCGTCGAGGAGTCCCACCCCCGCGGCCAGGCGAACTTCAGCCGGGACAGCCGCGACCCGGTGATCTTCCCCGACGACGTGAACATCGCCGCGTTTTACGACACGAGCGGCGCGGTGATGGGCTCGATGGTGAACTGGGGCAACCACCCCGAGGCGCTCTCCGACGAGAACTTCCAGATGACCTCGGACTTTGTCCACTACATCCGCGAGACGGTGGAGGGCGGGTCGAGCTGGTCGAACGGCGCAGGGGTCGAGGGCATCGGCGGCACCTGCGTGTTTGTGCAGGGCCCCGTGGGTGGCCTGATGACCCCGCTCGGCGTGCGGGTGCAGACCCCGGACGGCGGCGAGTTCAGCGCCTCGACCTTTGAGAAGGCCGAGGCCCTCGGCGTGCAGATTGGCGAGATCGCGCTTGGCGCGCTCACCAGCGCGGAGACGCTCAGCGCCCCCAAGCTCTCCGTCGCCCAGTCCATCTTCTTCTTCCCCGTGGACAACTTCGGCTTCCAGGCCGCGTTCAACCTCGGAGTGTTCGACCGCCAGCTCTACAACTACGACCCCGAGGAGGACATCGACGAGGACAACACCCCCGAGGTGCTGACCGAGGTCAACGTCCTGACCCTGGGTGAGCTGCAGCTCCTCACCGTGCCCGGGGAGCTCTTCCCCGAGATCGCGATCGGTGGTTACGATGGTTCCATGATCGGGACCGATGAGTACAGCCTCATCAAGGCCGACAACCCCAACCCCCCGGACCTCACCGCCGCCCCCGCCGCGCCCTATCTGCGCGACGAGATGGCCGGGAAGTATCGGTGGATCGTGGGCCTCGGAAACGATGAGCTGGGCTACATCATCCCGGAGTACGACTTCATCACCCATCCCGACGCCCCCTACGTCGCAGAGGCCGAAGGCGACCACTACGAGGAGACCAACTCCCTCGGGCCCCGCACTCAGCCGATCTTGACTGAGCAGGCGACCCGTCTCCTGGAGTGGTCTCGCTGAGCGTCGCCTCGGACGCCGGAGAGAACCATGCGTGACCTCTACGAGATCCTCGGCGTTCCCAAGAGCGCCGACCAGGACACGATCAAGAAGGCCTTCAAGAAGCTCGCCCGAGAGAACCACCCCGACAAGAACCCCACCAGCGAGGCCGAGGCGCGCTTCAAAGAGGCCAACGCCGCGTACTCCGTGCTCGGCGATGACGAGAAGCGGAAGCTCTACGACGAGTTCGGCGAGATCTCGCTCCGCCCCGGGTTCAACGCTGAGCAGGCCCGCGCCTATGGGCGTATGGGCGGCGGCGGCCCGGGCTTCGGAGGCTTCGGGGGCTTCGGCGGCCAAGGCTTCTCGGAAGGCTTCTCGTTTGAGGACCTCTTCGGCGACATCTACGGCGGCGGCGGGCGCGGCGGGCGCGGTCGGCGCGGCGCCCCCCAAGGTCGGCGCGGCGCGGACATGCGCTCGGAGATCGAGGTTGAGCTGCTCACCGCCTTACGCGGCGGGGAGATCAGCCTGCGGGTGTCCCGCCCGACGAACGCCCCCGGCGAGTACGGCGACGAGATCACGACCCTCAAGGTGCAGATCCCCGAGGGCGTCGATGACGGCCAGGTGATCCGCCTGCGCAGAAAAGGCCACCCCGGGATGGGCGGCGGGCCTCCCGGCGACGTGCTGCTGGAGGTCAAGGTGCTCCCCCACCCGCTCTTGCGCCGCAAGGACCGCGACCTGGAGCTCGACGTGCCGATCACCATCGGCGAGGCCGTCAACGGCGGAAAGATCACCGTGCCGACGCCCTGGGGAGCGGTGAACGTGAACGTGCCGCCGATGAGCCGCAACGGCTCGCGCCTGCGCCTGCGGGGCAAAGGGGTGCACAGCCAAGGCAAAGATCCCGGCGACCTGACCTTGGTGCTCCGGCCAACGCCGCCGAGCGCGCCGAGCGACAAGGCCCGGGAGCTGGCCGCGGCGTTTGACGAGCTCTACGACCGGGACGTGCGCGCCGATCTCGGCTTCTGAGCGCGACCGGGCTCAGCGCCGCCGCGTGATCCCTGACTTGACTCCAGTGTGAAGCTGTCCTACAACTGGCGGCTTCCCTGGAGGAGAGTCCCCATGTCGCGCGCCCCGATGTTTATGCTCCTGCTCGCCGCCGCCTGCACCGGCAAGACCGACGACGGCAACACCGACGACAGCAACACCGCTGAGGTCTCGGTCTTCGACGAGATCATCAACGTTGACCAGACCGCCGTCGGCGAGATGACCTGCTGGACGCCGGGCTCCGACGCCCTGAGCCAGACCCCGGACCCGAGCTGCCAGGTCAAGGTGGACTTCGTGGGGGAGATCGAGGACTTCGAGAGCGGCGACGAGGTCGGCGACGCGACCTTGGAGCTCTTCTTCTCCGACGCCTACAGCGAGGGCGGCGCCGACTACACCACGGTGTCGGACACGAGCGGCGCGGTGACCGGTCAGGCCTTCACCTGCACGCCGACGACCTACAAGACCTCCACGGACCCGGACCTCGACCTCACCCGCGACACCTTCGAGGCCCATCAGGTCTGGGGCTACGGGGCGAGCATCGACGACACCTTCAACTCCGTGTCGTCCACCACCTACCAGGTGATCCCCTCCTTGCTCGGCGTGAGCATCAAGGACGGCATGGGCATCGTGGCGGGCACGGCGTATGACTGCAACGGGGATCCGCTCCAGAACGTGCAGGTCATCGCCCGGGACGCCAGCGGCGCCTACCCCGAAGACCAGCGCATCCACTACTTCCGCGACGAGTTCCCCAACCGCGAGCAGCCCTACACCAGCGAGGACGGCCTCTGGGTGGCGATCAACCTGCCCCCCGGCGAGGTCACCATCGAGATGTACGCCTGGAACGGCACGACGCACGAGCTGATCGGCACGACGGACCTCACGATCTTCGGCGACTCGATCAACATCGCGAACATCGCCTATGGCTACTGGGGCGGGGTGTTTTACCCCGACTCTTGCCTCTCCCCTTGCGAATGAGCGCGGCGTAGACCCACCCTGCTGATCGCTGCCCGGCCCGGGCGGAGGTGACGAATGCTCTCGATCCTCGTCTCGTTGTCTACCCTCGTGACCCCCGCTCTGGCCCAAGATCAGGCCGCGCCCGCCCCGGAGGCGCCGCCGAAGCCCGAGGTCAAGTTCACCCTCGACGGCTACTACCGGGCGCGTGTGCACCACTTCAACGGCATGTACGACCCGGCGGCCTGGGACAACGAGCCCGGCGCCGGGCGCTACACCCAGCACCGCCTCCGCCTGCAGCCCGTGGTGGCCTACGGCGACCTCGCCAAGTTCACCATGATGGCCGACGTCATGGACGACACGCTCTGGGGCGACAACACCGGCCTCGCCCAGACGCCGCTCTTCGCCGAGACGCCCACGGACGCCACCCTCGCTGGGGTCGCCGGGGCGCCGATCAACGTCAAGCGCGCCTGGGTCGAGACGAAGCTGCCCGTCGGTGTGCTCCGGGTCGGCCGCCAAGGCTCCCACTGGGGCATGGGCATCCTCGCCAACGGCGGCGACGGCTTTGACGACACCTTCGGCGAGAACCACGGCGGCACCACCTTCGACCGCGTGCTCTTCGCCACCCGGCCCATCTCGTTGGTGCAGGGCATCCGGGGCAAAGAGGATCCCGGCATCCCGCTCACGGCGATCTTCGCCATCGACCGCCTCGTCGAGGACCCGCTGGAGCAGTACTACGGCTACAAGTGTGACCCCGACGTCGATGATGACGACGAGCGCTGCGACGCCGACGACGACCACGACTTCACCGAGCCGCGTGAGGCCTCGGATCGCCCGGCGAACTGGTGGACCGAGAACGACGACGACGTGCTGGAGTTCGTCTACGGCCTGCTCTACCGGGGCACGGAGCTGGAGTGGAACGGTGAGCCCGCAGAGCTGCAGCTCGGGGGCTACGCCGTGAACCGCCGCCAGGTCGAGACGGGCAGCAACGTCTGGATCCTCGACGCCTACGGCAAGCTCAACTACCGCTCGATCTACACCGAGTTTGAGGCCCTCACGATCCAGGGCGACTCAAGCGCGATCACCTTGCCCGGCTCGGTGAACTACGGCGGCGGCGACCCCTTGGCCAAGACCGCGTCGATCAGCTCCTACGTCGCCCGGGTCGGCTACACCACGGACCCCTTCGGGGCGATCCTGGAGACGGGCTTCGCCTCAGGTGACGAGAACGCCTCGGACGAGCGCTTCACCGGCCGCGCCTTAAACGCCGACTACAACGTCGGGCTCCTGCTCTACGAGGAGCTCATCGCCCGGGTGAGCGCCTACACCTGGAGCGAGGCCGCCCGAGGCCTGTGGTCTGGCGGCGGCGTCTACAACTCCCGCTACCTCTTCCCCACCCTGCGCTACTCCCCGACGAAGGACTGGAGCGTCACCGGCGGCTTCTTGGTGGCCTTCCCCCACAAGCCCGACGGCGCGGTGATCCTCACCGACGAGGACGCCGAGAGCCCGATCTTGGGCTGGGAGGCGAACATGGCGGTGAAGGGCCGGCTCAATGACGTCGTGCTCTTGTCCGTGGAGGGTGGTTACGCCCAGCTCTCCGACCGGCTGCCCTGGGAGAACGTCGGGGTGACCATTGACGGTCGCGCCTGGACGATCCAGTCCCGCATCGCGTATGAGTTCTGAGCGAGCGGTCGTCCTCCTCTGACCGCTCGGGAGCGCGCGTATGGTCGTCGTCGTGATCGGCATCTTGAAGGTCCTGCAGGTCGTCATCTTCATCGACGTGATCTCGTCGTGGCTGGCCCCCGACCCGACGGCGTTCCCGCGGCGTTTCACCCGGCTGATCGTGGATCCCCTCTACGCGCCGATCTACGCTATCCTCGGGCGCAGCCAGTTCGGCGGCCTCGACTTCTCGCCGATGATCATGCTGCTGCTCTTGCGCTTCGTCGAAGGGAAGCTCATCGCCTTGGGGTGAACATGACGTTCTTCCTGCGACTCGCCCTGCTCTCCGCCTCCTTGCTCAGCGCCCCCGTCGCCTTGGCCGCGAGCCAGCAAGACCTCGCCCGCGCCGCCGACGCCAGCTTGAGCGAGGCGGAGCGCATGAGCTCCTTCAACCGCCTCGTGATGGACTTCGCCACGGCGCGGCCGATGCTGGAGGCGACGATCCGCGATCCCAACGCGGACAGCCGCCAGCGCTGGGTGGCGGCGCGGGTGCTCGGCCAGTCGAGCTCGAAGGACGCCTTGGCGCCGCTGTTGACGATGAGCGCCGACCCCCAGCCCGCGATGCGTGCGGCCGCGGCGGCGGCTTTGGGTGACCTCCGGGACGCGGGCGGCGTCGAGCGCCTCTGTGAGCTGCTCAAAGACGAGGCGATCATGGTGCGCGCCGAGGCCGCGACGGCCCTGGGCCGCTGCCGAGACGAGCGCGGCGCCCGGGCGCTTGAGGCCGCGCTGCGGGATCCCACGAACTTCTACCGCGGCTCGTCGTTGTGGGTGCGCGCCCGCTACGTCGAGGCCATCGCCGAGATCGGCCTGCGCTCGAGCGTGCCCGCGCTGGTGGCCTGCCTCGACGACCGTGACCCCGCCGTCGGCGAGGCCGCCCTCGTCGCGCTCCGTAAGATCACCGGCATGAACCTCTCTGAAGGCCGCACGCCCGCCGAAGAGAAGGAGGCCTGGCGTCGCTGGGCCGCCGCGCAGCGCTTCTGAAGGGCGCCCTCGCCGCGTCGCCGCTCAGAGCGTGATGTTCAGCCGCATCACCGTCTTGCCGACGCCGATGGTGTCCCCGGCGCGCAGCCGCGCGGCGCTCACCTTCCGCCCGTTGTGGAAGGTGCCGTTCGTCGAGCCGAGATCCCGCAAGAAGATCATCTCCCGGCCAAAGAGCTCGATGACCGCGTGGCGGCGGCTGGCCTCGGGGTCGGACAGGGGGATCTCCCCCATCTTGCGGCCCACGACGACGTTGCCCCGGGTGAAGCGGAAGACCTTGCCCGTGTCTTGGCCGGCGACGACCTCCACCAAGGCGTTGAGGCCTGGCGGCAGGCGCAGGTCTTGGCCGATGGCGTCGGCGGCGGAGCCCGTGCGCTCCGGGGAGCCCTTGAGCTCGACGAGCTCCTCCTCCAAGAGCCAGGCCAGCTCCGCATGCGGCGGGTTCGGCTGCTCGGCGAGATCGGCGGCGGACTCCTCCTCCGTCGAGACGAGGAGCACGAGCCGGGTGTTGCCCAGGGTGATCTCGGCGCCGGGCCGCAAAGTGGCCTCGCGGGTGAGGCGCCCATCGACCATCGAGCCGTTCGTCGAGCCCAGGTCACGGAGCTGCCAGGCCCCGTCCTTAAACTTGAGCTTGGCGTGCTGGCCGGAGATCATCGTGTCGTCGAGGATGAGGTCGCCCCGGCTGCGCCCGATGACCAGCTCGGCGTCCTCGTTCAAGGGCACGTTGAGGCCCTGCTTCGCCCCGGCGACGATCTTGAGGAAGGCGCGGGCCATCAGGCGGTGCGAGCCTCACGACGGGCGCGAGCGCCCAGCCAGTACTTGTGGTACCGACCCGGCAGCTCACGGCCCAGAGCATCGGCGATGAACTCCCCCGCCGAGCAGAGGCGGTCGAGGTCGATGCCCGTCTGGTAGCCCATGTTGTTGAGCATGTTCACGAGGTCTTCGCTCGCGGCGTTGCCCGAGGCGCCCGGCGCGTAAGGGCAGCCGCCGAGGCCCGCGATCGAGGCGTCGAAGGTGCGCACCCCGGCCTGCAGCCCCGCGAGCACGTTCGCCAAGGCCGCGCCTTGGGTGTCGTGCATGTGCATCGCGACGGAGGAGATCGGCACGCCGCCCGCCTGCATCGCCGCGATCACCTCACCGACCTGCCGGGGGTTCGCCATGCCCGTCGTGTCGCCCAAGGAGATCTGCTCCGCGCCCATCTCCCGCAGCGCCGCGGCGATCTCGACGGCGCGCTCGACGGACACCGCGCCCTCATAGGGGCAGCCGAAGACCGTAGAGACGTAGGCCCGCACCCGCAGGCCCTCGGCGACGGCGGTGCCGATGACCTCCCGCAGGGCCCCGAGGCTCTCGCGGATGGTGCGGTTCACGTTCTTGAGGTTGTGGGTCTCCGAGGCCGACATGAACGTGGCCACGCCGGAGAGCCCCGCGTCCAAGGCGCGCTCCAGGCCACGCTCGTTGGGCACGAGCGCCCAGAAGGTCGCGCCCTGCACACCCCGCAGCGCGCTGAGCACGTCGCTGGCGTCGGCGAGCTGGGGGATCCAGCGCGGGCGCACGAAGGAGGTGACCTCGATGTCTTCGTAGCCCGCGGCCACGAGGCGGCGGATCAGCTCGACCTTGGCGTCGGTCGGGACGATCTCACGCTCGTTCTGGAGGCCATCACGGGGACCGACCTCAACGACCCGTACATGTTCAGTCACCTTCGCCCTCCTATGCCTACTATACACGACGCCGAGCCGGCCCGAAGGTGACAGGCGCGCGGATTCTCAGAGGTGCTTACGCCCCAAGAGGCGGATGAGGATCGCCTTCTGGGCGTGCAGGCGGTTCTCGGCCTGGTCGTAGACGACCGACGCCGGGCCGTCGATGACCTCAGCGGCGACCTCTTCGCCCCGGTGGGCGGGCAGGCAGTGCATAAACAGCGCCTTGGGCCGGGCCATGGCCATGAGCGCGGCGTTGACCTGGTAGCCCGCGAAGTGCTGCACCCGCTCGCGGTGCTCCGCCTCTTGGCCCATCGAGGCCCAGACGTCGGTGTACACCACGTCGGCGTCCACGACGCCCTCCTCGACGTCTTCCGTGATGAGCACGGCGCCGCCGCTGTTGGCCGCGAGCTGCCGGGCGTTGGTGACGATCTCCGGGTTCGGCGCGTAGCCCCGGGGGTGGACCACGCTCACGGTCATGCCGAACTGCGCGCCGCCGTAGAGCAGCGAGTGCGCCATGTTGTTGCCGTCGCCGACATACGCGAGCTTGAGCCCGGTGAGCTGGCCGCGCTTCTCCTGAATCGTGAGCAGGTCGGCGAGCACCTGGCAGGGGTGCAGGAGGTCGGTGAGGCCGTTGATCACCGGCACGGTGCTGCTGGCGGCGAGGTCGAGGATGTCCTGGTGGGCGTAGACCCGAGCCATGAGCCCGTCGCAGTACCGCGAGAGCACCCGGCCCGTGTCGCGCAGGGACTCGCCGCGGTGGAGCTGGATGTCTTTGGGGCCCAGGTACACGCCCTGGCCGCCGAGCTGGAAGATGCCCGCCTCAAAGCTCACGCGGGTGCGGAGCGAGGGCTTCTGGAAGATCATCGCCAAGGTCTGCCCGCGGCAGGCGCTGGCGAAGGCGGGGGGGTTGAGCTTGACCTGTCGGGCGATCTCCAGGAGGGCGCGCAGCTCCTCTGGGCTCTGGTCCGCCAAGGACAGGAAGTGTCTGACCATCGATTCACCTCGGGGGCGCTCACCGGCAGGGGGCCGGGGCGAAGTCCCGAGAGTTAACCGGATTTGGTGGAGTCTGCGGCGCTTAAGCGCAGAAGATGAGGACCAGGGGAAACGCGCGCACCCTTCATCACATTGGGGAAGGGGTCGAGTGACGAGAGAGAAAGAGGTGGCGAAGGATGCGGCGTACCCCTGAGAGCCAGCGCTGTGACCCGCTGACAAAACAAGTGTACCCGGACCGTATAGAGAACGCAATTGGTTTGCACATTCTTTGTGGACAGATGGACGAGAAAACTGTATACAAAACCTCGTAAACCTGAAGGAGCTCTCATGCGCCTGATCCCGATGATGATGTCGATCTGCCTCTGCGCCTGCGGCGGCAGCAAGCCCGCGCCCGTCGCTGAGGCCCCCGCGCCCGCCACGACCACCGACGCCGCCACCCCCAGCACCGAGGCCCCGATGCCCGCCGCCAACACCGCCGCCGCTCCCGCCGCTGACTGGCTCAAGACCACCCCCCTCATCGGCCTCGACGGCCAGCCGCTCCCCGCCGACGCCATCGCCGGGAAGGCCGTGCTCTTCGTGAACGTCGCCTCGAAGTGCGGCTACACGCCCCAGTACGAGGGCCTGCAGGCCCTGTACACCCAGTACAAGGACAAGGGCCTCACCATCGTCGGCGTGCCCTGCAACCAGTTCGGCGGCCAGGAGCCCGGCAGCGCCGAGGAGATCGCGAGCTTCTGTAAGCTCAACTACGGCGTGGACTTCCCGCTGCTCGAGAAGCAGGACGTCAACGGCGCCGCCCGCAGCGCGCTCTACACCCAGCTCATCGCGTCCCCGGCCGGCGGCGGCGCCGACGTGAAGTGGAACTTCGAGAAGTTCCTCGTCGCCCCGAGCGGCGAGGTCGTCGGGCGTTTCCCCTCCAAGGTGGCCCCGAACGATCCCGCCCTCACCGCCGCCATCGAGAAGGTCCTGCCCAAAGGCTGATCCCCGGAGCGCCCCATGATCGTCCTCGCCCTGCTCTCCTCCGTCACCTACGCCGAGCCCATGGCCCCCACCGCGCTCAACAACGCGGGTCGGCCCTACGCCCTGTCCCTGCACGCGGAGCTGGGGGCGCTCAAGCCCCTGGCGCACAACATCCAGTTCAGCCAGAGCGGCACCCAGCTCGACTACGTGAAGGACGGCGGGCAGGACGTGGCCTTCCCGTTCATGCGCCTGAGCGCCGACGCCCACTTCGGCCCGCGCCACACCGCCACCTTCCTCTACCAGCCCCTCGACCTCCGCACCCAGGTCTGGCTCACCGAGGACCTGGTGGTGGACGACGCGACCTTCCCCGCGGACTCCGCCGTGGACATGCGCTACGGCTTCTCGTACTGGCGCGGCTCCTACACCTACGACCTCTTGCCCGGGGACAAGCGGGAGCTGGCCGTGGGCCTGGGCTTGCAGATCCGCAACGCGAACATCGAGTTCACCTCGGCGGACGGGGAGCTGCGCCGCACCAACCGCGACATCGGCCCCGTGCCCCTGCTCAAGGTGCGCGCCCGAACCCCGGTGGGGGATCAGGGCTACTGGGTCGGCACCGAGGTGGACGGCTTCTACGCGCCGATCAAGTACCTCAACGGCGGCACTTCAGACGTCGTCGGCGCGATCCTCGACGCCTCGGCGCGGGCGGGGGTCGAGCTCGACGGCGGGGTCTACCCCTTCCTGAACCTCCGCGTGATCAGCGGCGGGTCCACGGGCACGGCGTCGAACCCGACGCCCCCCGGGGACGGCTACAACCGCAACTGGCTGACCTTCATGTCGTTGAGCTTAGGCGTCGACGTTCGCTAAACCCGTTCAATGAACAGGTTCAATGAACAAGCTCACTCGCTGCGGTAGACCAGAGGCACCGCGGCGCTGGGCCCGAGCAGGCGGAAGGTGAGGCTCTCCTCAAAGTAGAGCCGCACCGAGCGTGAGTCGTGGTCGCTGTAGCCGACGCTGAGGTCGCGGCCGAGCACGAGCTCAAAGTCGCCGCCGCGCTGGCTGAGCACCAGGGCGCCGTCGAGCACGGGCACGGCGATGATCGGCCCGTCCACGATGCGGCGGACGTGCTCCAGCACGGGGTAACCGCCGACGGTCGTCGTCGTGTTGAGCCCAGAGAAGCAGCGGGTGCCCAGGGCCATGGCGTAGGGCCCGCCGACCCCGGCCCGGCGCAGGCGCTCAAAGGCCAAGGCCACGGCGTCGGGGTAGTTGTGGTAGTCGCCGTCTAAGGCCACGGGCTCGTGCTCGGAGTGGCTGTGCATCCCGCGCACGAAGGCCGAGGCGAGGCCGGTGTAGACGAGGCGGTCCTCAGCGGCGGCGATGTTGCGGGCGGCCTCGGTGAGCGGGCTCAGGTCCGGCGCGGGGTTGCCCCGGCCGATGGACTCCAGCTCATCCCGGGCGAGCTCAAAGGGCGCGCGCAGCTCCAGCATCGGCTGGACCTCACGCACCAAGGTCTGCACCGCGCTGCCGCCGTACTCCTCGAGGCGCGTGGCCCGGCCGCTGTTCACCGCGGAGTGGTCCCAGCCGAGCGGGCCTCGGGTCTGGATGAGCCTGCGGGCGGTGAGGTGGACCTGGAGCACCCGGCTAGCCTCCTGGTCGATCATCTGCCAGGCGGTCGGGGTGATCGGGGCGAAGCCTCGCAGCAGCTCGTCGCTCATCGGTGGCGCTCCCAGAGAGTGGAAGGCGGCCCCTTATCCTCTCCCCTCCCCCATCGGGAAGGGGGAGGAGGTGGAGGATCCTTGGGGCGCGCCTAGCGAGCGCCTGGGCTCAGGGATCGACGACGGGGATACGCTGCTGGATGAGGCGCTCGATGTCGCGCAGCATGCCGCGCTCATCGGGGCCGCACAAGGTCACGGCGATCCCGCCCGCCCCCGCCCGGGCCGTGCGGCCGATGCGGTGAACGTAGGTCTCGGGCTCCGTGGGCAGGTCGTAGTTGATGACGTGGGAGATGCCCGTCACGTCGATGCCGCGGGCCGCGATGTCCGTGGCGACGAGCACACGGGTCGTGCCTTGGCGGAAGTTGCCCAAGGCCCGCTCGCGGGCGTTCTGGCTCTTGTTGCCGTGGATGGCCTCGGCGGCGATGCGGCCCTTCTCCAGATGCTCGGCGACGCGGTTCGCGCCGTGCTTGGTGCGGGTGAACACCACGGCCCGGCTGACCTCGGGGTTGCTCAGAAGCTCCCGAAGAAGCGCGCGCTTGTCGATCTGGTGCACGAAGTACACCGACTGCTCGATCTTGTCGGCGGTCTTGGTGACCGGGGTGACCGAGACCCGCGCCGGGTCCTTGAGCATGTGCCCGGCGAGCTCGTCGATGACCGGGGGCAAGGTGGCCGAGAAGAAAAGCGTCTGGCGCTTGGTGGGGATGAGCTTGAGCACCCGGCGCACGTCGGGCACGAAGCCCATGTCGAGCATCCGGTCGGCCTCGTCCAGCACGAGGATCTCGACCTTGTCGAGCTTCAAGAGGCCCTGGCCGGAGAGGTCGAGCAGGCGGCCCGGCGTCGCGACGAGGATGTCTACGCCGGACTCCAGGGCGCGCACCTGGGCGGACTGGCCGACGCCGCCGAAGATCACCGCCGAGCGCAGGCCGGGGAGGTGCTGGGCGGCCTGGCGGAAGGTGTCCTGAATCTGGGCGGCGAGCTCGCGGGTGGGGGCGAGGATGAGGGCGCGGATGTGCCGGGCGGGCTTCTCCGCGGCGAGGCGCTGGAGGATCGGCAAGGCGAAGGCCGCGGTCTTGCCGGTGCCGGTCTGGGCGATGCCGCAGAGGTCGCGCCCTTGGAGCGCGGGCGGGATGGCCTGCATCTGAATCGGGGTGGGGACGGTGTAGCCCATGGCGACGACGGCGCGCAGCAAGGGCTCGATGAGGTTCAGCTCAGAGAAGTTCAATGGTCACTCGGCCCGAAGGCCACTCGGCATCCTGGGTATTCCCACCACCCCGCCTGCCGAGAACGCGACCTGGTGAACGCCCCCGTTCGTCTTCTGCGGGGCTGGTCGCAAGGTAGCCGGGGGAGGGGCCGCTGTCCATCTTCGTTGGGGGCCGCCCGGCGGACGCGCTCAGGGCGCGACCTGCTCCTCGAGGCGCATCGTGAGGGCCGCCTTGAGGTCTACGGGGATCGGCACGAGGCCGATGATGGGCTGGTGGGGCAGCGCCAGGCTGACCTGGAGCAGCTCGTCGGGGTAGGCGCCGGTGATGGTGGCGGTGACGACGGCGGCGCTGCCGTTGAGGCCCATGTCGTTGAGCGCCTGGACCGCGCGGGCCTCGGCGGCGGTCTCCGGGTCGTCATCCCGAGGCGTCGACACGCCGGCGCGGGCGCCCTCCCGGGCGGCCTGGACGACCATCATCTGCTGGTTGAGCGTCCATCCCCACTCGACGATCCCTGCGAAGAGCAGGATCAAGATCGGCAAGATGAGCGCGAACTCCACGGCGTTGGAGCCCCGACGATCTCGTCGAGCGCGGCGGTGGAGAGAGGACAAGCTCACTGCAGGATCCGAACCGGGGGCTGGTAGGTGACGCCGACGTCCCGGCCGCCGCCCTTGGTGCCGATCTCACGATCCGCGGAGAGGTCGAGGCGCACGGAGATGTTCTTACCGCTCGACGGCCCGGTGTTCACCACGTCGTACACCGCGCCCCAGACGAAGCCGGTGACGACTTCGGTGCCGTTGAAGCTGCCGCCTTTGCCCGTGCAGTAGTCGGGGCCGCCGTCAAAGATGACGAAGACGCCCTCCAGGGTCTTGCCGTAGTTGGCCTTGCTGACCTCGCTGCGGGAGGCCTGCTTGGGGATCGTGCCCCAGGTGCTCGTGTCCCAGCTCGTCGTAGAGCTGTTGATCGCCGAGCCCAGTTCGCTGAGCGCCGAGGAGATCACGCCGTTGTTGAGCCCGACGTTGTCGCCGACGGCCAAGGCGCCGTCCGCCTCGCAGTTCTGAATCTGGCCGCGCACCCAAGACGCGCTGGGGGTGGCGTCGGGCCGCGCCCAGCCGACGTTGTCGATGCCCGCGGGGTTGAGCGCGAGGTTGATGCTCTGGAGCTCGGTCTCGGTGTAGAGGTCAAACATGCAGTCGGCGATGGCGACGGGCAAGAAGCAGGTCACCTCCCCCGCGCCCTCGCTCGGCGGCTGGTACGCGTAGGAGACGGCCTGGGCGTTCATCGTGGCCCGGCCGAAGGCGGAGCGGGCGAAGAAGGTGTCGAGCTCAAGGGTGGACCGCACGGCCACGGTGTCGATGACCGAGGGGTCCCCAGAGGCCGTGAACTCCCCGGCGTCGAAGTCCCAGGTGCCGAGCACGATGTCGCCGTTCGCGGCGTTGCTCGAGTTGAGGTCGAGGCTCACCGTGCCTTCAGCGACATAGTTCTCGGAGCCGACGAGCTGGGCGGCGGAGCGGGCGCTGATCATGCCGACGTTGGTACCGTCGAGGCTGTGCGCCCCGGCGTGGGCCGCGGCGTCGGTGATGTTCTCAAGCTGGTTGCGAACGACCTGCTGATAGCCAACGTCGATGGTGATCGCCGCGAAGCCGAGCAGCACGACGAGGGTTATCGCGAAGATGACGGCGTACGACCCATCGCGGCGCCGCGCGACGGGCGAGGAGATCTTGCGCATATGCCTTCCAGTGCGACGGGCCAGTGAGAGTCTTTCTCAGGGCAAGTCTACCCCGCCGGTGGCGTGCTCATCTACAAAGGTAGGAGCGCGGTAAGACCGCCTTCGCTCACGCCGGAGAGGCCCGTTGCACCCTGCGCTGAGCGTGGCTCAGAGGCCGTCCTAGGCCGATGTTGGACTGCTGCACGAGATCTCGCGCGGCAGACCGCCGCTCGTGGCGCGGCCGACCAGAGGTCGCAAACTCTGCGTGTCCGCAGACTTGTGCGCCAAAGATAATCATTCTGAAATCATCACCTCGGCCACTTTGACGCTGGCGCGGCGGACCCCCGCAAGGATCCGCCGCCGACTGGCATCACGCTAAACCTTTGAGATCACGAGCCCTCGGGACCGGAGACCCGGAATCGGTAGTCGGCGCGGCCCGCCCCGACAAAGAGCGGCGCGAGATCGGGGTCACAGAACGCGGCGAGCAGGCGGCGGCGATCGTAGACGCAGGCCTCGCCGAGATGGGAGAGGGCCGTGGCGCGATCCCCGCGGTGCGCGAAGGCGACGGCCATTAGGTGGTGGGCACGGGCGGGCTCGGGCCCGACGCGGCCCCGGGCGTGGGCGACGAGCTCGTCCCAGAGCGAGGGGTCCTGGCCCGTGGCGGCGAAGCGGGTGAGCACGAGCACCCCGTAACGCTCAGCGAGGGCGGGCTGGCTCGGCTCGGCGAGCTCGATGCAGCGCCGGGCCCAGGCGAGGTGGCCTAGCTCGCCGGTCAAGGACGCGAGGTTGCCGAGCGCGACGGCGAGGCGGAGGTTGTCCGTGGGGCGGGTCGTCGAGGCGTCGAGGCGCAGGAGGCGGTCCTCCAGCGCGCGCAGCAGGGGCTCAAAGTCGGGGTCCCCGGCGTCGCGCAGGGTCCAGGCGTAGCGTAGGCCGGCGTCGAGGAGGTCGATCTGCACCCGCAGGGGCAGGGGCCCGGTCGCCCGGGCCTCGATGGCGGCGGCGACGCGCCAGACACGCTCGGCGAGGGGGTGCGGGCCCGAGGCGCCTAGCTTCTGCACACACACGCCGAGCACGGGGCCGAGCACGTCAAGCTCGGTCGGGGCGCGGTCGTGGATGACACCGAGCGCGGCGACGGCGGCGCTCGCGGGCCCGTCTTGGGTGGCCAAGGAGCCCCAGAAGAAAGACTGGGCGGCCTCGGGGTCGGTGTCCCACAGCTCGCCGAAGCCCTCCCAGGCGAGGTCGTGCTCGGCGTCTAGGGCCCCCTGGCGGGCCCGGGCGGCGGCCTCGGGGTGGGTGAGGCCCAAGGCGCGCAGGAGCCGCGCGGCGAGCACCGCCGGGACCTCGTCAGGCCCAGCGCCGAGGCGGATCGGCGCCGCGGCGAGCAGCGGGGCGAGGGCCTCCCGCTCGTCCTCGTCGTCGATGGCCAAGGCCCCGTCGCAGACGCCGAGCAAGGCGCCGAGGCCACGCTCGTCACCGGCCAAGGCGAGCACGAGCTCCGGCGGGCCCGGCGCCCACGGGCGCCCCAAGACGTAGCGCAGCCGGTCCCCGTGGTCGTCACGCAGGGCCGGGCTCAGGGTGAGCACGCCGCGCTGGGACGGGGTGGACTCGGCGCCCCAGAGGCGGCGCTCCTCCTCGGGCGGGCGCGGCGGCGCGGCGGCGCTCAGGGCCGCGGACGGGGCGTCGACGAGGCGCACGCGCCAGCCGTCCTCGGCCAAGGCCCGGCCAAGCTTGAGGGTGAGGGCGGCGGCGGCGCTCATCGCGCTGCGCGTGATCACGACGACGATCGTTGTGCTCATCGGGTGTCGCTCCGGCTTGGGATGAGCCTATGGCGCCCTCCGCCGGGGGTACATAGCGCAAAAGCCAAATTCGACTCGCCGGACGTCGATTCTGGCGTCGGCGCTAAATTTTGGCTACGCGCCGACGCCAGATATGATCCCCTCGTGTCCGTCCGGGCGCTGAGCGACCCCAGATCACGATCGGGTTATGGGCCCGAAAACGTCGGAGCGAGAATGTCCCTCACCCTCTACGGCATCCCCACCTGCGACAGCGTAAGAAACGCGCGCACGCACCTTGATCTCGCCGGGATTGAGTACGCCTTCGTCGACCTGCGCGCGAACCCGCCGAGTCGGGCGCAGATCGAGGCCTGGATCGCCACCTTCGGGGCGCTGCGCCTGCGCAACACCTCCGGGCGCTCGTTCCGCCAGCTCGGCCCAGAGAAGGCCAGCTACACCGACGCCCAGTGGGCGGACGCCTTCGCCAACGACCCGATGCTGCTCAAGCGGCCGATCATCGAGCGGGACGGCGCGCCCCTCATGGTGGGCTTTAAGGATCCCGACGCGGGCCTCGCGCTCATCCGCGCCGAGCCCTGAGCCCCGTCAGGCGCTCAGGCCGCAGCGGCGCAGGAGCGCGTCGGGGTCGGGATCCCGGCCCATGAAGTCGCGGAAGAGCTCCTCCGGCGGCGCGCTGTTGCCCCGAGAGAGCACCCGCTCCAGGTACTCGCGGCCCACGACGGGGCTCAGCACACCCTCGTCGCGGAAGCGCGTGAAGGCGTCGGCGTCGAGCACCTCGGCCCACTTGTAGCTGTAGTAGGCCGCGGCGTAGCCCGTGGGGTGGGCGAAGAGGTGGGTGAAGCGGCGCACGATGAAGCCCGCGTCGGTCTGGGTCGGCACACGCCAGCCGTCGAGCAGCTCCCGCAGGCGGGCGTCTAGCTCCTCCGGCGCCCAGTCGCGACCGCGGAGGTGCAGCTCCAGGTCGAGCTTGCCGTGGGCGAGCTGGGCCATGAAGTTGATGCCCGCCTGGAAGTTGTGGGCGGCGACGAGGCGGTCGAAGAGCTCCTGGGGCAAGGGCTCGCCGGTCTCGTGGTGCCGCGCGATGAGGTCGAGGCTCTCACGCTGCCAGCACCAGTTCTCCATGATCTGCGAGGGCAGCTCCACGAAGTCCCAGGCGACGTTCGCCCCGGAGAAGCTGCGCACCTCGACGTCGCTCGTGAGGTGGTGGAGCAGGTGCCCGAGCTCGTGGGCCACCGTCTCGACCTCACGGTGGGTGAGCAGCGCCGGGCCGCCGTCGGGCGGGGCGGTGAGGTTTCCCGCGATGAGCCCGACGTGGGGGCCCCGGCGCCCGGGGGGCGCGGCCTCGGCGGTGTAGAGCGTGCCCATCCAGGCGCCGCCCTGCTTGCTCTCCCGGGGGTGCCAGTCGGTGTAGAACGCGCCGAGCAGGCGGCCGCCCTGGTCGTGCAGCTCGAAGTAGCGGACCTCGGGGTGCCAGGTCTCGATGGCGCCGGGCACCCTGGGGCCGCCAGCCCGGGGGCAGCAGGTCTCCCGGGGGGTCACCCGCAGGCCGAAGAGGCGCTCCACGAGGGCGAAGAGGCCCTTGAGCACCCCGTCGAGGGGGAAGTAGGGCCGCAGCGCCTCCTCATCGAGCTCGTAGCGCGCCTGGCGCAGCCGCTCGGAGTAGTAGGTGACGTCCCAAGGCTCAAGCCCCACGCCGGGCTGGCCGAGCTGCTCCGCCTTAAACGCGGTCAGCTCGGCGACGTCGGCCAAGAAGGCCTCACGCACCCGCCCGTGCAGGCGGTTGATGAAGGCCAAGGCGACCTCTCCGCGCCGGGCCATGCGGCGGCTGAGGATGTGGTCGGGGAAGTGCTGGGCGCCGAGCAGGGTGGCCTTCTCGTGGCGCAGGCGGAGGATCTGCCCGACGAGGGGGGAGTTGTCGTGGGGGGCCACGGCGCCGACGGCGGCCATCGCCTCCCAGAGCTCACGGCGGAGGGCCTCGTCCGAGGCGAACTTCATCACCGGCAGGTACGAGGGCATGTGTAGGGTGAAGCGCCACACCGGGCGCTCCGGGGTGCCGAGGCCCTTGGCCCGGGCCAAGGCCAAGGCGGCGGCGCGGGCGCTCTCGGGCAGGCCGTCGAGGCGCGCCGGGTCGTCGATGAGCAGCTCCACCTGGTTCATCGCGTCGAGCACGTTCTCGGAGAAGGTCTGGGTGATCTGCGCCAGCTCCCCTTCGAGGGCCTCCAGGCGGCGTTTGCCCTCGTCGGGCAGCTCCGCCCCGGACTCGCGGAAGTCGGCGAGGGTCTCCTCCAAGAAGCGGCGGTGGACCCCGGTGAGCGCCCGGCCCTCGGGGCTCTCAGCGACCCAGCGCAGGGCCTCCCAGAGCTTGGCGTTCAGGCGCACACGGGCGTAGAACCCGCTCACCAGGGGCAGGGCCTCGCGGATCGCGTCCCGGAGCGCCGGGGAGTTGTCGACGCTGTCCAGGTGGTTGATGAGGCCCCAGGCGAAGTCGAGCGGCTCCGTGGCGCGCTCGAAGGCCATGAGCACCGACTCGACGCCGCGGGACTCCGGCGGCAGATCCGCGATCTCCGCCAGCGCGCGCTCTCCGAGCTTCACACCCTCTTGAACCGCCGCGAGCACACGATCTGAGGTCAATTCGGACCACGGCGCGAGCACCGTCGGCGTCAGGAACGGGTTCTGCATCAAGCCCCCCAAGAGGGAGTGAAGTTTTCATTTAGGGTAGCATCTTCAGCGCGCCGATGAACGACGATCATGGCGACCGGCACGGCCTCACCACACAAAACCTGCGCTCGCGACGGCGATCATCTGCGCCCAATGAATGAAAAAAAGCGGCCAGAAGCTCCGCGCGCGCAAGCAGAACCAGCCCGCGAGCAGGCCGCCGAGGAGGCTCAGCAGGCTCTCGACCTGGGGCCGGTCGAAGTGCAAGATCGCGAAGGGGATCGCCTGGGCCCAGATAGCGAGGATCGGGTCGCGCCGGGCGAGCCCGTGGAGGATAAACCCCCGAAAGAGCAGCTCCCAGCCCACAAAGTCGAGGCCAATGCCCGCCATCTGCTCGGCCAAGGCGGCGGACGAGGTCCGGGCGGGCTTGTAGGTCGGGTAGAACTCGGCGAGGCTCGGGGTGCTCGCGACCAAGGCCACGGCCGAGGGCACGATGACGGCGATGGCCGCCCCCGCCCGGCCCAGCCAGAACCGCCAGTCGCCGAGGCCGAAGCCCCAGGCCGAGTGCGCGCCGAGGCGGAACAAGGCCGCGGCCCCCGCAGCGACGCCGAGGAGCGCCGCGGGCCCCCAGAGCTCGGGGCGCGCCCGGAGCTCCGTCGGGGCGAGCACCCGGGCGAGCAGGCAGGCCGTGACGAGGAGGGCGCCGAGCCCCGCGAGGAGGCGCTCCCGGCGGGCGACGAGGGCCTCGTAGAGCGCGGCGGCGGCGAGGGGGACCGCGCCGTGGACCACCGCGCGCCAAGCCCCGTACACCAAAGGATCCCCGCGGATCCCCTGCTCCTCACCGAAGAAGAACGCCACGAAGGACACGAGGCCGACGAAGCTCACGAAGCCCGCGGACGCGGGGGACGCGGGGGCCTCCGGCGGTGCGCCGAAGAGCGCGCTGAAGACCGGGGCGGCGCGGGACACGAGGCTCACCGCTCCTCTCTACCCCAGGTCGATCGCCCTTGTCGAAATCTTGGCTTCAGGCCGTCACATCTGCCCCGAAGATCCTGTACTCTACGGATATGACGACACCCAACTCGCAGCTCAGCCCTAGCTCCTCCGCGTCCAACGCGCGGCTCGGCAGGCTGGCGCTTGGCCTCTCGACGCTGGGCCTCTTGACCGCCTGCGCCCCCGCGGTGGTCGATATGCCCTTCGACGGCGACCAAGACGGCCTGATGGACCTCGACGAGCAGGACCAAGGCACCGACGCCGCCAACCCCGACACCGACGGTGACGGGTTCATGGACGGCTGGGAGGTCAGCCAAGGCGCTGACCCCCTTGACGCCGACGTGCACCCCTACACCGGCATGTACGAGATCGACCCGACCTGCCGGGACGCCGTGAAGCCCACCGGGGCTGAGGTCGGCGACGTCGCCGAAGACTTCGTGCTCATGGACCAGTTCGGCGAGGAGGTCCACCTCATCGACTTCTGCCGCCGCACCATCCTGCTGGAGTACGGTGGCTTCACCTGAAGCACCTGCCTCGCAAACGCTCCCGGGTTGGAGCTACTTCAGCAGCAGTACTTAGAGGATGGCCTCCTCATCATGCTCGTCATGAGCAGCGGCGACTCCGCGACGTCGAAGGCGCTCGTAGATGAGAACGGCCTCACCTTCCCCGTGCTCGTCGATCCTACCCTTGAGGTCTTCAAGCGGTGGAACCCGAGCTACGCCACGCCGAGCACGACCTACCTGCGCCCCGGGCTTGTGATCGAGGAGATCGACACGACCTGGTACCCCGAGCGGATCGAAGAGCTGCTCTACGGGGAGTGAGCGTCGCTGACGCCATTTGGCGAGGCGCATAGGATCAACCAGCGTTCTGCGCGGATCTCTCTCGGGAGATCCGCGCTATGCTCTCGGAGAGACCTCAAGCAGGAGTCCTCCGATGCGTACGTTTATCCTGAGCTTTCTGGGCGCGGCCCTCTCCTTCACCACGCTCGCGACGCCTACGGCTTACGCCCAAGATCCCTGCGGGGAGACCTTCCAGGACTGCGCTGAGCGGCTCAGCCAGACCGCGGATGAGTCCGTGAACCAAGAGCTCGTCGAGGGCTCGATCGTCCGCGCCACCGAGGCGGCGGACCCCGTGGCGGAGGTCGCCGAGTACAGCGACGAGACCAAGCCCAAGCCGGGCTCCGGGGCGGATCTCGTGAAGGCGATCCTGGCGACGGACCCGGTCCAGCGGGTGCTCGCCGACCTCAAGACCCCGGTCCTGACGAAGATCGAGGCGGACTGGGCGCGCCTGCGCGCCGGGGAGAAGATCGGGCTCTTGAGCTTCGCCGTCACCATCGCGACGCCCACCGTCATCGGCGTGCTCAGCGACCCCAAGACCCACAAGCCGGTTCAGGACCTCATCAACATCGGCGCGAACGCCGGGCTCAAGGCGATCTTGCCCTGGGTGTCGATGAAGGTGGACATCCTCTCGCCCAACAAGAGCTTCACCCTGAACATCGACGTGCTGCAGCTCATGCGGAAGGCCGGCGTCAACTTCTGAGGCCGACCCCGACGGGGCAGCTCACCCCTGTCCCGCCGAGCCCGCAGTACCCGCCGGGGTTCTTCTGCAGGTACTGCTGGTGGTAGTCCTCGGCGTAATAAAACGCCGGGCGGTCGAGGATCTCCGTGGTGATGACGCCGAGGCCCGCCTGGGCCAAGGCGCGCTGGTAGGCGTGGCGGCTGGCCTCGGCCTGGGCGCGCTGGGCGGGGTCGGCGAGGTAGACGCCGGAGCGGTACTGCGTGCCGACGTCGTTGCCTTGGCGGAAGCCTTGGGTGGGGTCGTGGGACTCCCAGAACACCCGGAGCAGCTCGGTGAGCGAGGTGACCGCGGGGTCAAAGACCACCCGCACGACCTCGTTGTGCCCGGTGAGGCCGGTGCAGACCTCTTTGTAGGTGGGGTTGGGCGTGAAGCCGCCCGCGTAGCCCACCGCCGTCGTGAGCACCCCCGGCTGGGTCCAGAAGCGGCGCTCCGCCCCCCAGAAGCAGCCCAGCCCGACGATCAGCTCCGTCCCTGGGGCGGCCTCCAGCGTGAGCGGGCGGCCCAAGACGGCGTGGTGATCCTCGAAGGTGAAGCTCGGCGCGGCGCGACCCGGCAGGGCCTCCTCCGCGCTCGGCATCTTGGGCGCCCGGGAGAAGAAGCTGAACATGACCTTACTCCGAGGCCGCGCGGGCGGCCTTCGCCTGGTTGCAGGCGCCTTGGCCGGTGACGCCGACGTCGAGCACCACGTCCGCGCGCACCGTGGTGTCCTCGTCGGGGCGACGGCCGCTCACCTCCGTCGCCAGGGTCATCTCTTCGCTCACCGCGTAGGGGGTGAGATCGACGTCGTAGAGGTCAAAGCTGACGCTCCCGACGCCCTCGGGGAAGTCGTCCGCCGAGGCGATGAGCGCGCGCTCGACGCCGGGGGCCTCGACGTACAAGGACATCGACTCCAGCCAGCTCAGGTCGCCGCCTTGGGGGCTCGTGACCGTGAGCGCGAACTCGATGAGGCGCACGTCCTGGATGTCGCCGGGGCCGACGCCTTGGTTGGCGAGCTCGTCCTCTGCGGTGAGGTCCATGCTCACGAAGTCGCCGAAGCCCATGTCGCCCGCGAGCTGCTCCAAGAGCGTCGCGCCCTCGACGACGGTCGTGGCGCCAGCCTCGACGTCGATGTGCGCCAAGGCGCCGTCACAAGAGGCGGCGGAGGTGAGGGCGGCGAAGAGACCGAGGTAGAGTCCGCGGCCGAGGGGGCTGAGGCTGAACGTAGGCGTCGAGGGGTTCATCACGGGGCTCCAGGGCTGACGCGGATCAAGGTAGCCACCCCGAGGCCGGGGGTGAAGTCTCCGCCACGAACTTGGGCTTTACATTGGCCTGTGGACCCCATAGGATGGCGCCCGTTCGCCTCTGCGCCTGCGCGCACCCGGAGCCCCGCCATGGAGAAGCCCACCGCCGAGATCATCCAGCGCTTTGAGGGGCTGCTCCCCGACGATCCCCGCGTAGAGCGCCGGTCGATGTTCGGGATGCCCTGCGCCTTCGTCAACGGCCAGATGTTTCTGGGCACCTTCGAGGACACCCTCGTGGTGCGCGTAGGCGCCGATCGTGCGGCGGCGCTCCACGGCCAGCCTGGCCTCGCCTTGTTCACGACGCCCCGGGGCGGCGCCTGGCGCCAATACCTCCGGGTGAGCCCCGGATTGCTCGTCGGCGATCCCCTGCCCGGCCTCGTCGCCGAGGCGCTGCGGCTCGCCGCCTCCGAGCCGTCCAAGGCGCCCAAGGCGCCCCGCAAGAGGGCGACGCCGAGCACGAAGGCGACGCTCAGCTCTTGACGATCCAAGTGAGCCCCCCATCGGGCGCGCTTTCCGGTTATTCTGACCGGGACGTCTGTCCCCACTCTGGAGCGCTCATGCGCACGCGCGCGACCGCTGGCCTCCTCGTCTCTCTCTTCACGCTGTCGTCGTTTCCGGCGTGCCTGGAGGGCTCAGGCATGAACGGGCCCCAGCTCGCGCCGCCCCAGTCGGGCGAGGGCCCCTGCTTCGAGGCGAACCTCACCGACGGCCTCCAAGGCGGCGACGAGGTCCTGCTCGTCTTTGAGTGCTTCAACCAGCACGGCGCCTTTGAGGAGCTCGCCCCGACGGTGGAGTACGTCTGCACCGCCGAGACGGCGGAGAGCTTCGTCACGGCCTTCAACGAGCTTGAGCGTGAGGTGGACCTCTCCGGCAACCTCGAGCTCGGCGCGAACCTGCTGTCGGATCCCGACGAGCCCCTCAAGGGCGCGCTCTCGTTGTACCAAGAGGCGTATGAGCTGCGCGACGCCCAGCGCGGCCTGCTCAGCGCGGCGCTCACCTTGTCTTGGGAGGCCGCCGACGAGCTCCTGGCCTGCGAAGAGAGCGCCGAACCCGAGTCCTGCAGCGTCATCCGCCTCTCCCGCCGCGTCTTGGCCACGGACCTCGTCGACAAGGCCCAGCGGGTGATGGACGCGACCTCGGCCACGATGACCGACGAGGAGCGCGACGACTACACCCGCACGATGCTGGAGGTGCTCAACGAGAGCACCACCGCCGCCGGGAACGACAAGAACGCGATCCTCGATCTGGCCCTGTTCATGATGGACGACGGCGGCAAGGCCGGTCAGGCGCCGATCGAGCGCCTCCTGCCTTACCTGCAGTACCTCGTGAGCCGCGACCTCGACGGCGACGGCGACCTCGACCGCAACCCCAAGAACGACGACCTCGTGGGCAAGCTCGTCACCGAGTACGCCCGGCTGTGGCGGGAGGGCACGCTCCAGAAGCTCCCCGACATGATGGCCAAGCTCTACACGACGAACTCCAAGGGCCAGAGCGTCGGCTGGGACGGCGTGGGCATCATCGACGAGCTGCTCGCCATCTCGGAGGAGCTCGGCGGCGATCCGACCTTGCTCACGGAGGAGATCGTCCTGCCTACGGGCAAGAAGACGACGGCTTTGGAGCTGGCGCTCGACACCCTGGACGACATCTACGAGAACAAGAAGGACGTCAGCGAGATCGTCACCACGCTCTCCGACACCACGGAGGATCTCTGCGACGGCGCCTCGAACGACCTCTGCGGCATCGCTGAGGACGCCTTGCCGCCGCTCACCGCCGCGGTGAAGACGGGCATCACCGACGTGATCATCCCGGCGATCTACGTCATGCACCAGATGGTGGACTTCGACGTGCTCTTTGAGCTCGCCGACCTCGCCCTGGAGCTCGACCTCTTGGGCCGCACGGAGATGTTCTCCCAGATCAGCCTCGAGCGCGGCCTCATGGAGCGCAGCCTCGGCCTCTTCCCCGTCTTCGTGAACGCCACCGACGGCGCGTTCACCCCGGAGGGTGAGGACGCCTTCGCCTTGGCCACCTTCGCGATCAACCCGTGGAGCGAAGACGGCGGCGCCGAGGTGGTGCCGCTCCTGGTGCCCCGGCCCCTCATCGTGCGCACCCTGCGGCCCCAGCGCCCCGTCGCCGACCTCGACTGGCTGCTCGGCGCCGTGCTCCCCCGGGTGCTCGACCCCAGCTCCGCGCTCTCCTTGGAGCAGCTCGACGCCTTGGCGCTCAACTTCGAGGAGGCCCAGCCTGAAGGCGCCGAGCCCGTCGATGTGCTCGCCGAGGCCCGCGCCCTCCTCGACAACGAGGCCCTGTGGATGGCCGGCCTGCGCCTCGGCGCGGACTGGACGCTCATGGAGCTCGTGAGCCCGACCGCTGAGGACGACGGCCCCTTCGGCTACCTCTACGATCTGATCAACCGCGGCGTGCTCGGCCGGGTCCTCGACCTCGCCGCCGACGTGATGGACATGCTCAACGACGACGACGCCGACGAGGGCGACAGCGGCTCCCCCTGAGCCCGCCCCCGGCCCGTCCCCCAAGCCCCCTCCCTTTTGACCCGGATCAGACGCGGATGTCCCTGCTGACCGCTCCTCTGCTGCTCACCTTGTCCCAGACCGCCTGGGCCACCGTGCCCGACACCTACGGCCAAGGAGCCGCGAACCTGGGCGTCGGGAGCGCCGCCACGGCGCTCGCGAACGATCCCCACGCCGCGTACTACAACCCCGCCGGCCTCGCCCAGCTCAAGCGCCCGACGCTCACCCTGGGCGGCATCGTCGGGGACGACCGGCTCCAGGGCTTCAACAACATCGTCTACGACACCGACGGCGACGGGCAGCTCCAGGACGCCGACGGCTACCCCAACTCGGGGCCGGTCGGCGCGGACTACAGCGTGCGTGGCCCCGACGACGTGAGCCTGTACACCGCGGGCAGCCAGATCGGCCTCGCGTTCCCGATCTTCGATCAGTGGCTCACCTCGGGGGGCTACCGCTGGCTGTCGAACCGGCGGCTCACCTTCGGGCTCTCGGTCTACCTGCCGACGGCGACGACGATGCGCCTGCAGATGGAGGACCCCCAGACGCCCTACTACGTCATGTTCCGCAACCGGAACAACCGCTTCGCGCTCTACCCGGCCCTGGGCGTGAAGCTCATGCAGGGCGTGTACGTCGGCGCGGGCACCCAGCTCAAGTTCCAGCCGACGGCGCGGATCCGCATCTCGTCCTACACCACCGTCGAGAGCTTCCCCAACGAGGAGGGCAACGACGAGGTCGAGGTGATCATCACCTCCCAGGTGGACGAGCTGGTGCTGGACCTCAAGCCCGCGATGTCGCCGAACTTCGGGTTCTTGTTTAAGCCCGCGGAGTTCATGACGGCCTTCACGAGCTTCAACATCCCCGAGGGTGAGGCCTGGTGGAACGTGCTGGAGCACACCTCCATCGGCTACTCCTACCGCGGCGACTGGGGCACCAAGACCACGGCGAACGTGACCGTGCTGGCGAACGGTGAGGTGAGCTTCGACGGGGAGACGCTGTTGTTGTCGTCCCTGCTCGCCGAGCCCATCGAGATCGAGCTCAAGGACCTCGTCTCCTTGTACAACCCGCCCCAGAGCACCATCGGCGTGGCGACGGGCTTCGACTTCGGCGCGGACGACCGCAACGAGGTGCTCGTCACCTTGGACCTCAACAAGGTCTACTGGTCGATGTTCACCGAGACGACGACGCCTTACCAAGAGATGAGCGTCGAGGCGCTCACGGGCAGCTCGGTGACGATCAAGGTGGGCAGCGACGTCGGGGCGCCGGGCTTCAACGACACGGTGAACGTGCGCATGGGCACGAGCTTCGCCCGGGACTGGACCGGCAAGAAGGGCCCCGGCAACGTCTTCACGACGACCTTCCGCGGCGGCTACGGCTTCGTGCCGACGCCGGTGCCCGACCAGACCGGCATCACGAACTACATGGACAGCGACCGCCACGTCGTCTCCGCCGGGGTGGGCCTGCGCTTCTTCCCCCGCAGCGCGCCGGGCCCGATCAACATCGACCTCGGGGGCCAGTACCAGCAGCTCGTGACCCGCACGGTGCAGAAGAGCGCCGACCTCGTCTCCGACACCGACGGCGACGGCGATCCCGACTACCCGCGGGGTTACCCCCTCGCCGGGGAGATCACCTCGGCGGGCTCCTTGTGGGTGGCGACCTTAGGCGCGACCTTCGAGTTTGGCCACGCCA